>NZ_JAQYWZ010000388.1:0-22832 GCF_036290945.1 Streptomyces sp. BE303
AGGCGGTGGTCGCGGGTCTGGTCGGGGTGCGGGGTGCGGTGCCGCGTGTTCCGTGGTTCTCGACGGTGACGGGGGAGCGGGTCACGGAGCCGGTGGACGCGGCCTACTGGTGGTCCAACCTGCGCGACCAGGTCCGCTTCGGGCCGGTCGTGGAGAAGCTGGCGGGGGAGGGCTTCCGGCTGTTCGCGGAGGTGTCGGGGCACCCGGTGCTCACCGTGGCGCTGGAGCAGTGCGCTCCGGACGCGGGGGTGTGGGGGACGCTGCGCCGGGGCGAGGACGGCCCGGCCGGGCGGATCCGCGCGCTCGGCGAGGCGTGGGTCCGCGGCGCCGAGGTCGACTGGCGGGCCTGGCCCACCGACGGCCGCCGCCTGCCCGACCTGCCGACCTACCCCTTCCAGCGGCAGCACTACTGGCTCGCCTCCGAGCCCGGCACGGGCGACCTCGCCGGGGCCGGCCTGGACGGCACCGGCCACCCGCTGCTCGCGGCGGCCGTCCGGCTGCCCGACTCCGACACCGTCGTCTTCACCGGGCACCTCTCCCGGCGCACCCAGCCCTGGCTCGTCGACCACGACGTGCTCGGCACCGTCCTGGTCCCCGGCGCGGCACTGGTCGAACTGGTCCTCGCGGCCGGAGAGTTCACCGACGCCCCGGTCGTCGAGGAGCTCCTGCTCCAGGCCCCGCTGGCGCTGCCCGAGGCCGGCGGGGCGGACCTGCGCGTCACCGTCGCCGCGACCGGGCGGGAGGGCGGGGGACGCACGGTCACCGTCCACTCCCGCCCCGACGGGGAACACCCCTGGACGACCCACGCCACCGGCACCCTCCGCCCGGCCGGCTCGGCACCGGTACCGCCGCCGGCCGACCCGCCGGCCGACCTGCCGTGGCCGCCGCGCGACGCCGAGCCGGTCGACGCCGAGACCCTCTACGCCGCGCTGGCGGACACCGGCCTGGTCTACGGTCCCGTGTTCCGGGGCCTGCGCCAGGTGTGGCGCCGTGACGGCGAGATCCTCGCCGAGGTCGCCCTCGGCACCGGGGGCGACGCCGACCCCGGCGGCTTCGGGCTCCACCCGGCGCTGTTCGACGCCTGCCTGCACGCGCTGGCCGCCGGTGGTCTGGTGCCCGGTGAGGACGGCGCGGCCCGGCTGCCGTTCGCCTTCAACGGCGTCCGCCTGCACGCCGTCGGTGCCCGCTCCCTGCGGGTCCGGCTCACCGCGGGCGAGGGAGCCGAGACGGTCCGGCTGCACGCCGCCGACGAGGCGGGGCTCCCCGTCCTCGACGTCGACGCGCTCGCGGTCCGGCCGGTCACGGCCGACCGGACCGGCGCCGCACCCGACGCCCCGCTCTACACGCTGGACTGGACGGACGCCGGCGTGCCGGCGGGCGCGGCGGGCGCGCTGCCCACGATCACGCTCGGCGACGCGCTCCCCGCTGACCCCGGCGAGGTCCTGGTGCTGGACTGCACCGCGACCGCCCCCGCCCCGGGCGCCGACCCCGCGACCACCGCCGACCCGGGCGCCGCCCCGGACGCCGACGCGGTGCGCAGCCGCACCGGACAGCTGCTGGAGACCCTCCAGCGGTTCCTCGGCGACGAACGCCGGTCCGACACCCACCTGGTCGTGCACACCGACGGCGCGATCGCCGCGGACCCCGGGGACGCCGTGCCCGGACTGCTCTCGGCGGCCGTCTGGGGGCTGGTCCGCTCCGCACAGAACGAGCACCCCGGCCGCCTCACCGTCGTCGACGCCCCGACCGCGGACCGGATCCCGGACGTGCTCGCCGCCGGACACCCCCAGGCGGCGGTGCGCGGCGACCGGATCGTGGTGCCCCGGATCGTCCGGCACGCCGGACCGGACGGCGAACTCCCCGACCTGACCGCCGGCACGGTGGTGGTCACCGGTGCCACCGGCACGCTCGGCCGCCTGATCGCCCGTCACCTGGTCGCCGCCCACGGGGTCCGCGACCTGCTGCTGCTGTCCCGCTCCGGCGGCGGCCTCGACCTCGACGGTGCGCAGGTGCGCGCGGTCGCCTGCGACGTCACCGACCGGGCGGCCGTCGAGGCCGCGCTGAGCGGCGTGCCGGTCACCGCCGTCGTCCACACCGCCGGGGTGCTCGACGACGGGCTGCTGGCCGACCTCACCCCCGACCGCCTGGACGCCGTCCTGCGTCCCAAGACGGATGCCGTCCGCAACCTGCACGAGGCCACGGCCGGCCGGCCGCTCGCCGCGTTCGTGCTGTTCTCCTCGGCCGCCGGCGTCCTCGGCAACGCCGGGCAGGCCAACTACGCCGCCGCCAACACGTTCACCGACGCGTTCGCGGCCTTCCGGCGGGCCCGGGGCCTGCCGGCGACCTCGCTGGCCTGGGGCCTGTGGGACACCGACGAGGGCATGGCCGGCAACCTCACCGACGCCGACCGGCGCCGGCTGCGGCGCGGCGGCATCCTGCCGCTGGAGGTCGGGCAGGGCCTGGCGCTGTTCGACGCGGCCCTGCGCGCCGACACCGCGCTGGCCGTGCCGGTCGCGCTGAGCCTGCCCGCGCTGCGGACCACCGCCGAGGGCGGGCTGCTCCCGCCCGTCCTGTCCGGGCTGGTCCGGACCGGCCCGCGCCGGGCCGCCACCGCCGACGGCCCGGGCACGTTCGCCCGGCGGCTCGCCGGCCTGCCCGAGGCGGAGCGCGAGCAGACCGCCACCGAACTGGTCCGCGGCACGATCGCCGCCGTCCTGGGGTTCGCCGCGGGCAGCGCGATCGACGGCAACCGGGCGCTGCGCGAGCTGGGCTTCGACTCGCTGACCGCGGTCGAGCTGCGCAACCGCCTGCAGCCCGCCACCGGCCTGACGCTGCCGGCGACGCTCGCGTTCGACTACCCCAACGCCCGCGCCATCGCCCGCTACCTGCTCGACCGGGCGCTCGGTTCCGACCGGACGGCGGACGCGGCGCCGGAGCGGACCGGCCCGGTGCGCACCGACGAGCCGATCGCCGTCATCGGCATGGCCTGCCGCTTCCCCGGCGGGGTGCGCACCCCCGAGGACCTCTGGCAGCTGCTGCGCGACGGCGGCGACGCGATCTCCGGCTTCCCCACCGACCGCGGCTGGGACTTCGGCGGCTACCACTTCACCCGGCAGGGCGGCTTCCTGCACGACGCCGGCGAGTTCGACGCCGGCCTGTTCGGCATCTCCCCGCGCGAGGCCCTCGCGATGGACCCGCAGCAGCGGCTGCTGCTGGAGACCTCGTGGGAGGCGTTCGAACGTGCCGGCCTCGACCCGACCGGGCTGCGCGGCTCCCGGACCGGTGTCTTCACCGGCCTGATGTACCACGACTACGGCACCGGCCTGTCGACGCTGCCCGAGGGCGTCGAGGGCTACCGCGCGACCGGTGTCTCCGGCAGCGTGGCGTCCGGCCGCGTCTCCTACGTCTTCGGTCTGGAGGGCCCGGCGCTCACCGTCGACACCGCCTGCTCCTCCTCGCTGGTCGCGCTGCACCTGGCCGCGGAGTCCCTGCGCCGGGGCGAGTGCGAACTCGCGCTGGCCGGCGGCGTCTCGGTGATGGCGAACCCCAGCACCTTCGTCGAGGTCGCCCGGCAGGGCGGTTCGGCCGCCGACGGCCGGTGCAAGCCGTTCTCCGCCGCCGCCGACGGGGCCACCTGGTCGGAGGGGGCGGGCGTGCTGCTGGTCGCGCGCCTCTCCGACGCCCTGCGCCTGGGCCACCCCGTGCTGGCGGTCGTCCGGGGCACGGCGGTCAACCAGGACGGCGCCTCGAACGGCCTGACCGCGCCCAACGGCCCCTCCCAGCAGCGGGTCATCCGGGCCGCGCTGGCCAACGCCGGTCTGACGCCGCAGGACGTCGACGCGGTCGAGGCGCACGGCACCGGCACCCGGCTGGGCGACCCGATCGAGGCCCAGGCCCTGCTGGCCACGTACGGCCAGGACCGCGACGGCGACGCGCCGCTCTGGCTCGGCTCGGTGAAGTCCAACCTCGGCCACACCCAGGCCGCCGCCGGCGTCGCCGGACTGATCAAGATGATCCTCTCGCTCGACCACGGGCTGCTGCCCCGCAGCCTGCACATCGACGCCCCCTCCCCGCACATCGACTGGGAGTCCGGCGCCGTCGCGCTGCTGGACGCCGAGCGGTCCTGGCCCGAGACCGGCCGGCCGCGCCGCGCCGCCGTCTCCTCCTTCGGCATCAGCGGCACCAACGCCCACGTCGTGCTGGAGCAGGCGCCGTCCGTGCCGCCCGCGCCGGAGAACCCGGAGCTGCCGGTCGTCCCGCTGCTGCTCTCCGGCCGCGACCGGGGCGTGCCGGCCGCGCAGGCCCGTCGACTGGCCGCGTTCCTGCGCGAGCGGCCCGGCCTGCCGCTGACCGACGTCGCGCACACCCTCGCCGGCCGGGCCCGGCTGGAGCACCGCGCCGTCGCGCTGGACGGACCCGCGCTGGCCGCGCTGGCCGACGGGCGGCCCGCGGCCGGCGTCGTCGCCGGAGTGGCCGGGCCCCCCGGCGGCGTGGTCCTCGTCTTCCCCGGCCAGGGCGGCCAGTGGGAGGGCATGGCCGCGGGGCTGCTGGAGAGCTCCCCGGCCTTCGCCACCCGCCTGCGCGAGTGCGACGCCGCCCTCGGCGCCTACCTGGACTGGTCGGTGGAGGCGGTGCTCCGCCAGGAGCCGGGGACCCCGCCGCTCGGCCGGCTCGACGTCGTCCAGCCGGTGCTGTTCTCCGTGATGGTCTCGCTGGCGGCCTGGTGGGACGCGCACGGCGTCACCCCGGCGGCGGTCGTCGGGCACTCCCAGGGCGAGATCGCGGCGGCCTGCGTCGCCGGTGCGCTCACCCTCGCC
This sequence comes from Streptomyces sp. BE303, assembly GCF_036290945.1. Lineage (NCBI taxonomy): Bacteria > Bacillati > Actinomycetota > Actinomycetes > Kitasatosporales > Streptomycetaceae > Streptomyces > Streptomyces sp. BE303. The sequence continues at coordinate 4,818 of NZ_JAQYWZ010000388.1, forward strand.
GACGCGGCCAGGATCGTCGCGCTGCGCAGCCGGGAACTGATGGCGATCGCCGGCGCCGGCGCCATGCTCTCGGTTGCCGCGGCCGAGGCCGACGTGGCCGCCCGGATCGCCGAGTACGAGGACGGCCGGGGGCGGATCCGGCTGGAGATCGCCGCGGTGAACGGACCGGCCTCGGTGATCGTGGCCGGCGAGTCCGACGCGGTCGACGAGCTGGCCGCCCGCTACGAGGCGGAGGGCGTGCGGGCACGCCGGGTCAAGTCCAGTGCCGCCGGCCACTCCGTCCAGGTCGAGGTCCTCCGTGACCGCGTGCTGGAGGGGCTCGCCCCGGTGCGCATCGGCGCCGGCCGGGTGCCCTGGTACTCGACCGTCCGGGCCGAGCCCATGACGCCCGAGGACGGCGCCGACTACTGGTACGACAACCTGCGGCAGCCGGTCCGGTTCGCCGCGACCGTGGGGCGCCTGCTCGCCGACGGCTACCGGCACTTCGTCGAGGTCAGCCCGCACCCGGTGCTCACCGCCAGCATCCAGGACGTCGCCGGTCCGGGCGAGGCGGCCGTGGCCGGCACGCTCCGCCGTGACGAGGACGGTCCCGGCCGCCAGGTCCGGACCCTCGCCGAGGCGTGGGTGGCCGGCGTGCCGGTCGACTGGGCCGCGCTGCTCGCCGGAGGCCGCCGGGCGCCCGGGGTCCCCACCTACGCCTTCCAGCACCAGCGCTACTGGCTGGCCGACGAGCCCGGCGTGGCCGCCGACGACCCGGACGACGAGTTCTGGAACGCGGTCGAGACGGCGGACGCGGCGCTGCTCGGCAAGACCCTGGGCGTCGATCCCGGCGCCCTCACGCCCGTGCTGCCCGCGCTCGCCGGCTGGCGCCGCGGTCGCCAGGAGCGCTCGCAGCTGGACGCCTGGCGGTTCCGGATCGCGTTCAGGTCCCTGCCGGAGCCGGAGCCGGGCCGGCTGTCGGGCACCTGGCTGGTCCTCCACCCGGCCGACGTCGACCCCGGCGAGGTGACGGACCTGCTGGCCGCCGCCGGCGCCGAGGTCGAGCACAGCACGGCCGTCGACCGGGCGACCCTGGCCGCCGGGCCCTACCGGGGCGTCGTGTCGCTGCTGGCGCTCGGCGACGACGAGCGGGGGCTCCTCGACACGCTCGCGCTGTTCCGGGAGATCGGCGGCGTGGACACCGCGCTGTGGATCCTCACCCGGGGCGCGGTCGCCGCCGTCCCCGGCGACCCGGCGCCCCGGCTCGCCCCCGCGCAGGTCTGGGCGCTGGCCCGCACCTTCGCCCTGGAGCACCCGGAGGCCTGGGGCGGCGTGCTCGACCTGCCCGCCACGCTGGACGCCCGCTCCGCGGGCCGGACGGCGGCCGTCCTCGCCGGCCTCGACGACGAGGACCAGGTGGCCGTCCGCACCGGCGGTGTGCTGGCCCGCCGGCTGCTGCCCGCGCCGGCCGACCCGGCCGCACCGCTGTGGGAGCCGCGCGGCACCGTGCTGATCACCGGGGGCACCGGCGCGCTCGGCGCGCACGTGGCCCGGTGGGCCGCCGGGTCCGGCGCCGACCACGTCGTGCTCACCAGCCGCCGGGGCGAGGCCGCCCCCGGCGCCGTGGACCTGCGCGAGGAGCTGACCGCGCTCGGCGCGCGGGTGACCGTCGCCGCCTGCGACACCGCCGACCGGACGCAGGTCGCCGAGCTGCTGGCCGGTCTGCCCGGGCCGGTCACCGCCCTGGTCCACGCCGCCGGCACGCTCTGCCCCGGCCTGCTCGCCGACGCGACCGCGGCCGAGCTGGCGGAGGTGAGCTCCGGCAAGGTCGAGGGCGCGGTCCACCTGCTCGACCTGCTCGACCCGGCGCACCTGGAGCAGGCGGTGCTGTTCTCGTCCAACTCGGGCGTCTGGGGCAGCGCCCGCCAGGGCACCTACGGCGCGGCCAACGCCGCCCTCGACGTGCTGGCCGAGCAGGCCCGCGAGCGTGGCCTGCCGGTCACCTCGGTGGCCTGGGGGCTGTGGGACGGCGGCGGGATGGCCGAGGCGACCGGCGGCGAGGAGTACATGCGCCGGCGCGGCTTCCGGGGCATGTCCCCCGAGGCCGCGATCACCGCGATGCGGCAGGCCGCCGGGGCGGGGGAGACCTTCCTCGCGGTCGCCGACGTCGACTGGTCGGTCTTCGCCCCGGCCTTCGGCTTCGCGAGGTCCCGCCCGCTGATCGCCGACCTGCCGGACGTCCGGGCCCTGCGGGCGACCGCCGAGGCCGCCCCGCCGGCCGACGCCGGTGCGGCGCTGCGCGAGCAGCTGGCCGCCGCACCCCCGCACGAGCACGAGCAGATCGCGCTCGACCTGGTGCGCGGGCACGCCGCCGCCGTCCTCGGGCACGACGGCCCGGACGCGGTCGAGGCCCGCCGCCCGTTCAAGGAGTTCGGGTTCGACTCGCTGACCGCGGTCGATCTGCGCAACCGGCTGACCGCCGCCACCGGCCTGTCCCTGCCGGCGACGCTGGTCTTCGACCGGCCGACCCCGGCGGCGGTGGCCGGACTGCTCCTGGAGGGCCTGGTGACGGGCGGCGGCGCGACCCCGGAGAGCGTGCTGGCCACCATCGACCAGCTGACCGAGGCGCTGACGGCCACCGCGGACGACACCGCGCTGCGCCTGCGGGTCGCCATGCGGCTGCGCGGTCTGCTCGCGGGCCTCGACGAGGACGCCGGCCCGGCGGAGGAGGGCACGGAGTCGGTGAGTGACCGGCTGGAGGCGGCCAGCGCCGACGAGGTCTTCCGGTTCATCGACGAGCTCGGCGTGTCGTAGCGCGGGCGTGCGGCGGGGCCTCCGGACGGGAAACCGGGGGACGCCGCCGGACGTGTCGCGGGCCGCGCCCCCCGGAACTCCGGGGGCGCGGCCCGCGCGCGTCCGGGGTCGGGCCCGCACCCCGGTCCCAGGGCACCCCGGTCCCGGCAGGGGAGGGGTAGGGGTAGGCCGCCGCCCGGGAGGCGGCCTACGTTCGGCCCAGGCTGGCAGGAGTGCGGACACGCGCTTCGGCGGTCCCCCGCATCGCTTCCCCGCGCTCCGCGCGAACCGAACTTGGTGAGGCCTGAGTTGGTGGCTCAAGAGAAGCTCCTCGACTATCTCAAGCGGGTCACGGCGGATCTGCACCAGACCCGTGAGCGGCTCCACAAGGCTGAGTCCGCCGATCGGGAGCCGATCGCGATCGTGGCCATGAGCTGCCGCTACCCGGCCGGCGTCCGCAGCCCCGACGACCTGTGGCGGCTGGTGAACGCCGGCGCCGACGCCATCGGCCGCCCGCCCGCGGACCGCGGCTGGGACCTCGACGACGCCTACGACGAGGGCTCCGGGACCACCGACGGGCGGTCCTCCGAGGGCGGCTTCCTGGACGGCGCCGGCGAGTTCGACGCGGCGTTCTTCGACATCAGCCCGCGCGAGGCGCTGTCGATGGACCCGCAGCAGCGGCAGGTGCTCGAAGCGTCCTGGGAGGCCCTGGAGCGGGCGGGGGTGGACCCGACCACGCTGCGCGGCAGTCGTACCGGCGTGTTCATCGGCTCCAACACGCAGGACTACGTCCGGCTCATCGGCGGCAGCGTGCAGGCGGCCGAGGGCTTCCTGATCACCGGCACCACCGCGGCCGTCCTCTCCGGCCGGGTGTCCTACACGCTCGGCCTCGAAGGCCCCGCCGTCACGATCGACACCGCCTGCTCCTCGTCGCTGGTCGCCATCCACCTCGCCGCGCAGGCCCTGCGCGCCGACGAGTGCACGATGGCGCTGGCCGGCGGCGTGACCGTGATGGCCACCCCGGGCGCGTTCACCGAGTTCGGCCGCCAGCGCGGTCTGGCCGCCGACGGCCGCTGCAAGGCGTTCTCCGCCGAGGCCGACGGCATCGGGCTCTCCGAGGGCGTCGGCCTGCTGCTGCTGGAGCGGCTCTCCCGGGCCCGGCGGCTCGGCCACCCCGTCGTCGGCGTCATCCGGGGCAGCGCCGTCAACCAGGACGGCGCCAGCAACGGCATCGCCGCTCCCAACGGCCCCTCCCAGCAGCGCGTCATCCGGCAGGCGCTGGCCAACGCCGGGCTCTCGGTCGACGACGTCGACCTGATCGAGGCGCACGGCACCGGCACCCGGTTGGGCGACCCGATCGAGGCCCAGGCCGTGCTCGCCACCTACGGGCAGGACCGCACCGCCGGCCGCCCGGCCCGGCTGGGCTCGGTCAAGTCGAACATCGGCCACACCCAGGCCGCCGCGGGCGTCGCCGGTGTGATGAAGGCCGTGCTGGCGATGCGGCACGAGACCATGCCGAAGTCGCTGCACCTGGACGAGCCCAGCCCGCACGTCGACTGGGCGGCCGGTGACGTCGAACTGCTCACCGAGGCCCTCCCCTGGCCCCGCCGGGACACCCCCCGCCGGGCCGGTGTCTCCTCGTTCGGGGTCAGCGGCACCAACGTCCACATGATCATCGAGGAGCCGCCCGCGCCGACCGAGGCCGGGACCGACGCGGACGACGCGGACGGGGCCGGCTGCTCCGCGGCCGCGGAGCAGCCGGCCCCGGCCGGGCCGGCCCCGCTGCTGCCGGCCCCCGTGGTGCTGTCCGCCCGGGACGCCGACGCCCTGCGCGCGCAGGCCCGGCAGCTCTACACCTTCGTCGAGGACCGGCCCCGGGTGCGGATCGCCGACCTGGGCCACGCCCTGGCGACCGGCCGCGCCGCGCTGGAGCACCGCGCCGTGCTGCTCGCCGACGACCGGGAGTCGCTCCTGAGCGGCCTCGCCGCCCTCGCCGTCGGCGAGCCCGGCTCCGGCCTGGTCACCGGCGAGCCGGCCGAGGGCAAGCTCGCCTTCCTCTTCACCGGCCAGGGCGCCCAGCGGACCGCCATGGGCCGCCGGCTCGCCGAGCGGTTCCCCCGGTACGCGGAGGCGTTCGACACCGTCGCCGCCGCCCTCGACCGCCACCTCGTCCGGCAGCCCGGGGACCTCCCGCTGCGGGACGTCCTCGACAGCGACCTCCTGCACCGGACCGGCTACGCCCAGCCGGCGCTGTTCGCCGTCGAGGTCGCCCTGCTGGAGACCGTCCGCGGCCTCGGCCTGGAGCCCGAGATCGTCGCCGGCCACTCGGTCGGCGAGATCGCCGCCGCCCACGCCGCCGGCGTGCTCTCCCTGGACGACGCCGCCGCCCTGGTCGTCGCCCGCGGCCGGCTGATGCAGGCGCTGCCGTCCGGCGGCGCCATGCTCGCCGTCCGCGCCACCGAGGACGCCGTCCGGGCGGCCGGCCCCGACGACCTCGACATCGCCGCCGTCAACGGTCCGTCCGCCGTCGTGCTCTCCGGCCCCGAGGCCGCGGTCGACCGGTTCGCCGAGAAGGCCCGCGCCGCCGGCTGGAAGACCAGCAGGCTCAACACCAGCCACGCGTTCCACTCCCGGCTCATGGAGCCGATGCTCGCCGAGTTCGGCGCGGTGGTCCGCGGCCTCGACTTCGCCGAACCCACCCTCGCGGCGGTGTCCGCCGTGACCGGCCGCCCGGTCGCCGTCGGCCAGTGGAGCGACCCGCAGTACTGGGTCGACCAGGTGCGCAGCCCCGTCCGCTTCGCCGACGCCGTCCACGCGCTGGACGCCCTGGGCGCCGGCCGCTACCTGGAACTCGGCCCCGACACCGTGCTGGCCGCGATGGCCGCGGAGACGCTGCCGGACGCCGGGGCGTGCGTCGCCGCGCTGCACCGGGACCGCGACGAGGTCACCGCGTTCCTCACCGCCCTGGCCAGGATCCACGCCGCGGGCTCCGCCGTGACCTGGTCGGCCCTGCACCCCGTGCGCCCCGCCGAGCCGCTCGACCTGCCCACCTACCCGTTCCGGCAGGAGCTGTACTGGCCCTCACCGGCCGACCTGGTCACCGTCGACGCCGCCGGACTGGGGCTGACCGCGACCGGACACCCGCTGCTCGGCGCGGTGCTGACCCTCGCCGACGGCGACGGCAGCGTCTTCACCGGGCGGATCGCCGTCCAGACCCACCCCTGGCTCGCCGACCACGCCGTGCTCGGCACCGCCGTCCTGCCCGGCACCGCGATGGTCGAACTGGCGCTGCGGGCCGGCGAACAGGTCGACACGCCGGTGCTGGAGGAGCTCACCGTCCAGGCCGCGCTCACCGTCCCCGCGTCCGGGGGCGTCGCGCTGCAGGTCGTCACCGGCGCCGCCGACGAGAGCGGCCGGCGCACCGTCGGCGTCCACTCCCGCCGCGAGGACGCGCTGCCCGACGAGCCGTGGACGCCGCACGCCACCGGGTACCTCGCCCCCGCCGGCCCGCAGACCCCGCCGGACGACCTGGACGTCTGGCCGCCGGCCGGCGCCACCCGCCTGCCGGTCGACGGCTTCTACGAACGGCTGTCCGGCGCCGGCTTCGGCTACGGGCCGGCGTTCCAGGGCCTGACCGCCGCCTGGCGGCTCGGCGACGACGTCTACGCCGAGGTGACCCTGCCGGAGTCCGAGACCGGCCAGGCCGCCCGCTTCCAGCTCCACCCCGCCCTGCTGGACGCCGCGATGCACGGCGCGGCCCTCGCCGGGGCCGGCGCCGACGGCTCGGCCCGGATGGCGTTCGCCTTCACCGACCTCGCCGTGCACGCCGTCGGCGCCACCGCGCTGCGCGTCCGGCTCACCCCGTCCGGCACCGACCGGGTCGCGCTCCTCGCCGCGGACGGCACCGGCGCCCCCGTCGTGACCATCGGCTCGATGGTCATGCGGCCGGTCGCCGCCGGCCCGCTCGCGGTCGGGCCGCGCCAGGCACCCCGCTCGCTGTTCGGCGTCGACTGGGTCGAACGCCGGCTGGAGGAGACCCCGGCCCCGACCGGCTGGGCCACCCTCGGAGCCGTCCGGGACACCGGCCTGCCGCTGGCCGGCCCGGACGCCCCGGCCGACCCGCCGGCCGTCCTGCTGCTGGACTGCCCGCCCGGGCACGCCGACCACGACGACCCGGCCGGTCCGGCCGCCCGCGTCCGCACCGCCACCCGGCGGGTGCTGGCCGCGCTCCAGGAGTGGATCGGCGACGAGCGGTACGCCGGGACCACGCTGGTCGTCACCACCACCGGCGCCGTCGCCGGCGGCCCCGGCGAGGAGCCCACCGACCTCGCGCACGCCGCCGTCTGGGGCCTGGTCCGCTCCGCCCAGTCCGAGTACCCGGCCAGGATCGTCCTGGCCGACGTCGACGGCAGCGCGGCGTCCTGGGCCGCCCTTCCCGCCCTGGTCGCCGCCGGTGACGTCCCGCAGGCCCTGGTCCGGGGCGGCGCCGTCGCCGCGCCCCGGCTGGCCCGCATCCTGCCCGACCCGGCGATGACCCCGCCCGACGCGCCCGCCTGGCGGCTGGAGAAGGCCGCCGGCGGCGACACCCTGGACCAGCTGCGGCTGGTCGCCTGCCCCGCGCCCGAGAGTCCGCTGGAGCCGGGCATGGTGCGGGTCGCCGTCCGCGCCGCCGGCCTGAACTTCCGCGACGTGCTGATCGCCCTCGGCGTCCACCCCAGCGACAACCCGCTCGACCTCGGCAGCGAGGGCGCCGGCGTCGTCCTGGAGGTCGGCCCGGACGGGCCGGACCTCGCCCCGGGCGACCGGGTCATGGGCGCGTTCGCCGGGGGCTTCGGCCCGGTCGCGGTCACCGACGGGCGGCTCCTGGCCCGGATCCCGTCCGACTGGACGTTCGCCGAGGCCGCCGCCGTGCCGATGGCCTACCTCACCGCCTACTACGCGCTGGTCGACCTGGCCGACGTGCAACCCGGCGAGACCGTGCTGGTGCACGCCGGCGCCGGTGGCGTCGGCACCGCCGCGATCCAGATCGCCCGGCACCTCGGCGCCCGGGTCCTGGCCACCGCGAGCCCCGCCAAGTGGGACGCCCTGCGCGCCCTCGGCCTGCCCGACGAGGACATCGCCTCCTCCCGCACCACCGCGTTCGCCGCGGAGTTCGCCCGCGCCACCGGCGGCCGGGGCGCCGACGTCGTGCTCAACTCCCTGGCCAACGAGCTCATCGACGCGTCCCTGACCCTGCTGCCGGCCGGCGGCCGGTTCCTGGAGATGGGCAAGACCGACCTGCGCGACCCGGCCCGCCTCGCCGCCGACCACCCCGGCGTCCGCTACCGGCCGTTCGACCTCTTCGAGGCCGGCCCGGACCGGATCGGCGCGATGCTCACCGAGATCCTCGCGCTGTTCGACGCCGGCGAGCTGCGGCTGCCCCCGGTGCGCGCGTGGGACGTCCGGCAGGCCCGCGACGCGTTCCGCTTCGTCAGCCAGGCCAAGCACATCGGCAAGAACGTCCTGGTGATGCCCCGCCAGGCCCGCGAGAGCGGGACCACGGTCGTCACCGGCGCCACCGGCACGCTCGGCCGGCTGCTCGTCCGCCACCTCGTGCACACCCGGGGCGTCCGCGACCTGCTGCTGCTCAGCCGCAGCGGCACCGACGCGCCCGGCGCCGCCGACCTGTGGTCCGAGCTGACCGACGCCGGCGCGAGGGTCCGGCTGGTCCGCTGCGACGTCGCCGACCGCACCGACCTCGACCGGGTGCTCGACGGCGTGGACGTCCGTGCCGTCGTGCACGTCGCGGGCGTCCTGGACGACACCGTGCTCACCGCACTGACCCCCGACCGGCTCGACGCGGTGCTCCGCGCCAAGGTCGACGCGGTGGTCAACCTGCACGAGGCCACCGCCGGCGCCGACCTCGACGCGTTCGTCCTGTACTCCTCGGTCGCCGGCCTGTTCGGCACCCCGGGACAGGGCAACTACGCCGCCGCCAACGCGTTCCTCGACGCCTTCGCCGCCGCCCGCCGCAGCCGCGGCCTGCCCGGCACCTCGCTCGCCTGGGGCGCCTGGGACACCGACGCCGGCATGGCCCAGAACCTGTCGGAGGTCGACCGCCGGCGGCTCAGCCGCGGCGGCATCGCACCGCTGGCGGTCCCCGAGGCCCTCGGCCTGTTCGACACCGCCCTCGACTCCGAGCATCCGCTGCTGGTGCCGATCCGGATCGACCACACCGTGCTGCGCGCCCGCCAGGGCGACGCCGGCCTGCCCCCGCTGCTGCGCGGCATGGTCCGCGAGAACGTCCGGCGCGCCGCCACCGGCGCCACCGCCGCCTCCCTGCTCCAGCGCCTCGCCGAGCTGGCCCCCGCCGACCAGGACCGGCTGCTCCTCGACCTGGTCCGCACCCAGGTCGCCGCGGTGCTCGGCCACGGCTCCGGTGACGCCGTCCCGGCCGGCCGGGCCTTCAGCGAGCTGGGCTTCGACTCGCTGACCGCCGTCGAGCTGCGCAACCGGCTCAACGCCGCCACCGCGCTGCGCCTGCCGGCGACGCTCACCTTCGACTACCCGACCCCGCAGGCGCTGGTCGCCTTCCTGCGCGGCGAACTGGTCGGCGCGCTGGCCGAGCAGGCCGTCCCGGCCACTGCCGTCACGTCCCGGCCCACCGGGACCGACCTCGACGACCCCGTCGTCATCGTCGGCCTGGGCTGCCGCCTCCCCGGCGGGGCGGACACCCCCGAGGCGTTCTGGCGGCTGCTCGCCGACAGCCGGGACGGCGTCTCCGGCTTCCCCGACGACCGCGGCTGGGACCTCGACTCGCTCTACCACCCCGACCCGGACCACCCCGGCACCTCCTACGTCGACGAGGGCGGGTTCCTCGCCGGGGCCGGCCGGTTCGACGCCGGGTTCTTCGGCATCAGCCCGCGCGAGGCCGTCACCATGGACCCGCAGCAGCGACTGATGCTGGAGACCTCCTGGGAGGCGCTGGAGCGCGCCGGCATCGACCCGACCGCGCTGCGCGGCAGCCGGACCGGCGTGTTCGCCGGCGTCCTCTACAGCGACTACGGCACGCTGCTGCGCCAGGCCAGCGCCGGAGCCGAGGGCTACGCCGGGGCGGCCAGCGCCGGCAGCCTGGTCTCCGGCCGGGTCTCCTACACCTTCGGGTTCGAGGGCCCGGCGATCACCGTCGACACCGCCTGCTCCTCCTCCCTGGTCGCCCTGCACCTCGCCGCCCAGGCGCTGCGCTCCGGCGAGTGCGACCTCGCGTTGGCCGGTGGCGTCACCGTCATGGCGACCCCGGGCGCCTTCGTCGAGTTCAGCCGGCAGCGCGGCCTCGCCGCCGACGGCCGGTGCAAGGCCTTCGCCGCCGCCGGTGACGGCACCGGCTGGGGCGAGGGCGCGGGCGTCGTCCTGCTCGAACGGCTCTCCGACGCCCGCCGGGCCGGCCACCCGGTGCTCGCCGTGCTCCGCGGCAGCGCCGTCAACCAGGACGGTGCCAGCAACGGCATCACCGCGCCCAACGGCCCCTCCCAGCAGCGTGTCATCCGCCAGGCCCTCGCCACCGCCGGGCTGACCCCCGCCGGGGTCGACGCGGTCGAGGCCCACGGCACCGGCACCTCCCTCGGCGACCCGATCGAGGCCCAGGCCCTGCTGGCCACCTACGGCCAGGACCGGACCGGGGGCGTGCCGCTCTGGCTCGGCTCGGTCAAGTCGAACATCGGGCACACCCAGGCCGCGGCCGGCGTCGCCGGCGTCATCAAGATGGTGCTGGCCATGCACTACGGCGTGCTGCCCCGCACGCTGCACGTCGACCGGCCCTCCCCCCAGGTCGACTGGGCGGCCGGAGCGGTGGAGCTGCTCGCCGAGGGCCGTCCCTGGCCGCGCGCCGCGCACCCGCGCCGGGCCGGGGTCTCCTCGTTCGGCATCAGCGGCACCAACGCCCACATCATCCTCGAGGAGGCCCCCGACGCCCAGGCGGAGGAGCCGCAGGCCGGCCGCCCGCTGCCCGTCGTGCCGCTGGTGCTCTCCGGGCACGACGCCGCCGGCCTGGCGGGCCAGGCCGCCCGGATGCTGGACTTCCTCGACACGCGCCCCACCGCGCGGCTGCTGGACGTCGGCCACTCGCTGGCCGGCCGGGCGGCGCTGCCGCACCGGGCGGTGGTGCTGGCACGCACCGGCGACCAGACCGTGACGGAGCTGCTCGACCTCGCCGACGGCGTGCGGAGCGGAGGCGTCGCCGCCGAGGGCCGGCTGGCGGTGGTGTTCACCGGTCAGGGGTCGCAACGGGTCGGGATGGGTCGCGGGTTGTACGACACCTTCCCGGTGTTCGCGACCGCCTATGACGAGGCGTGCGAGGCGCTGGGGCTGAGGCTGCACGGGCTGGACGCGGAGTCGCTGGACCGGACGGGTTCGGCGCAGCCGGCGATCTTCGCGGTGGAGGTGGCGCTGCTGGCGCTGGTCCGTTCGTGGGGTGTGACGCCGGACGTCGTGGCCGGTCACTCGGTGGGTGAGATCACGGCCGCGTACGCCGCCGGGGTCCTGACCCTGGCGGACGCGGCGAAGCTGGTGGCGGCGCGGGGCCGGTTGATGCAGGCGCTGCCCGCGGGCGGCGCGATGCTGGCGGTCGGGGCGTCGGAGGCGGAGGTGTGCGGGGCGTTCCCGGACATCGACCTCGCGGCGGTCAACGGCCCGGCCGCGGTGGTCGTGTCGGGCGCCGAGGACGAGATCGTGCGAATCGCGGATCTTGCCTCGGAGCGGGGCTGGAAGACGTCGCGGCTGCGGACCAGTCACGCGTTCCACTCCCGGCTGATGGAGCCGATGCTCGACGAGTTCGCGGAGGTCGTCCGGAGCCTGCGGTTCGGTGCACCCCGCCTGGCCGCGGTCTCCACCGTCACGGGAGCCGCAGTCTCCGAGGGGGAGTGGTCGGACCCGGAGTACTGGGTCGACCAGGTCCGCCGCCCGGTCCGCTTCGCCGACGCCGTCACCGCCCTCGACGCCGACCGGGTCCTCGAACTCGGACCCGACGGCGTCCTCACCGCACTCGTACAGGACACCCGCCCCGAGCTGACCGCCGTCGCGGCCCTGCGCCGCGACCGCGAGGAGTCCGAGACGCTGCTCACCGCGCTCGGGCGGCTGTTCACGGCCGGCGTCGCGGTGGACTGGGCGGCGGTCTTCGCCGGCACCGGCGCGACCCGGCTCGAACTGCCCACCTACGCCTTCCAGCACGTCACCTACTGGCCCCGCCCGCGCCGCGGGCTGCACGTGACCGACCCGGCCGGCCTCGGCCTGGTCGGCACCGGCCACGCCCTGCTCGGCGCGGCGGTGGAACTGCCCGACTCGCCGACCACCGTGCTCACCGGCCGGCTCTCGGTGGCCACCCACCCCTGGCTGGCCGACCACGTCGTGCTCGACCGGGTCGTGGTGCCCGGTACCGCGCTGGTCGAGATGGCGCTGGCCGCCGGCGACCGGGCGGGCGCCCCGGCGCTGGAGGAACTGGTCCTGCAGACCCCGCTGACCCTGACGGCGGGCGGCGGCGTCCAGGTGCGCGTCACGGTCGCGGCCGGTGCGGACGACGGACGGCACCAGGTCACGCTGCACGCCCGTGCCGACGAGACCGAGCCGTGGACCGTCCACGCGACCGGTTCGCTCACCGCCCAGGGCGAGGAGCCGGCCGACCCCGGACTGGTCGTCTGGCCGCCGGCCGGAGCCGAGCCGGTACCGGTCGAGGACTTCTACCCGGCGCTGGCCGCCACCGGAATGGCCTACGGGCCCGCCTTCCGGGGCCTGCGCAAGGTCTGGCGGCACCGCACGGAGGTGCTGGCCGAGGTCGGCACCGAGGAGGCGGTCGCCGGATACGCGCTGCACCCGGCGCTCTTCGACGCCGCCCTGCACGCCGTCGGAGCCGGCGGGCTGCTGCCCGAGCACGGCGTCCGCCTGCCCTTCGAGTTCGCGGGCGTGCGGATCTCCGGCGAGGCCGGAACGGTCCTGCGGGTGCGGCTCACCCCCGGGACGCGCCCCGACAGCGTGCGGGTGGCACTGGCCGACGAGTCCGGCCTGCCGGTCGCCGAGGTCGAGCAGCTGACGCTCCGGCCGGTCTCCGGGGTCCAGCTCTCGGCCGCCGACCGGCTCCTCTACGGCGTGGAGTGGGTGCCGGAGGAGACCGAGGTGTCCGCGGAGCCCCGTGTCACGATCCCGCTCGGCGCCGCGCTGCCCGCCCCCGCCCCGGTGGTGACGGTCGACGCGACCGCGCCCGGCGCGGCGGGCGAGCGCGCAGCCGCCCTGCTCACCCTGCTGCAGACCTGGTTCGCCGACCCGGCCCGGGCCGACTCCCGGCTCGTCGTGCGGACGTCGGGCGCGGTCGGCGAGGAGATCACCGACGCCGACGGCGCCGCGCTGTGGGGTCTGGTGCGGTCGGCGCAGGCCGAACACCCGGACCGCATCCACCTGGTGGACGCGGCGGAGGAGCTGTTCGTCCCGCTGCCGGAGGCCCTGGTCCGTGACGGCGTCGTCCGCGTGCCGCGCCTGGCCCGGATCCGGGCGTCGGGCACGGCGGACCTCGGCGACGGCCTCGTGGTCGTCACCGGTGCCACCGGCACCCTCGGGCGACTGCTCGTCCGGCACCTGCTGCAGACGCACGGCGTCCGTGACCTGCTGCTGCTCTCCCGGTCCGGCGGGGCCGCCGACCCCGACCTCGACCTCGACGGCGTGACCGTACGGTCGGCCGCGTGCGACCTGGCCGACGCCGACGCCGTCGCCGAGGTCCTGCGGGACGAGCCGGTCACCGCGGTGATCCACGCCGCCGGCGTGCTCGACGACGCGCTCCTCGCCGACCTCACCCCGGAGCGGCTGCGGACGGTGTTCCGCGCCAAGGTGGACGCCGCCGCCAACCTGCGCGCCGCCACGGCCGACCGGCCCCTGACGGCGTTCGTGCTGTACTCCTCGGCGGCCGGCCTGTTCGGCGGTCCCGGCCAGGCCAACTACGCCGCCGCCAACGCCTTCCTGGACGCCTACGCCGCCGAACTGCGGTCGCAGGGCGTCCCGGCCACCTCGCTGGCCTGGGGCCTGTGGGACGCCGGGATGGGCAGCGGGCTCAGCGACGCCGAACGGGCGAGGGCCCGGCAGGGCGGCATCGTGCCGCTCGGTGCCGAGCAGGGCCTCGCCGCGTTCGACGCCGCGCTGGCCGCCGACCGCGCGGCCGTCGTGCCGCTCGGGCTCGACCTGGCCGCGCTGCGGACCCGGCCCTGGGTGCCGCCGCTGCTGCGCGGGCTGGTGCCGGCGCCGGGACGGCCCGCGGCGGCCACGGCGGGCGGCGGGTTCGCCGCCCGCCTGGCCGGGCTGGCGGAGGCCGAACGCGAGCGGGTCGGCCTCGACCTGGTCCGCACACACGTGGCTGCGGTCCTCGGCCACGCCGACGGGTCGGCGGTCGCCGCGGACCTGCCGTTCAGCGAGCTGGGCTTCGACTCGCTGACCGCCGTCGAACTGCGCAACCGGCTCAACGCGGTGACCGGACTGCGGCTCTCCTCCACGCTGGTCTTCGACTACCCGAACGTCGTCGCACTCGCCGCGTACCTGGCCGACGAACTCGCCGGGGCGGTCGCGGCGGCGGCCCCGGTGGTGACCGCCGCGGTCGCCTCGGACGAGCCGATCGCGATCGTGGGGATGGCGTGCCGTTACCCCGGGGGTGTCGCGTCGCCGGAGGACCTGTGGGAGCTGGTGGCGTCCGGGCGGGACGGGATCGGGTTCTTCCCCGAGGACCGTGGCTGGGACGTGGAGAACCTGTACCACCCGGACCCGGACCACCCGGGTACCTCGTACACGCGGGAGGGTGGATTCCTCTACAGCGCGGGGGACTTCGACCCGGAGGTGTTCGGGATCTCGCCGCGTGAGGCGCTGGCGATGGACCCGCAGCACCGGCTGCTGCTGGAGACGTCGTGGGAGGCGTTCGAGCGGGCGGGGATCGACCCGCTGGGCCTGCGCGGTTCGCGGACCGGGGTGTTCGCGGGCGTGATGTACAACGACTACTCGATGGTGCTGGGGGCTTCGGACGACAGTGCCGAGGGCTTCATGGGCACCGGCGGGAGCATCGCGTCGGGCCGGGTGTCGTACACCTTCGGTCTGGAGGGTCCGGCGGTCACGGTCGACACGGCGTGCTCGTCCTCGCTGGTGGCCCTGCACCTGGCGGTGCAGGCGCTGCGCAGCGGGGAGTGTGACGCGGCGCTGGCCGGCGGCGTGACCGTCATGGGTACCCCGAACACCTTCGTCGGGTTCTCGCGGCAGCGCGGTCTCGCGGCCGACGGCCGGTGCAAGTCCTTCGCGGACGGCGCCGACGGCACCGGCTGGGGCGAGGGTGTCGGCATGCTGCTCGTGGAGCGGCTGGCCGATGCCGAGCGCCTGGGCCACCCGGTCCTGGCGGTGGTGCGGGGCAGTGCGGTGAACCAGGACGGTGCGTCCAACGGTCTGACCGCGCCGAACGGTCCGTCGCAGCAGCGGGTGATCCGCCAGGCGCTGGCCAACGCACGGCTCGACGCCGGCGACGTCGACGTGGTGGAGGCCCACGGGACGGGCACGCCGCTGGGGGACCCGATCGAGGCCCAGGCCCTCCTGGCGACGTACGGGCGCGACCGCTCCGGCGAGCCGCTGTGGCTGGGGTCGGTGAAGTCGAACCTCGGTCACACGCAGGCGGCGGCCGGTGTCGCGGGCATCATCAAGATGGTGCAGTCGATGCGGCACGGCGTGCTGCCCGGCACGCTGCACGTGGATGAGCCGTCCTCGCAGGTGGACTGGTCCGCCGGTGCGGTGGAGTTGCTGACCGAGGCCCGCGACTGGCCCGCGACCGGCCGGCCGCGCCGGGCCGGGGTGTCCTCGTTCGGCATCAGCGGCACCAACGCCCACGTCATCCTCGAAGGCGTGCCGCTCACCGAACCGGCCACCGGGTCGGACGAGTTGCCGCTGCGTGCACGGCCGGCGGCCCCCGTCGTCCTCACCGCCGCCGACGAGGCCGGGCTGCGTGCCCAGGCCGAACAGCTCTACGGACTGGACGCACCGGTCACGGGCCTGGCCCGGGCGCTGACCCGGCGCGCGGCGCTGCGGCACCGCGCGGTCGTCGTGGCCGCCGACCAGGCTGCACTGGACGCGGGCCTGGCGGCGGTGGCCGCCGGATCCCACCCGCTGACCGGGGTCGCCGGGCACGGCCGACTGGCGGTGGTGTTTACCGGCCAGGGGTCCCAGCGGGTCGGTATGGGCCGGGAGTTGTGCGAGGCGTTCCCGGTGTTCGCCGCGTCCTTCGACGAGGTGTGCGCCGCGCTCGGCCTCCCGCTGCACGAGGTCCTGGAGGACCGGGAGCGGCTGGACCTGACCGGCTGGGCGCAGCCGGCGATCTTCGCGGTCGAGGTGGCGCTGCTCGCGCTCGTGCGCTCGTGGGGTGTGACGCCGGATGTCGTGGCGGGTCACTCGGTGGGTGAGATCACGGCCGCGTACGCCGCCGGGGTCCTCACGCTGAAGGATGCGGCGAAGCTGGTGGCGGCGCGGGGCCGGCTGATGCAGGCGCTGCCGGCCGGCGGCGCGATGCTGGCGGTCGGGGCGTCGGAGGGCGAGGTGCGGGAGGCGTTCCCGGACATCGACCTCGCGGCGGTCAACGGCCCGGCCGCGGTGGTCGTCTCCGGTGCCGAGGACGACATCGTGGCGATCGCCGAGCTGGTGACCGAGCGGGGCTGGAAGACCAACCGCCTGCGGACCAGTCACGCGTTCCACTCCCGGCTGATGGAGCCGATGCTGGCGGAGTTCCGCACGGTCGTGGAGACGATCGGCCTCGTCGACCCGGCGGTCCCCGCCGTCTCGACCGTGACCGGCGCCCCGGTGGCGCCCGGTCAGTGGTCGGACCCCGAGTACTGGGTCGACCAGGTCCGCCGCCCGGTCCGCTTCGCCGACGCGGCCGTGGCCCTGGGCGCGGACCGGATCCTGGAACTCGGCCCGGACAGCGTGCTCGCCGTCCTGGCGGGCGTGCTCTGCCCGGACGCCGTGGCGGTGGCCGGACTGCGCAGGGACCGGGACGAGCCCGCCGTGCTGCTGACGGCGCTGGCCGAGCTGTACGTACGGGGCCAGCGGGTCGACTGGCCCGCCGTGTTCGACGGCACCGGCGCCCCCCGGGTCGAGCTGCCCACCTACCCCTTCCAGCGCCGGCGCTACTGGCCCCGGCCGCGGACCGGCGCGAGCCGCGACGCGATCGGCCTCGGGCTGGCCGAGACCGGCCACCCGCTGCTCGGAGCGGCCGTCGAGGCCCCCGATGCGGCGACGACGCTGCTCACCGGCCTGCTGTCGTTGCGCACCCACCCGTGGCTGGCCGACCACGTCGTGCAGGGCAGCCCGCTGGTACCGGGGACCGCGCTGGCCGAGATGGCCCGCGCAGCCGGCGAGCGAGCCGGTGCCCCGGTCGTGGAGGAACTGCTGCTGCAGGCTCCGCTGCCGCTGCCCGAGCGCGGTGGTGTCCAGCTCCGCGCCACCGTCGCCGCGCCCGACGCCGACGGCCGGTGCGCGCTGTCGGTGCACGCCCGCGCCGAGGACGACGACCCCTGGACGACGCACGCCACCGGAGTGCTGGCCGCCGCGGACGAGCGGTCGCCCGCCGAGGTGGACCTGGTCTCCTGGCCGCCGACCGGCGCCGACCCGCTGGACCTCTCCGGTTTCTACCCGGAGACAGCGGCCGGCGGGCTCGCCTACGGCCCCGCGTTCCAGGGCCTCAAGGGCGTCTGGAAGCGCGGTGAGGAGGTGTTCGCCGAGGTCGAGCTCGATCACGCGACCGCCGGGTACGCGCTGCACCCGGCACTGTTCGACGCGGTCCTGCACGCGATCGCCGCCGGCGGCCTGTTCACCGACGGCGACGTCCGGCTCCCGTTCGCCGTCACCGGCTTCCGGTCCTTCGGGCCGGCCGGTACGCGGCTTCGGGCGCACCTGACCCTGGCCGGAGGCGCCGACACCGTACGGCTGCTGCTCGCCGACGCGTCCGGCACACCGGTCGCCGAGGTCGACGGCCTGGTGCTGCGCCCGGTCTCGTCCGTCCGCCCGGGAGCGGCTGCGGCCGAGCGGCTGCTCTACGCGGTGGAGTGGGCCTCGCAGGAGGTGGCGGGTGAGGTGCCGGGTGCGGTGATCCGTCTCGGTGACGCGCTGCCGGTGCCGGTGCCGGTGCTGTTGGTGGATGCGACGGCGGCGGGTGCGGCCCGGGACCGGGCTGCCGCGTTGCTGGTGCTGCTCCAGTCGTGGCTGGCCGAC
>NZ_JAQYWZ010000389.1:0-359 GCF_036290945.1 Streptomyces sp. BE303
GCCGACCGCCCCCCCCTCGCCCTCGGGCAGCTCCAGGGTCTGGAGGGCGAGGCTCGCCATGACGTTCTGCTTCGCTGGTGCGGTTGATCTCCAGCGCGTTCTGCAGTGATTCGGTGGGCGAGGGTGTTCCGATCACGGGGTCGGGGGGGTTTAACCACCGCAGGGGCGGGGGGTGTGGGGGGGGGGGGGGGGTAGCGGCCCGGGGGGGGGGGGGGGGGGGGGGCCCCCCCCGGGGGGGGGCCCCCCCCCCCCCCCCCCCCCCCCCACGCCCCAACACACCACAAACAAAAAAAAACAAAAAACAACAAAACAAAACCCAGCAAAAAAAAAAAAAAAAAAAAAACAGCCGCCCCACAGGA
>NZ_JAQYWZ010000390.1:0-219 GCF_036290945.1 Streptomyces sp. BE303
CGACACCCTCGGACCAACCCGTCCCGTCCGCGTCCGCACCGAACGACTTGCACCGGCCGTCGGCAGCCAGCCCGCGCTGACGCGAGAACTCCACGAACACATCCGGGTTCGGCATCACGGTGACGCCGCCGACCAGCGCCTGCGAGCACTCGCCCGACCGCAGCGCCTGCGCGGCCAGGTGCAGCGCGACCAGCGACGACGAGCACGCCGTGTCCACCG
>NZ_JAQYWZ010000391.1:0-302 GCF_036290945.1 Streptomyces sp. BE303
CACCGGCCAGCACCGGACCGAGCCGGGCGACCGCCCTTGCGTCGAGGGTCTCCGGCAGCTCCAGCAGTCCGCCCAGGAGCTCCGGGTGATCGAGTCAGACCACGCGGCCCATTCACCACTTCGCCGCCTGCAAGACGTTCGGCGCGCCGTACGCCCGGCAGACGGACACCGCGCCCCGGGTCGACAACCACAGCGGCGCACCGCCCGCGACCTCGGCCGATGCCTGGACGACGGCCAGTGCGCCCGCGAGGGACACGGCCGGGAGCACGAGGATGCCTGCGGGCTCCAGCTCACGCAGACGC
>NZ_JAQYWZ010000392.1:0-426 GCF_036290945.1 Streptomyces sp. BE303
CCCACCCTGCGCCGCGACGAAGGCGACCGACGACGCCTCCTCACCTCCCTCGCCCACGCCTGGACCACCGGCCTCACCGTCGACTGGACCACCGCGATCCCCCGCGGCCGACGCGTCGAACTGCCCACCTACCCGTTCCAGGAGCAGAACTTCTGGCTGGACGCGCCGTCCGGTGCGGGGGATGTCGGTGCGGCGGGCCTGGAGACCACCGGCCACCCCCTCGTCGGCGCCGCCGTCGACATCGCCGACACCGGCGAAACCCTCCTCAGCGGCCGCATCTCCCTACGCACCCACCCCTGGCTCGCCGACCACGCCGTCAACCACACCGTCCTCCTCCCCGGCACCGCCTTCCTCGACCTCGCCCTCCAAGCAGCCCACCACACCGACACCCCCCACCTCGAAGAACTCACCCTCCACACCCCCCTC
>NZ_JAQYWZ010000393.1:0-349 GCF_036290945.1 Streptomyces sp. BE303
GTGGGGGGGGGTGGGGTGTGTGGTGGTTGTGGGTTGTGGGGGGGGTGGTGGGGGGGGGGGGTGGGGTGGTGTGTGGGGGGGGGGGGTGGGGGGGTGGGGGGGGGGGGGGTGGGGGGGGGCTTGTGGGGGGGGGCGGTGCGGGGGGGGGGGGGGGGGGGGGCCGCGGCGGGGGCGGGGGGCCCGCGGCCGCCCCCGCCCCCCCCCCCCCCCCACCCCCCCCCCCCCCACCCCCCCCCCCCCCAACCCGCCCCCCCCTCAAAAAGCAAGACAGTTGAAAAAGAACAAAAAAAAACAAAACACAAAAAACCCCAACCCCCCACCCAAAACCCAGAGGCAGAAGACAACAAAC
>NZ_JAQYWZ010000394.1:0-338 GCF_036290945.1 Streptomyces sp. BE303
CGAGACCCACGCCCCGCAGCCCTCCCAACCGACCGAAGGCCGCCCCCCCCGCGGTCCGGCCCGAGGTCCCGCCCCTGGACCCCCCGAAATCCCCCCCCAGGCCCACCGCCCGGACAGACCAGCGGAAACACCCCACGGACCGCCGCCCGCCGGCCGGTCCGGCGCGTCGTCCTGCGCGTGCTCCAGCGGAAGGCGCCGCCGAGGCCCACGGCCCGGCCTGCCCTGCGGAACCCCCCGTCTGGCGCGCGGGGTCACGGACGCGGTGGGAGACTGGACCCCTGACCCTGCCCGACCTCGCGACCGGGGGCCGCAGGTCTCTCACCAGGCCTCGTCTCGCG
>NZ_JAQYWZ010000395.1:0-313 GCF_036290945.1 Streptomyces sp. BE303
GCCTCGGAAGCACCCACCGCGAGCATCGCCCCACCCGCCGGAAGGGCCTGCATCAACCTGCCACGCGCCGAGACCAGCGCCGCAGCATCGCCGAGCGACAGCACCCCGGCCACATGCGCGGCGGCAACCTCACCGATCGAGTGCCCAACCAGCACCTCAAAGGTGTACCGGTAGACTGGTCGCCCCAGTTCACCGGCGTCCGAACCGCCGATCAGCCCACCAACCCCATACAGCAACAGCGGTACAGGCTGCAACCAGCAGCGCCCCGCCGTTCGGCGGAACCAGCGGAGGCGGGCTTCTGGAACGTCGTCGA
>NZ_JAQYWZ010000396.1:0-309 GCF_036290945.1 Streptomyces sp. BE303
CCCAACTGTCCATTATGATGACTTCATAGGCGATTTTATTTGGGTAGTCGAGTCGTGAGGTCTGCTCTTCCGATTTTCAGTCGAGGGGTCATCGGGACCGCACGAGGACGGGGGCGGCGGCGAGCCGTGGGCCTCCTGACGCTCCACCCCGAGAAAAAAACATTGTGGGTGCGGGCGGCGGGGGCCTGGGCGGCGGTGTGGGGGGTCGGGGGGGGGTTCGGGGGGGGGGGGGCGGGGGGGGGGGGGGGGGGGGGGGGGGCGGGGCCCGGGGGCCGGGGGCGGGGGGTTGGGCGCGCCCCCCCCCCCCCC
>NZ_JAQYWZ010000397.1:0-303 GCF_036290945.1 Streptomyces sp. BE303
GTGGGGGGGGGTGGGGTGGGGGGTGGTGGGGGGGGTGGTGGTGGGGGGGGGGGGTGGTTGGGGGTGGGGGGGGGGGGGTTGGGGGGGTTTGTTGTTGGGGGTTGGGTTTGGGGGGGGGTTGGGGTGTGGGGGGGGGGGGGGGGCCCCCCCCGCCCGCCACAGGCCCCCCCCACCCCCAACCAAAAAAAAAAAAAACCAAAAAAACAAAGACTAAAAAAAAAAATAAACAAAAAAACCACACAAAAAAAAAACCACCAACACCCAACAACCCCCCACCCACCCACAAAACCACAAAAACAAAAC
>NZ_JAQYWZ010000398.1:0-303 GCF_036290945.1 Streptomyces sp. BE303
GTTCGCGGTGGAGGTGGCGTTGCATGCGCTGCTGTCGCACTGGGGTGTGCGGGCGGACGTGCTGGTGGGGCACTCGATCGGTGAGGTTGCCGCCGCGCATGTGGCCGGGGTGCTGTCGCTCGGCGATGCGGCGGCGCTGGACGCGGCGCGTGGCAGGTTGATGCAGGCCCTTCCCGCGGGTGGGGCGATGCTCGCGGTGGGTGCTTCCGAGGCGGAGGTGCTGGCGGCGTTCCCGGATGTGGACGTTGCGGTGGTGAACGGCCCTGGGGCCGTGGTGGTCGCGGGCCTGGAAGCCGAGATCGA
>NZ_JAQYWZ010000399.1:0-1465 GCF_036290945.1 Streptomyces sp. BE303
CGCCGGATGTGTTCGTGGAGTTCTCGCGTCAGCGGGGTCTGGCGCCGGACGGCCGGTGCAAGTCGTTCGGTGCGGGTGCGGACGGGACGGGTTGGTCCGAGGGTGTCGGCATGCTGCTCGTGGAGCGGTTGTCGTCTGCGCGGGCGGCCGGTCGCCAGGTCCTGGCGGTGGTGCGGGGCACGGCGGTCAATCAGGACGGTGCGTCGAACGGTCTGACGGCGCCGAACGGTCCGTCGCAGCAGCGGGTGATCCGGGCCGCGTTGGCGCAGGCGGGCCTGTCGGCGTCCGACGTGGACGCCGTCGAGGCGCACGGCACCGGCACGACGCTCGGCGACCCCATCGAGGCCCAGGCCCTCCTGGCCACCTACGGTCAGGACCGTGACGGTGGTGACCCGCTCTGGCTCGGGTCGGTAAAGTCCAACATCGGGCACACGCAGGCGGCGGCCGGTGTCGCCGGCATCATCAAGATGCTGCTGGCCATGCGGCACGAGACCCTGCCCGCGACGCTGAACGCCGACGAGCGTTCCCCGCACGTGGATTGGGCTTCCGGCGCGGTGTCGCTGTTGACGGAGTCGCGTCCGTGGAGCGCCGGGGATCGGCCTCGTCGGGCGGGTGTGTCGGCGTTCGGTGTCAGTGGCACCAACGCGCACGTGATCGTGGAGGAGCCCCCGGCTGTCGAGCCCACTGCCCCGGTGTCGGTCGAACTACCGCTTGCTCCGGTGCTGTTGTCCGGTACGGACGAGGCGTCCCTGCGTGCTCAGGCTCAACAGCTGATCGACAGCGCCGGGGTGGACATCGCTCGCCCGGTGGAACTCGGCGCCGCCTCGATCCGCCGTGCGGCACTGCCGCACCGGGCCGTGGTGCTCGCCGGTGACCGGGAGACCCTCGTCGAGGGCATGCGCCGAGTCGCCACAGGTGCTGCGGCACTCCGGGGCACGACGGGTGCCGGGCGGGTGGCGTTCCTGTTCACGGGTCAGGGCGCGCAGCGAGCGTCGATGGGCCGGGGGTTGTACGAGGCGTTCCCGGTGTTCGCGGATGCCTTCGACCAGGTGGCGTTGCACCTGGATGCCCATCTGGACCGGCCGTTGGCGGAGGTGCTGGCGGACGAGGAACTGATCCACCGCACCGGGTACGCGCAGCCGGCCCTGTTCGCCGTCGAGGTGGCGTTGCATGCGCTGCTCACCCGCTGGGGTGTGCGGCCGGACGTCCTGGTCGGGCACTCGATCGGTGAGGTTGCTGCCGCGCATGTGGCCGGGGTGCTGTCGCTCGCGGACGCGGCCACGCTGGTCGCCGCGCGCGGCAGGTTGATGCAGGCCCTTCCGTCGGGTGGGGCGATGCTCGCGGTGGGTGCTTCCGAGGCGGAGGTGCTGGAGGCGTTCCCGGACGTGGACGTCGCCGTGGTGAACGGCCCTGGGGCCGTGGTGGTCGCGGGCCTGGAAGCCGAGATCGACGCCGTTGCCGAGGC
>NZ_JAQYWZ010000400.1:0-4188 GCF_036290945.1 Streptomyces sp. BE303
AACCCGGAAGCTAAGCCTCACAGCGCCGATGGTACTGCAGGGGGGACCCTGTGGGAGAGTAGGACGCCGCCGAACAATCATTGTGAAGAACCCCCGTCCGGGATACGGACGGGGGTTCTTTGCGTTTCCGGGGCAATTCCGGGGAATTCCGGTGATACCGGGGCGGCGGTGTTCACGTCCCGTGCCACGTCGGACCGGTCCGGGAGGTCAGCCCTGGGGCGGTGCGGTGCCCCAGCTCGGTCGGCTCTCCGAGCGGTCGGGGGTGTCGGTGAGCCGGGTCGGGCTACCCCCGTCGGGCTGCATGACGTAGAGGTCGGAGGAGGTCCCGGTGCCGGCGGCGCGGGCGAAGACGATGGATCCGCCGTCGGGGGCGTAGGCCGCGGGGCCGTAGGAGACGTCGGACGGGCCGGGCGTCAGGGCCTCGATCGCGCTGCCGTCGGCGTGCATGGCGTAGATCCCGCCCCCCGGGGTGAGGTCGGGGCCGGCGGGGAAGGTGGTGAAGACGATCCGGGTGCCGTCGGGGGACCATCCGGCACGGCCTCCGGCCCGCAGCTCCCAGGGGGTGAGCTGGCGGAGGCCGGTGCCGTCTGCGGCGACGGAGAACAACGCGCGGCCGTCGGCGGGGAGCCCGGTGGCGCTGGTGCGGTACTCGAAGACCAGCTGCTTTCCGTCGGGCGACCAGCTGGGACTCGTCACCTCGCCGGAGTAGGGCTTGTCGTTGGTGAGGAAGGTCAGACGCTGGACGTCGGTGCCGTCCGGGGTCATCAGGTACAGGTCGGAGTACTGGATCTGACCGGTCTCGGGGTCGCCGGATCCCCAGGTGCGGTTGAAGGCGATCCGCCCGCCGTCCGGGGAGAAGGCGGGGTGACTCTCCGCCTCGTTGATGCAGTCGGGAGCTCCCACGCTGCAGAGCGGACCGACCTGGTGGGCGTTCTCTCCGGAGGCCGTGGTGAGCCAGATCCGGGCGGCGGAGGCGGCGTCGCCGGTGCGGTCGAAGGCGAGCGCGACGCCGTCGGGGGACCACGAGGGATTGTCGTCGCGGGCGCCGTCCGGCGGCTGGGTGAGCGGACGCTCGCCGGTGCCGTCGGGCCCGGTGGAGAGGATGGCGCCGGTTTCCCGGTCCGCGCCGAGCGTGACCCGGCTGGCGATCAGACCGTTGCGGGCGGAGGGCGGGGTCGCGGCGGCGGCGCCGACGACACCGGGGGCGGCAGCGGCCGGCTCGGGCGTAGGCGTGGGGGTGGGGGACGGCGATTCGGCGCGGATCTCGCTGAGCGGGATGTCGCCGGGCTGTGCGCCGCAACCGGTGAGCAGGGCTCCTGCCAGCAACAGGCCCGCACCGGCGCGAGTGCGGGTGCGGGCCGTGGTGGGGGTGGTCCGTGCGAGCCGTGTGCCGGTCATTCGCGTCTCATCTCCGTCTCCGATCCGCCGGGTGAGTCCCGGCGAGCTTCGAGGGAGCTGTCACGTTGTCAGATCGGACGCGGCGAAAAGGGGGCGACACGCGACGATGTGCGTTCGTTCGGGCACTCGGAGTAGCTGCGTGGCGGGACGTGAGGCGCGGCGTGAGGTGCGGGCGGCGGGCGCGGGACGGCGTCAGTCGCGGGCGGTCCGGCGTTCGGCCTTGGCGGTGGCCTCCGCCTCGTCCTCGGCCTCGGCGACCTCCAGGGTGGGGGCGGTGCCGCCCAGCTGGGCGGGCAGCCACCAGGTGTCGTCGGGGCCGGACGGCTTGCCGGGGTACTCGCGCTGGGCCTGGTCGAGCATCTCGGACATCGCGGCGCGGAGCCGGCGGGTGACCATGACGGGCTTGTCGGTGGGGGCCAGCTCGATCGGCTCGCCGATCATGATGGTCACCGGGACGTGCCGCTTGGTGAGGGTCTTCGGGCGGCCCTTGGTCCAGAGCTGCTGGGTGCCCCAGAGGACGACGGGCAGCAGCGGCGCGCCGGAGTCGGCGGCCATACGGGCGGCACCGGTCTTGAACTTCTTCAGCATGAAGGAGCGGCTGATGGTGGCTTCGGGGAACACACCGACCATCTCGCCGGCCCGCAGGGCCCGGACGGCGGCCTCGTACGCGGGCTGGCCGTCGGTGCGGTCGACCGGAATGTGCTTCATGCCGCGCATCAGCGGGCCGGAGACGCCGTGCTTGAAGACGTCGTCCTTGGCCATGAAGCGGGTCTTGCGCCGTCCGCCGCGGTAGGCGCCGAGGCCGGCGAAGAGGAAGTCCAGGTAACTGATGTGATTGCTCACCAGGACTGCTCCGCCCTTGGCGGGGATGTGCTCGGCGCCGACGATCCTGATGCGCACGTCGAGCGCGCGGAAGACGGTCAGTGCGGCGCCGATCACCGGCGGGTACACGAACTCTGCCACGGTCAGTCCTGACTTCGACGGGCCTCGCGGCCCGGTACGGCGGGTACCCGAGCCGTACGTGGGGGCCGACCGGTGGCGCGGCACGCCGCGGCGGCCACGGGTGATACACGGAGATGATCCCCCGAAGGGGTGCCCGCTGTCACCTGAGGCGTACCGCCAGGCGGAATGTGAAGGTGTGATGTGCGTGATGAGTCCGGCCGGGAACTTTTCCCGGCCGGACCGTCGGGCGGCCGGCTCGGGCCGGTGGCGGGGTGCTCAGGCGGCGATGTCCACCCGGCCCTGGGCGCGGCGGACCAGCAGGTACATCTCGCAGCCCAGGCAGTAGCCGAAGGCGGCGTTGAGGAAGGCGGCGGCGAGTGCGAACCCGGTCGCGAGCAGGCCGAGCCAGTCGACCCCGGTGAGGAAGCCGAGCGCGCCGACGACGGCGAAGACCAGGCCGACGCCCTGGGCGAACCGCGGCGGGCGCTCGTCCTCGGTCTCGGTCGGCGGCGCGAGCCGGGGCCGGACCAGCGTGCGGTAGAGCCAGCCGTAGGGCGAGTGGCGCAGCCCGGCGACGGCGCCGAGGGCGAAGACGAGGGCCTGGGCGACCAGCAGGAGTCCGCTGCCGGTGAGCAGGACGGCTATCAGGACGACGGTGGTGAGCGCGGCGGCGAAGCGCGGGCCGCGGGGATCGATCTGCACGGGGGCTCCGGGGGAGGGGCGACGGGTGACGGCGGGGCGCGTCAGCGACAGCGCGAGGCCGTGGCCCGGCACAGGTCGACCACCCGGCGGGCGGTCAGCAGCGGCTGTGCGGGGCGGTCGGAGTCCACCCGGCGATCGTACGCGCGCCGTGGGCCGCGGGTCGACCGGTTTGCGGGGCCCGTTCCCGGAGCCCGGGCGGGCGGGGGCAGACTGGGGGGATGACCGGGTTGGTGGTGTGCGTTGTCGTCCTCGTGGTGGCGAGCGCGTTCGGGCTGCTGCGGGCCAAGCGTGACGGGAGGTTGCGGGTGCGGGTGAAGGACGGGGCGGTGCGGCTGTCGGCGGCCGAGCTGGGGGTGCCGCTCGGCGAGCGGGCGACCCTGGTGCAGTTCTCCAGCGCGTTCTGCCAGCCCTGCCGGGCCACGCGCAGGGTGCTGACCGAGGTGACCGGGATGGTCGAGGGGGTGGCGCACGTCGAGTTGGACGCCGAGGAGCGGCTGGAGCTGGTCCGTCGTCTGGACATCCTGCGGACGCCGACCGTTCTGGTGCTGGACGCGGGCGGTCGGGTGGTGCGCCGGGCGGCCGGGCAGCCGCGGAAGGTGGACGTGATCGCCGCCCTGGGTGAGGCGGTCTGAGGCTGTTCCCGCTCCCGGTTCGGAGGGCGCGGGTCGTTCCGGGCGGTGAATCCGGAGGCCGAAGGACCGCCCCGTGGGGTGGAGCACGGGTCGGGCTGGGGCAGGATGGCCCTGACGGCAGTGCAGCCGTCCTGTGGCCGCCGTCCGGGCCGGGGATCCTCTCCGGGCTGGTCGGAGGGGTTGCGGGACGCTCGGTCGGGACCTCCCGCCGTAAGCTACTGGCCAGTAGTGACCGTTGTGCTACTGGCGAGTATGCTGCGACGGAGTTCCGGACCGGCACGGGAACACGCTGCCCGGAGCGGGTGCGTACCGTGTGCGCGCCCGCTTGCACAGCCGCAGCCGCCGGACGAGACCCAGTACAGGAGACAGGCCGTGAGCTTGAGGATCGTTGTCTGTGTGAAGCACGTGCCGGACGCGACGGGTGACCGTCGTTTCTCGGACGATCACACCACCGACCGGGAGGGCGTGGACGGCCTTCTGTCGGAGCTGGACGAGTACGGCGTGGAGCAGGCGT
>NZ_JAQYWZ010000401.1:0-1110 GCF_036290945.1 Streptomyces sp. BE303
CCGCGACGCTGATCGTGGCGTTCGACCGGGTCGCGGGCAACCGGGGAGCCGGCACTCCCGGCGTCGACGGCCTGACCGCCGCCGACGTCGAGGAGGCGCTCGGTGTTCCCGGGTTCCTGGGCGACCTGCGCGGCCGTCTCAAGACGGGCGTGTTCCGGCCGCTTCCGGTGCGGGAGAAGATGATTCCCAAGCCGGGAGGGTCGGGGAAGGTTCGGCGGCTGGGGATTCCCACTGTCGCCGACCGGGTGGTCCAGGCCGCGCTGAAGCTGGTGCTGGAACCGATCTTCGAGGCCGACTTCAAGCCGGTCTCGTATGGCTTCCGGCCCAAGCGGCGGGCCCAGGACGCGATTGCCGAGATCCACTTCTACGGCACCTGCGGGTATCGGTGGGTGCTGGACGCGGACATCGCCGCGTGCTTCGACGAGATCGACCACGTGGCACTGATGGACCGGGTCCGGAAGCGGGTCAAGGACAAGCGGGTGCTGGCGCTGGTCAAGGCGTTCCTGAAGGCCGGGCTGATGTCCGAGTTCGGCGAGGTCCAGGAAACCCTGACCGGCACGCCGCAAGGGGGCATCCTGTCCCCGCTGCTGGCCAACATCGCCCTGTCAGTGCTCGATGAGCACCTGCACCGGGCGTGGGAGAGCGGCGGTGAGCTGTCCAACAGCTCTCGGCGGTGGCGGCGCCGGGCCAAGGGCCTGCCGTCGTGGCGGCTGGTCCGCTACGCGGACGACTTCGCGCGCCACGAGGCGCCGCACTACCGAGTGGGGGTGGAAGGACTCCACCACCTGGCCGTCGCAGCGGCTGGGTGAAGCTGAGGGCAGCCTGACCCGGGGAACGCCGGGAAGGGTGGAAAGCAGCCCTGACAACGCCGGGACGGTCTGGAACTACCAGACGGGCTGGGTCCGGCAAGCGAGACGAGAAGGTGTACGAGAGGAACCAGTGCTAAGAAGACATCTCATTTGGGTGGGTTGAGTAGACTCCGAGTGTGCTGATCGTTGAGCGGCTGGTGCCGGATGAGCTGTGGGAGTTGTTCCAGTTGGTCGTGCCGGACGCTCCGGTGCGCCCGCAGGGTGGTGGCCGGCGGCGCCACGGGGATCGCGAGGTGCTGGC
>NZ_JAQYWZ010000402.1:0-407 GCF_036290945.1 Streptomyces sp. BE303
CCGACGGGGTGCGGCGCGTGCGTGCCGCCAGGTCCGGCCCGGCTCCCCTACGGAGCCGGGCCGGACCGGTGCGGGGTCCTGCGGTCATGCGCGCAGTGTGGCGAGTTCCGCGTCGGCGCGCTCGGTGACCAGGGCGAGGAAGCGGCCCGCGGCGGCCAGGTCCTCGGCCGGTATCCCGCCCCAGATGCGGGCGGAGAGGGGGGCGGTGTCCGCGTCGGTGGCGGCGAGCAGCTCGCGCCCCGCCTCCGTGGGGAGAAGGTGTGCCCCGTCCGTGACGAGCTACTGCCGGGTCTGCAGCTCGTCGAGCGTGGCGCGGATGTCGGCCGGATCGGCCTTGAGGGCGTGCTGCACCTGGGCGACGAGGTCGTCCGGCGTCTGTGCGGTGTCGGCGGTGACGGCGGCGCGCC
>NZ_JAQYWZ010000403.1:0-301 GCF_036290945.1 Streptomyces sp. BE303
ACCTGAAACCGTGTGCCTACAAGCCGTGGGAGCGTCGTTCACGTTTTCGGACGTGGGCCGTGACTGCGTGCCTTTTGAAGAATGAGCCTGCGAGTTTGCGGTGTGTAGCGAGGTTAACCCGTGTGGGGTAGCCGTAGCGACAGCGAGTCCGATTAGGGCGTTTGAGGTGCATGCCCAAGACCCGAAGCGGAGTGTTCTAGCCATGGGCAGGTTGAAGCGGAGGTAAGACTTCGTGGAGGACCGAACCCACCAGGGTTGAAAACCTGGGGGATGACCTGTGGTTAGGGGTGAAAGGCCAATC
>NZ_JAQYWZ010000404.1:0-7984 GCF_036290945.1 Streptomyces sp. BE303
CGCCCACTACTCGAACATCAACGCCAACGGCTTCCGTGAGCTGCTCGAGGGCCAGAAGGTCGAGTTCGACGTCACGCAGGGCCAGAAGGGCCCGCAGGCCGAGAACATTCGTCCGCTGTAGTTTCTGCCACGGCACCCGCCTGGTAGCGAGGGGCCCGCACCGCGTACATGATGCCCGGTGCGGGCCCCTCCGCATTGCGCCACGCGCATTCCCCGGCCCGTTCAGGCCCCCTGGCTCCGCCACCGGCGGCCGTCCCCACGCGAGACGCACAGCGCCGCGTCCGGATCGCCGCCCTGCCGTGACATCCCACGGTTCGAGGATCTTCGCTCCCGCACTGTCGGTGAGCGCCGACCGCAGGTGACGTGCCGCACGGTTTCACCGTCCACGCCCCGCTCTCCACATTTCGGTCCGTTCCCTTGCGGCCTCCTGCCGGCGCCCCGCGCTGCGGAGCCTCCTCGCGACGTGCCGACCCAGGAAGGTTTCGCATGAACCGCTCCAGTCGCTCCCCGTACCAGAACACCAACTCCCGCTCCTCGGCCTCCGCCCGTTCCGGCAGCTCCTACGGATCCCGCTCCGGCGGCGGCTCCTTCTACGGCGACCGGCCCGCCGGCGGCCGGAGCTCCCGTCAGGGCTCCTCTTCCCAGGGTGAGTTCGCGATGCCGGTCAGCACCACCCCGGCGCTGCCCGCCGTCGAAGCGTTCGACGAGCTGGACATGCCGAAGGCGCTGCTGTCGGTGCTGACCCGCCAGGGCGTCACCACGCCGTTCCCGATCCAGGCCGCCACGCTCCCGAACTCGCTCGCCGGCCGCGACGTCCTCGGACGAGGCCGCACCGGCTCCGGCAAGACCATCGCGTTCGGTCTGGCCGTGCTTGCCCGCACCGCCGGCCGGAAGGCCGAACCCCGCCGCCCGCTGGCCCTGGTACTGGTCCCCACCCGCGAACTCGCCCAGCAGGTCACCGACGCCCTCACCCCCTACGCCCACGCGGTGCGACTGCGCATGGCGACCGTGGTCGGCGGGATGTCGATCGGCCGCCAGGCCCACGCCCTGAACCACGGGGCCGAGGTCGTGGTCGCCACCCCCGGCCGGCTCAAGGACCTGATCCAGCGCGGCGACTGCCAGCTCGACGGGGTCGGCATCACGGTCCTCGACGAGGCCGATCAGATGGCCGACATGGGCTTCCTGCCGCAGGTCACCGAACTGCTCGACCAGGTCGCCGAGGGCTGCCAGACGATGCTGTTCTCCGCCACCCTGGACCGCAACGTCGACCGCCTGGTGCGCCGCTTCCTCAAGGACCCGGTCACCCACTCGGTGGACCCGTCCGCCGGGGCGGTCAGCACCATGGAGCACCACGTGCTGCACGTGCAGAACTTCGACAAGAACGCCACGATCGCCCACATCGCCTCCCGTGACGGCGGCGTGATCATGTTCACCGACACCAAGCACGGCGCGGACCGCCTGGTCGAGGACCTCCTCGCCAACGGCGTGAAGGCCGCCGCCCTGCACGGCGGCAAGTCCCAGCCCCAGCGCACCCGCACCCTGGAGCAGTTCCGCACCGGCCAGGTCACCGCGCTCATCGCGACCAACGTCGCCGCCCGCGGCATCCACGTCGACGGGCTCGACCTCGTCGTCAACCTGGACCCGCCGGCCGACCACAAGGACTACCTCCACCGGGGCGGACGCACCGCCCGGGCCGGCGAGTCCGGTACCGTCGTCACCCTCGTGCTGCCGAACCAGCGCCGCGAGATGGCCCGCATGATGAACACGGCCGCCATCACCCCCGTCACCACCCGTGTCAGCGCCGGCGACGAGGACCTCGCCCGCATCACCGGGGCCCGCACGCCCACCGGCATCCCCACCGTGATCGCCGCCCCCGTCGTCGAACGCCCCCGCCGCAGCGCGTCCACGAGCCGCAACCGCCGCGGCCGCCCCACCCGCGCCGGCAGCGACACCGCAGCTGCCACCACGAGCCGAGCCGGCCAGGGCTCCTCCGGCCGCCGCCGGGCACCCCGACGCGTCGCCCTCGCCGCTTAGCAGTAGACGTCGTGTGGGCCCGGACCGCCACCGCGGTCCGGGCCCGCCCCGGCGGACCCCGCCGGCCGTCCCACCGTCGTCAGTGCCACGACCACCGCCGGCCTCGGCGGCAGCGACCCCCAAGGAGTCCGCCCATGACCCTCACCCTCGACCGCCCCGCCGCCACCACGGTCCGCGACCTGATGACCCACCCCGAGCTCCAGATCAGCGACGACGTCATGCTCGACGTGGCGATCCACATCCTCCACGGCTCCGGCGCCGACCACCTCCTGGTCCGCGACGACGACGGCCGCTGCGCGGGCCTCCTGACCCGGCGGCACCTCGCCCCGTTCCACGCCCACTCCCGGACCACCGCACGAACCCCGGTACGCGACATCGTCCTCGACCGGGCCCCGTTCGCCACCGCCGCCATGCCCGCGGCCACTGCGGCGGCCGCCATGCGCGCCCGGGGCCTGGCCGTGTGGCCGGTCGTCGACCACGACGGCCACGCCATCGGCCTGCTCAGTGTCTAGAACCGGCCTGTCGGCGCAGGAGGGCCGCGACCGGTGCGGTCGGGCTCAGCAAACGGAGTTCCGTGCCCGCTTCACGGGCCTTCTGGTAGGCCCGGATGAGGGCGTTGAGACCGCTGGAGTCGCAGAACGCGACCCGGGACGACTGACTGCCCGTTCGCGCGGCCTCGCGCAGCGGCCGGTCCCGCAGGACCGGATCGGGCAGGGCGTCGACCCGTCCATGAGTCTCAGTTCGGCCGGCCTGCTGAGCGGCTGGGCGCGATCCAGAACGGCGAGGCGGTCACCGCAGCTGCCGACACCCATCGTCGGAGCTCGGTCGCGGCCGTTGTCAGAGGGCCGGTCCAGGCTCACAAGCCGAGACCGATAGGGGAGTGACGTGCTCGAGAGCCCGCTCGCCGCCGATGTCCCGCCCGGTGAGTTCCTCGGCGCGACCATCACCGTGCACTCCGCCCGGAGCAAGAGCGCCAAGCTCCGCGCCGGCGCGGATTGCCCCCAGTTCCGCGCCCGGGACACCACGACGGCGCAGGTCCCGCTGAACGCCTAGACGATCGGCAGGATGTGCTCGCGCTGCGCCCAGTGGGGCGAGTGGGCGCCGGCGGAAGACCAGGGTGACCCGCCGCCCGTTCGGCGGAAAGGCTGTAACAGCCTTTCTCGCCCGGTAGACCAAGGCCGCGGTGCCGGCCGCCGAACCCCGCCTACGCTGCCGGCTGCTTCGTCTCTGGATGTCCAGTGAGGCGTGGTTGTCCTCGGCGGTGCCGGCGCTCTGCTGCGCGGAGGAGTGGTCGTCGTACGCTGAGCGCTCCTCGCGGGGTGTCCGGGAGGGGTGGGTACGGTGGCGAGGAGAGCGAACGTGGCGCAGGGACATGGCGGTCTGAGGGGTGCACGGATCGGGTCGGGCCCGATGGGTGAGTCCGAGCGTGGTGACCTGGCGCCCCGCGTTGCGGTGTCGTTCTGGTGCGGCAACGGCCACCACAGCCGGCCCCGCTTCGCGGTCGGGGTCGAGGCCCCGGAGCTGTGGGACTGCCGCCGGTGCGGCCTGCCCGCCGGCACCGACCCCGACAACACCCCGGAAGCGCCCGGCAGCACGCCTTTCAAGACCCACTTCGCCTACGTGCTCCAACGCCGCACCCGCGAAGACGGCGAAATACTCCTCAACGAGGCACTGGCCAAACTCCGCGGCACGTTCTGACCGCTGACCGCTGACCGCCGCACCAGCCAGTGAACAGCCACCACCATCCGGCCTCGCCAGCGGGCACAGCCTGACGGCGAGGCCCGAACGTGCTCGGGATGCGGCGACGCCGCTCCTCCCCTCCCCGGTCAGGGCGCGGCGCGGCTCTGGTGGCTCGGCAGTGTGTCGAACCGCGGTGTGGACGCTGCGGCGGGCGCGACAGCGATCCTGTCGGGGGCTGTGAGGGCGAGGATCTGCACAGGCTGGCATCGCTGGGTTCTGCTGTCGGCCCAACCGATCCGGCCCTCAATGGGACGGCTGCCCGGCCGGTGGGAGCGCGGGGCGTGGGCCGGCCGACGGCAAAAAGCCGGGGCCGGGCCCACACCGCGGGGCACGCGTCATGAACTCGGGCAGAACGGTAGCCGATGAACGGCCCCGAGTGAACTCAGGGGAGCGCCCAGGCCGCGCCGCCGGGCAGCCCCGGAGTGGTCCTCGCGAGCGGTGTGCGTGGCGGTGAGGGCTTGGCGTTCACCGCTGACCGCTCCCCGCCGGCGGGCCGGGCGGGCTGGGGGTCAGGTGTCGGCGGCGGGAGGCTGCCCGGTCGGGCGGCCTCCGCGGAGCTGTTCGTTGATGCGCAGGGCTTCTTCGAGTTGGTCTTCGAGGATGATGATGCGGCAGGCGGCGTCGACGGCGGTGCCCTGGTCGACGAGGTCGCGGGCGCGCATCGCGATCCGCAGTTGGTAGCGGGAGAAGCGGCGGTGCCCCCCGTCGGAGCGTAGGGGGGTGATGAGGCCCTGCTCGCCGAGGGCGCGTAGGAAGCCGGCTGTGGTGCCGGTCATCTCGGCGGCGCGGCCCATGGTGTAGGCGGGGTAGTCGTCGTCATCGAACGAGCTGACGGCGTCGGGGGTGGTGGGTCGGTTGATGGTCGTGGTCACTGCACCTCTTCGAATCCGGTTCTGGGAACGCGTGGAGGGGCCCCGGCGCCATTGCGGCTCCGGGGCCCCGAAGGGGAACAGCACCATCTACCGGCCCTGGGCCGGTCCTTGTGTCCGCACTGCCCCATCGGATGGAGCGTGCGGGGATCGCGTATGCGTGACCGGAAACCACCATCTTTCATACCGTGGGGTCTGCGGTGTCCGCCCGGACGAGGACTGCTCATCTGACGGGCCGGGCGATCCTGATGGCGCTTGTGCCCTCCGTTTCATCCTCTGCATCACTGACAACTGCTGGTACTGCGTACTGCCACCTGCTGGCACTGCTGTGGTGTCCGTACCGGCCCACCTTCGCCGGCAGCCAGCCCCGTCGCCGATCCTGCTCAACCTTCGTGGCTTGGAACCCCGCTGCCGGACAGCTCGGCACGCGCGCCCGCAGCACGGCGCCTTTACCGAGATCCTGCGCACCTCAACCACCGGTGACTGCGATCCAACTTCACCTGCTGTACTGCGCCTACTTCGGTACTGCTCGGTGGTGGCCCCTGATCACTGCGGGCCACCCGGCCCGGCTACCAGTCCCGTCGCCGTACTGCGCCAACCCTGGCTTCGGAACTCCGCAACCGGACCGAGAGTTGCGAACTCTCTCCCGCCAGTTCGTGTCTGGCGGGCCTCGCTGACTGCTTGCTACGGGAGAAACACTAACCACACCCTGCGCCAATGTCTACTCCGGGCAGCATAGATTTTGCCGTGTTCGAAGCGCAGGTAGCCTTCCGGCTCACACGCAGGAGTGAACTCGACCCACCGCACCAGGGGCAACGCGCAGCCGGGTGAAGACGGGAACCGCCTGAGGCGACAGCAGTCCGCACACACGTCCCAGCTCCCTTGGGGGTGGGAGGTGGCGTTGCGGGGGCAGGCGGGGCTGCTCCGGGTCGGCTGCACGACGGTGGCCGGCGGCTTGTTCCGGGACCGTGGGGCGGGCGTTCGTGGCGGATGTTCAAAGGACGTGGTCGACGCCGACCACGTCCAGGCGGATCAGCAGAGCCTCGGAGGGTCGCGCCACTCTTTGCTCCGGTTGGCGCCGCTCCAGTCCGATACTCGGTCGGCGCAGCTGAGCGGGTCGCCGTGCCGCGCCGGTGGGGTCGGCGCCACCGCCTCTGCGGCGGCGCCGGTGCTGTTCAGGCGCTGCTGTGCTGCCTGCGGGAACGGTCGAGTTGTTCGCTGGTGCGCCGGGCCCTGTCGAGTTGGTCTTCGAGGATGATGATGCGGCAGGCGGCGTCGACGGCGGTGCCCTGGTCGACGAGGTCGCGGGCGCGCATCACGATCCGCAGTTGGCGGCGAGAGAAGCGGCGATGGCCGCCGCCGGAGCGCGCAGGGGTGATCAGGCCGTGCTCGCCGAGGGAGCGCAGGAAGCCCGCGGTGGTGCCGGTCATCTCGGCGGCGCAGCCCGTGGTGTAGGCGGGGTAGTCGTCATCGTCGAGGCGGCCGGCCGGATCGTGGGCTGCGGCTGCGGCTGCGGCTGCGGGGGGGAGGGGGTGGTGGATGGTTGCGGTCACTGCACCTCTTCATATGGGAGTCGGGTTCATATGGGTGGGCGGGGACGCGGGAGGGGCCCCGGTGCCGTATCGGCTCCGGGGCCCCGAAGGGGAACTTCACCATCTACCGGCCCTGAGCCGGTCCTTGTGTCCGCAACTCCTCGTGGGAGGAGGATCGCGGGGATCGCAAATGCGTGACCGGAAACCACCAACCTTCGTACCTTGAGGGGTCTGCGGTGTCCGCCCGGACAGCAACTGCTCAACTCCACGCCCGGGCGATCCTGATGGCGCTAGCGCCCTCCGTCTCTTCCTCTACAGCACTGCACATCCTGCGAACTGCTGGTACTGCACCTGCTGGTCCTACGTGATTCACACCTGTACTGCTTGGTGCTGCGAACTGCATTGGTACCGCTGTGGTGTCCCTGAAGGCCCACCACCTGTCCGGCAGCCAGCCCCGTCGCCTGCCCTGCTCAACCTGCTTGGCTTAGAACCCCACTGCCGGACCTCCCAGCACGCGCGCCCGCAGCCGGCGCCTTTGCTGAGACCTCGCACACCTCAACCACCGGTGACTGCGACGCAACGTCAACTTCACCTACTCGTCATGCACTACTTCGTGTCCTGCGGTACCGGCTGGCGGTGGCCCCTGATCACTGCGGGCCACCCGGCCCGGCCGCCAGCCCTGCCGCCGTACTGCACCAACCCTGGCTTCAGGACTCCGCAACCGCACCGAGACTTGCGAACTTCCGTACTGCTCCCGCCAGTTCGTGTCTGGCGGGCCCCGCTGACTGCTTGCTACGAGAGAAACACTAACCAGACCCTTCGCCAATGTCTACTCTGCCCGGCATAGATTTTTCGATGTTCGAAGGGGAGGTAGCCTGCGGCCCGCACATAGAAGCGAACCACGCCCCGGCCGACCAGGGGCAACGAGCAGGCGGGTGACCATGGAAGACGCACAGAATGTGGCGACGGCTCGCACACCCGTCCACACGCAAGCATCCCTACTGACCGCCCTGGCCGAGGCCGTCCACGACCGCGACGAACGTGCGCTGCGCAGGCTCCTGGCCCGCTTCGCCGAGCAGGCCACCCTCGCCGACCTCCCCGCCCTGCGCCGAGCCCTCCAGCCCCGCACCCGTGATGGCAAGCGATAGAACCCCACCCCACCCCGAGTCGGGGACCTCGGGAACGGAGACACGGGACTCGCCATCGGCCGGGGCCGCAAAGCAGGGAAGTCCTTGCCGCAGGTTGCCCACTCGGGCGAGGCGTGCGTCACGGCGCCGACCCCCGTCACTTGCCCACCAGGGCGGGGTGCCGCTTTGCGTCGCCTTCGTGAGGACCAGGCTGCGGCCAAGGCGGGGGGGCTTCGAGTCGGCCGCCGCGAAGGCGTGCTCGGGCGGGCATCTATGTACGAACGTGAACCCGACTGGGTATCGATCGGGATTGAGTCCGATCGACCCTGGATCTTCACGATGAGCGTCAACGTCCCATGTTTTTACCGCAGTTGAGCAACGCCTGTCGGGTCATTTCTTCGGGACGAGGACGTTCTCGCCGCGGCGCCCGGCGGCGTAGTCGTCCACGTTGCGGACGGTGGCGTCGATGATCTGGCCGACCGCGGTGCGGGTGAAGTAGGCCTGGTGCGAGGTGACCAGCACCTGGGGGAAGGTGACCAGACGGGCGAGGGTGTCGTCGGCGATCCCCTGGATCGAGCGGTCGGTGAAGAAGACGCCGGTCTCCTCCTCGTAGACGTCCAGGCCGACGCCGGAGAGCCGGCCGGCCCGCAGCGTCTCGACCAGGGCCGCGCTGTCGACCAGA
>NZ_JAQYWZ010000405.1:0-310 GCF_036290945.1 Streptomyces sp. BE303
CTGCCCCCGGAGGCGTCCGGGATGGACGCCGGGCTGATGCGCTGCACGCCCCGCCGGGTGTCGCGCGCCGCCCCGCCGCCCCGACCGCCGGCGCGCTCCGCCGGGCCGGGCGCCCGGGCCGACGGCCCGGGGGGGCCGGGGCCCCCGCCCCCGGCCCGGGGGGTGCCCCCCCGGGGCGGGGGGGGGGGGGGGGCGCGCGACCCCGGGGGGGGGGGGGCGCGGCCCCCCCGGGCCCCCCCCCCCGCCGGCGGGTTCAGCGCAGCAGCCCGGCGTCCATCCCGGACGCCTCCGGGGGCAGCGCGACCAGTCC
>NZ_JAQYWZ010000406.1:0-686 GCF_036290945.1 Streptomyces sp. BE303
CTGCCCTCCGTCGCGGCGGCGAGGTTGCGCGCGGCGTCGACCTTGACCCGGAACACCGTGTCGAGGCGCTCGGGCGTCAGATCGGCGAGGAGGGCGTCGTCCAGCACACCGGCGGCGTGGATCACCGCGGTCACCGGCTCGCCCCGCAGCGCTGCGGCGACCGCTTCCGCGTCCGCCACGTCACAGGCCACCGCCCGCACCTTCGCCGAAGCGAGCTCCTCGACGAGTCCCGCATCCCCACCGGAACGGGACAGCAACAGCAGGTCACGGACCCCGTGCGTCTCGACCAGATGCCGGGCGACCAGCCGCCCCAGGGTGCCGGTCGCACCGGTCACGACGACCGTGCCGTCACCGAACTCCACCGGCGCGGACGCGGAACCCGACAGGCGTACCAGACGCGGCGAAGTGACCACGGCCTCGCGAACGACGGCCTGCGGCAGCGGATAGAACACGTCCTCGGCCGCGTCCACCAGATGGAGCCGGTCCGGATGCTCGGCCTGCGCCGACCGCACCAGACCCCACAACGCGGCACCGTCCGCGTCGGCGATCTCCGCGCCTTCCGCACCGAACGTCCGCACCACCAGGCGCGATTCGGACCACGCCGCGTCGGCCAGCCACGACTGGAGCAGCACCAGCAACGCGGCAGCCCGGTCCCGGGCCGCACCCGCCGCCGTCGCATCCACCAA
>NZ_JAQYWZ010000407.1:0-352 GCF_036290945.1 Streptomyces sp. BE303
CCTCGCTCAGCGTGCGGGGTTGGGGGTTGGGGTTCTGGGCGCCAAGGGTGGCACCCGCGACCGGCGGGTTCGGGGGTTGGGCGACGTCCCAGTGGCTGTCCAGGTAGGGGATGTTGTGGGCAAACGACGAGCTAACCCGAAACACAGCCAAACCAGACCAGCACAAAAAGAAACTCAAAAGACCACAACCCGAGCCGCCCAACACACCGCCACCCCCCCACCCCCCCCCCCACTCCGCTTTTGAAGATCAGGCGAACCCTGCTAACCAGTCCGACATCTCACGGCTTTCCCGGAACGTCGCTGCTCCGATCTACCGGCCGGGTCGGCGCGGGCGGGGTGTGCGGTTCCCGCC
>NZ_JAQYWZ010000408.1:0-495 GCF_036290945.1 Streptomyces sp. BE303
CTTCGTCTTCCCGGGGCAGGGCTCGCAGTGGGCCGGCATGGCCGTCGAACTCCTCGACACCGCACCCGTCTTCGCCGAGAAGATGAACCAGTGCGAACAGGCCCTCGCCCCCCACGTCGACTGGTCCCTCACCCAACTCCTGCGCGACGGCGCACCCCTCGACCGCGTCGACATCGTCCAACCCGCCCTCTGGGCCGTCATGATCTCCCTCACCGCCCTCTGGGAGTCCTACGGCGTCACCCCCGACGCCGTCCTCGGCCACTCCCAAGGCGAAATCGCCGCCGCCGTCGTCGCCGGAGCCCTCACCCTCGAAGACGGCGCCACCGTCGTCGCCCTCCGCAGCCAAGCCATCCACACCATCACCGGCACCGGCGGCATGGTCTCCCTCACCCACCCCCTCGACCACACCCACCAACTCATCGCCCCCTGGCACGACCGCATCTCCGTCGCCGCCGTCAACGGCCCCACCGCCGTCGTCGTCAGCGGCGACAACGA
>NZ_JAQYWZ010000409.1:0-405 GCF_036290945.1 Streptomyces sp. BE303
CAGCGGCACCAACGCCCACGTCATCCTCGAAGCCCCGTCGGGCGCACCGGCTTCCGCGACGGCGTCGGACGAGGCACCGCTCCCGGTGCTTCCGATGACCCCGGTCGTCCTCACCGCCGCGAGCGAGCGGGCCCTCACCGTGCAGGTCGAGCGGCTCCACAGCTACCGGCTGTCACACCCGGACGCATCGGTGCCCGATGTCGCCTGGACGCTCGCCCACCGGACGACGTTGCCCCGGCGCACGGTGGTGCTGGCCGCCGACCGCGACGAGCTGCTCCCGGGGCTCGCCGCCGCGCAGCCCGCGGCCGAGGTCCGGCCCACCTCTCCGGCGGTGGTGTTCACCGGTCAGGGGTCGCAGCGGGTCGGGATGGGCCGCGGGTTGTCGGAGGCGTTCCCGGTGTTCGC
>NZ_JAQYWZ010000410.1:0-865 GCF_036290945.1 Streptomyces sp. BE303
CGCCGCCAACTCACCGATCGAATGCCCCGCCACAAAATCAGGCCGAACACCCCACGACTCGAACAAACGGAACAACGCCACCTCCACCGCGAACAACGCCGGCTGCGTCCACCCCGTCTCGTCCAACCCCACACCCGAAACAATCACCTCACCCACCGGCACACCCAACGCCTCCACCACCGCATCGAACGCAGCGGCGAACACCGGCTCCGAGGCATACAACTCACGCCCCATCCCCACCCGCTGACTCCCCTGACCCGAGAACAGGAACGCCAGCCCACCAGCCTGCGCAGTACCGCGAACGACCTCCACACCCTCCAGATCACGCAACGCAGCCGGGTCGCCGAGGGCGACGGCCCGCTCTTCGAGGGCGGCCCGCCCGGTCACCAGCGACTGTGCGACGTCCACCGCCGAACCGGCGGACTCCGCCACCCCGGCGATCCGCAGGGCCTGCTCGCGCAGTGCCTCCGGGGAACGCGCCGACACCACGAACGGCACCACAGCCGGAACCACCACGGACGGCACCGAGGCAACGGTCGCGGCAGCCGCCGCAGGATCGGCGACCGGCTCCCCCTCGCGGACCTCGGGGGTCTCCGCCTCGACCGGCGCCTGCTCGACGATGACGTGCGCGTTGGTCCCGGAGACGCCGAACGCCGAGATGCCCACCCGGCGCGGACGGCCCGCGTCCGGCCACGCCTGCTCCTCCGTCAGCAGCCGGACCGAACCGTCCGACCAGTCGACGTGCGGGGACGGCGCGTCGACGTGCAGGGTGCGCGGCAGCACACCGTGCCGGATCGCCAGCACCGACTTGATCACCCCGGCCACGCCGGCCGCCGCCTGGGTGTGCCCGATGTTGGACTTCACC
>NZ_JAQYWZ010000411.1:0-62763 GCF_036290945.1 Streptomyces sp. BE303
CCGGACGACCTGCTCTCGGGCACCGGCATCCGCTTCATGGAAGGCGCGATCCTCGCCGTCCCGCTGGTCGGCACCTACATCCAGATGTTCCTGTTCGGGGGCGAGTTCCCCGGCCACGACATCGTGCCGCGCTTCTTCACCGTCCACGTGCTGCTGATCCCGGGCATCATGCTGGGCCTGCTCGTCGCCCACCTGATCCTGGTCTTCTACCACAAGCACACCCAATGGGCGGGCCCCGGAAAGACCGAGAAGAACGTCGTCGGCATGCCGCTGATGCCGGTCTACCTGGCCAAGGCCGGCGGCTTCTTCTTCCTCGTCTTCGGCGTCATCGCCCTGATGGCCGCCGTCGCCACGATCAACCCGATCTGGGCGTACGGCCCGTACCGGCCGGACCAGGTGTCGACCGACGCCCAGCCCGACTGGTACATGGGCTTCGCCGAGGGGCTCATCCGGGTGATGCCGGGCTGGGAGATCGGCGTCTGGGGGCACACCCTCAACCTCGGCGTACTGGTCCCCTTCACCCTCTTCCCGGTGATCCTCGGCGCGATCGCGGTCTACCCCTTCGTGGAGAGCTGGGCGACCGACGACCGGCGCGAGCACCACCTGCTCGACCGGCCGCGCAACGCGCCGGTGCGGACCGCCCTCGGCGCGGCCTGGATCTCCCTGTACCTGGTGATGCTGGCCGGCGGCGGCAACGACCTGTTCGCCACCCATCTGCACCTGTCGCTCAACTCCATCACCTACGCCGTCCGGGTGGGATTCGTCGCCGTCCCGGTGGTCGTGTTCGTGGTCACCAAGCGCTGGTGCCTCGGCCTCCAGCGCCGCGACCGGGAGAAGGTGCTGCACGGCCGCGAGACCGGCGTCGTCAAGCGCCTGCCGCACGGCGAGTTCGTGGAGGTGCACGCCCCGCTCGCGCCCGCCGAACTGCACCGGCTCACCGCCCACGAGCAGCCGCGCCCCCTCGAACTGCCCGCCCCCGTCGACGAGAATGGAGTCGCCCACCCGGCAGGTGTGCTGGAGCGCACCCGTGCGAGGCTGTCCCGTGGGCTGCACGGCGAGGGAAGCAGGATCGCCAAGCCCACCGCCGGCGAGTACCACGAGATCACCGACGGCCGCGGCCACTGAGGCGCCCGCCCCGGAGCCCCGCCGCCGGCCACGAACCGTCCGACTCGGAGAGGGTGGACATCGTGCACGACCGTACCGACCAGCTCGCCGACAGCAGGTACCTCCTGCTCACCACCTTCAGTGACGACGGCCGTCAGGTGCACTCAC
This sequence comes from Streptomyces sp. BE303, assembly GCF_036290945.1. Lineage (NCBI taxonomy): Bacteria > Bacillati > Actinomycetota > Actinomycetes > Kitasatosporales > Streptomycetaceae > Streptomyces > Streptomyces sp. BE303. The sequence goes on from NZ_JAQYWZ010000411.1 coordinate 1,273, forward strand.
AGAGCTGGGTGGTCGCCGACGGCACGGCGCTCGGCATCTGGACGCCCGTGCACTCGGGCGACGCCGACCGCGTCCGCCGCCGCCCCAAGGTCCTCGTCGGCCCCTGCGACGCCCACGGCCGCCCGACCGGGCGTCAACTCCCGGCCCGCGCCGCCGTCTGCGACGAGGACGACACCGCCCGCTACCGCACCTCGCTGATCAACAAGTACGGCCTGCCGGCCCTCGTCGCGCTCGCCCGCAGCCGGATGCGGCTCGGGCTGGCGGGGACGGTCGGCATCCGGATCACGCTCAGCGAGCTGGAACAGCGACTGGTCGGCCCGGAGTGGCAGGTGCCGGGCACCTACTGCCCGAACTGAGCGGCCCCGGGGCGCACGGCGTCCCGAGGTGCGGCGTCCCGGGGGCGCCGTACGCCCGCGCCCCCGGGGCGCACCCCCCGGGGGCGCCGGCCTTCAGGCCGTGTCGTCGTCCGGCGCCCGGGCCAGGTCGCCCGGCTCGCAGGCCTCCTGACCGGTGCCGACGTGCACCACCTTCACCGCGCGCCCCGGGCCGCCCGGCACGACCTGCTGCTCCCGGCCGCAGCGCGGACAGATCAGCGGAATGCGCGTCCCGCGGCCCTCCGGTCCACCCGACCCCGCGGCACCACCGGGCGCCGTCACGTCAGCGGGTGGGTCGGGATCGGGCTGACCGCCTGGATCTCCCCGTGCGCCTTGGTGAGGAGCTGTGAGGCGAGGTCGTTGAGCGCCCGGGCCGCCGCGATCTCCTCGCCGACCCGCAACTGCTCCGGGTCCGACGGGTGGCGGCTGGTGTAGCCGTGGGCACGCACCTCGGTGCCGTCCCCGAGTCTCAGCAGGGCGGCGGCGGTCGTGCGCGCCCCCTCCTCGCGGAACTCCATCTCGATGTGCCAGCCGACCAGTGTCTGCATGGCGGATCACCTCCGGCGGTCGTTCCGGTCGTTCCGGTCGTTCCCCGTTCGGTTACTCCTCCAGGGTGCGCCGACCCCACCGGGAACACCAGGGCAGGGCTCCGGGGAGGCAGGTCGCGGAGATCTCCCCAGGGAACTTGAACGCGTTCAATATGCGGCGTAGAGTCGCCGACGCCATCGTTTGAACACGTTCAAGGTAAGGGGCGGCCATGGGGCGGGGCACCGTCGAACTCGTCGACCTGCTGGTCCTGCTCGGCATGGGGGCGGTGATCCCGATCGGCCTCGCCCTGATCGACGAGCCCGGACTCGCCCGTCTGCGCCGGTACTGGCCACTGGCCGCCGTCCCCGGTGCGCTCTCGCTCTGGCTGCCACGCGGCGGACTCGCCACCGGCAGCGCCGTCCTGTACGCGCTCGGCACGCTCGCCGTCGCCGCCCACGTCCCGGTCCGGCTGGCCCGCACCCGCTCGCTCGCACCGCACGAGATCGCCGTGCTCACCGCCCTCGCCGCCCCCTCGGTGGCCGGCCTCGCCCTGGTCGCCGAACGCTCGGGGCACGAGCTGTTCGGCTTCGACCTCGACATCCTCGCCCTGACCGTTCCGCACTTCCACTACGCCGGATTCACCGCCGCGCTGGTCGCCGGGCTGGTCTGCCGGGCCGTGCCGGACAGCCGGGCCGCCCGCTGGGCCGCACTCAGCGTCCCCGTCGGCACCCTGCTCGTGCTGGCCGGCTACTTCGTCGACGACTGGGCCGAACTGGTCGGCGCCGCGGTCCTCACCACGGGCATGTGGCTGGTCGGCCTGCTCACCTGGCGCGACCTGCGACCCCGCGTCCGCGCCGGTGGCGACCGCGGCGGCGGTGACGGCGGTGACGGCCCCGGTGGCGGCGACGGCCGGCACCGGACCACCGCCGCGCTGCTCGGCGTCTCCGGTGCCGTGCTCGCCGTCACCATGCTGCTCGCCCTCTGGTGGGCGCTCGGCGAGGCCTCCGGACTCCCCCACCCCACCCTCGGCTGGATGGCCGCCACCCACGGCGTCGGCAACGCGCTCGGCTTCGCGCTCTGCTCACTGCTCGCCTGGCGCCGCCTCGCCCGCCCCCAGGAGAACGCCCGATGACCGGCACCCCGCACCCGGCCGACCTGAACTACCCCGAGGTCGGCGCCAGCACCGCGCTCGACCGGCCCCTGCCCGCCGGCTACCACCACCTCCGCCACCGCGCCCCGATCGGGCGCGGCCGCGCCGCCCTGGACGCCGCCGGCACCGCTCTCCTCGGCTGGCGGATGCACCGCGCCGCAGGTGTCCGGATCACCGCCGAGGCCGACCGCGCCGCCCCCGGGGTCGCCGTCCGGTGCGCCATCGGCCTCGGCCCGTTCCGGGCCGGTGCCCCCTGCCGAGTGGTCTCGACCACCGACGGCCCCGACCGCTACGGCTTCACCTACGGCACCCGGTGCGGGCATCTGGCCGTGGGCGAGGAGACGTTCGTGGTCGAGATGGACCCGGACCGGATCGTCTGGTTCACCGTCAACGCCTTCAGCCGCCCCCGTCGCTGGTACGCCCGCCTCGCCGGCCCGTTCCTTCCCCTCGCCCAGCGGCTCTTCGCCCACTGCTGCGCCCGGGCACTCACCCGGATCGCGGCGGAGGCCGACCGGTCGGAACGGACGGCCGGGGGCAGGGGCCGGCGACGTGAACGGCGGGGCTGGGCCCGGTAGTCCCCGGGCGGAGGCGGCCGGCTTCCCGCGCCGGACCCCGGCCGGGCCGCGGAGCGGGAAGCCGGCCTCCCCGCCGAGCCCTCCCCCGGGGGCCCGATCGCCGGCGTGTCGCCCGCGGGCCCTCGGCGGACCACCGGCGGAATAGCCCGGCCACGGCAGCCGTTGTCGCGGGCACATGGCCTGGACCGCCACCACCGGAAGGGCAGGAATCGCGACATGAGCAGCACGGTCGAGCTGACCAAGGAGAACTTCGACGACGTCGTCCCCGGTCAGGGGGGCAAGGACTTCGTCTTCATCGACTTCTGGGCCAGCTGGTGCGGCCCGTGTCGCCAGTTCGCGCCGGTCTTCGAGAAGGCCGCCGAACGCCACCCGGACCTGGTCTTCGCCAAGGTGGACACCGAGGCACAGCAGGAGCTGGCCGCGGCGTTCGGTATCCAGTCGATCCCGACGCTGGCGATCATCCGTGAGGGCGTCCTCGTCTTCTCGCAGGCGGGCGCCCTGCCGGAGCCGGTCTTCGAGGATCTGATCGGTCAGGCGCGGAAGCTGGACATGGACGAGGTGAAGCGGAAGGTGGCGGCCGAACAGAACGGCGGCCCGCAGGACTGACGCCGCCGAGAGGCGAGTGCCCCGGGTGGCTGACGCCCTGAGGCGGTGACGCACGGCGGGTCCCGGTGGTGTCCTTCGACGCCCCGGGGCCCGTCGGCGCGCGTCCGGACGCGTTCAGACGGACGCCTCGGTGTCGCTCCACCCGGTGAGACGGGCGGCCAGGGCCCGGACCTCCACGCGCAGTTCGTCCGGCCGGAGGACGGTGAACGGCCAGCCGAGGCCGGCCAGCATGACCGCCATCCCGTCCAACTGCTGTGCCCGGGCCCGCAGCAGGACCCGACCGTCGTCGGTGGCGGTGACCGCACCGGCGGTGGGCGGAATCCGTCGGCGGGCCTCGACGAGCGTGGTGGTGAGCACCACCTCCACCTCGTGCGTCCAGGGCACCGAGGCGAGGGACTCCAGCACCCGCTGGACCGGGTCGACACCCGCCGGGGGTTCGAATCCGGTCTCGCGCAGTTCCGCGGAGCGGATCCGGTCGAGCCGGAAGGTCCGCTGCTCGCCGCTGCGGTGGTCCAGCCCGGTGGTGTACCAGCGGCCCGAGTGGAAGACCAGCCCGTACGGGTCGAACTCGCGCTCGCTGGGCGTGCCTTCGCGGTCCCGGTAGTCGAGCCGGACCCGGCGCCGGCGGCGCGCCGCCTCGGCCAGCGTGAACAGCGCGGCGGCGGCCGGACTGGGGCCGCCGACGGGCGCGCCGGTCAGACCGAGGGTCTGCTCGACCGCCGCCACCCGCTCGCGCAGCTCCGGCGGCAGCACTCGTTGGATCTTGGCGAGCGCCGTCTCGCCGGCCTGCTCCCCCACCGAGAGCCCGGACCGCCGCCCCGCCAGCAGCCCGAGCACCACGGAGGCGGCCTCGTCCCCGGTGAGCATCAGGGGCGGCAGCCGGAAGCCGGGCATCAGCCGGTAGCCGCCGTACCGGCCGCGTTCGGCCTGGACCGGGATGCCGAGGTCGACCAGCCGGGTCGCGTAGCGGCGGACGGTGCGGGCGTCGACCTCCAGCCGCTCGGCCAGCTCGGCGCCGGTGAGGCCGGGACGCGCCTGCAGGATCTCCAGCAGGGCGAGCGTGCGGCTGACCGGATGGTCCATCGGTGTCCCTTCGTCGGGCCGTCGTTCGGCCTTCGTTCGACCTTCGCCCGCGCCTCGGCACACGCCTTGGCATACGCCTTTGGTCCGCGCCTCCGTTCCGGCCGCGAACCGACGGTGCGACCCGGCGGTGAGGCCGACAGGTCGGAGGCGAACCGACGGGGTGGTCGAGCCGTGGGACCGGCCCGGGAAGTCCGCCGGTTAATCCGGTCGCGTTCTGTCCGCATTCGATCCTAGGGTCGAAGACAGCGGCCGGCACCCCAGGGGTTCCTCGGGGCACCAACAGCCGCGCACGGCACGGAAGACAAGCACGGCATGGATGCCCGGAGAGGATTTTCCACCATGAGCACCTTCGTACTCGTTCCCGGATTCTGGCTCGGCGGTTGGGCCTGGGACGCGGTCGCCGAACCGCTGCGCGCGGCCGGTCACACCGTCCACGCGGTGACCCTGCCCGGCCTCGGCGAACGGGCCGGTGAGGGCTCGCCCGAGACCGGCGCGGAGACCCACATCGCGGACCTGACCGACCTGCTGGTCCGTGAGGACCTCCGGGACGTGGTGCTGGTGGCCCACAGCGGCGGCACCATCGCCGTCTCCGGCGCGGCCGACCGGGTGCCCGAGCGCATCCGACGGGTCGTCTTCCTCGACTCCGGCCCGCTCGGCGACGGTGTCGCGCTGGCCGACCTCTGGGAGCCGGCCTACCGCGAGACACTGGAGGCCTCGGTGGTCGACGGCTGGCGGCTGCCGCTGCCGTCGTGGGAGGTGCTGGCCTCCGACGGGGCCAGTGTCGACGGGATCGACGAGGCGGGGCTGGCCCGGTTCCGCGAGCTGGCCACCGACCAGCCGGCCGGGACGGTCACGGAGCCGATGCGGCTGACCGGCGGGGCGGAGAAGCTGCCCAAGGGCCTGATCTCGTGCTCCATCCCGTTGGAGCAGGTCCGCGCGATGATCGCCGACGGTCACCCGTACTTCGCCCTGCTCGGCGGCCCGGAGTGGGAGCTGCGCGAGGTGCTGACCGGGCACTGGCCGATGTTCTCGCGGCCGGCCGAGACGGCGGCGGCACTGGTGGAGCTGGCCGAGGTCGAGTAGCGGGCGACCGGGCCGGGACGGGGGGCGGAGCGGGGCCGGACGGCAGACTCGTCCGCGTGTTCGGCTGCGAGGGGCGGCCGGGTCGGCGCAGGATGGGCACGGTGCCCCGGCCCGGCACGCCGACCTGCACCGACCTGCACCGACCTGCACCGACGACCGAACGGGGGCGACCTTGCCGATGTTCGCGGGACGCACGGGGCGGAGCGGTGCCCGGACCGGGCCCGACCACCGGACGAACGGGGGTGCCGGCCCGCCTCAGCACCGGGCCGCACCCGTCGGCGCGTTCGGCGCCGCCCGGCACCCCGACGTCCGCGAACGCACGCCCGTCACCCCGGCCCTGCCGGCCGGGGCGACCGTCACCACCACGGAGGACCAGGCATGACCACCGATCCCACCGCTTCCGCCGCCGCCTCGTCGGCCGTTCCCGAGGAGTACGACGTCATCGTCGTCGGGGCCGGCCCGACCGGCGAGAACGTCGCCGACCGGACCGCCGCCGCCGGGCTGCGCACGGTGATCGTGGAGAGCGAACTGGTAGGCGGCGAGTGCTCGTACTGGGCCTGCATGCCCAGCAAGGCGCTGCTGCGCCCGGTGGCCGCGCTGGCCGACGCCCGCGCGGTGGCGGGCGCCCGGGAGGCCGTGGGCAGCGGCGGGCTGGACCCGGCCGCCGTGCTGGCCCGGCGCGACTCGTTCACCTCCCACTGGAAGGACGACGGCCAGGTGAAGTGGGTCCGCGAGACCGGTATCGACCTGGTCCGCGGCCACGGCCGGCTCGCCGGCGAGCGCAGGGTGACCGTCGAGGCGGAGGACGGCAGCGAGCGGCTGCTGGTCGCCCGCCACGCCGTCGCGGTCTGTACCGGCAGCCGGTCCGTCCTGCCGCAGGACGTCCCCGGGCTCGCCGAGGCCCGCCCGTGGACCAACCGGGAGGCGACCGCCTCGCCCACCGTGCCCGGGCGGCTGGCCGTGGTCGGCGGCGGCGTGGTCGGCGTGGAGCTGGCCACCGCCTGGCGCGCGCTCGGTTCGGAGGTCGTGCTGCTGGTACGCGGCTCCGGGCTGCTGCCCCGGATGGAACCGTTCGCGGGCGAGCTGGTCGCGGAGGGCCTGCGGGACGCCGGGGTGGACCTGCGGTTCGGGACCTCGGTCGCCTCGCTGGAGCGGGCGGACGAGCCCGGCGCGGACGTCGTCCTGGTCCTGGCCGACAGCGAGCGGCTGGCCGTCGACGAGGTGCTCTACGCCACCGGCCGGGCCCCGCGCACGGCGGACATCGGGCTGGAGCAGGTGGGTCTGCACCCCGGCGGCTGGCTCGACGTGGACGACAGCTGCACCGTGCTCGGTGTCGACGGCGACTGGCTGTACGCGGCCGGCGACGTCAACCACCGGGCGCTGCTCACCCACCAGGGCAAGTACCAGGCGCGGATCGCCGGCGCGGCGATCGCCGCACGCGCCCAGGGGCGTCCGCTGGACACCGCACGCTGGGGCAAGCACGCCGCGTCGGCCGACAGCGCAGGCGCGCCCCAGGTCGTCTTCACGCACCCCGAGGTCGCGGCCGTCGGCCTCACTCTGGACGCGGCCGAGCGGGCCGGGCTTCGGGTGAAGGCGATCGACCACGACCTCGGGGCGGTCGCCGGTGCCTCGCTCTACGGCGACGACTACCGGGGGCGGGCGCGGGTCGTCTTCGACCTGGACCGGGAGGTGCTGGTGGGCGCCTCCTTCGTCGGCCCCGGGGTCTCCGAGCTCCTGCACTCGGCCACCGTCGCGGTGGTGGGTGAAGTGCCGATCGACCGGCTCTGGCACGCCGTCCCGGCCTACCCGACGATCAGCGAGGTCTGGCTGCGGCTGCTGGAGGGCTGTCGCGGGTGAGCCGGTACCGCCCCGGGCCCGCCGTCCGCCCGGACGCGGCCCGGGGCGGACGGGGGCCGGGGCGGACGGGGGCCGGGGCGGACGGGGGCCGGGGCGGACGGGGGCCGGGGCGGACGGGGGCCGGGGCGGACGGGGGCCGGGGCGGACGGGGGCCGGCTGCCCCGGGCGCGGGCCGCAGGCACCGGCGCGGCGAGGTGTGGGAGCCGCCGGGCGGCGCGACACTGGCCGGAGGGGGTGTCCGTGCGGGGGCCGTTACGCCGACCAGGTGGTGTGTGATGACCGAGGTGCTGTTGGCCGTCGGGACCGAGAAGGGCCTCTTTCTCGGACGCAGCCGCGACCGGCTGAACTGGGAGTTCAGCGGGCCGCACTTCCGGATGAACGCGGTCTACTCCGTCGCCGTCGACAGCCGGGACCCCGTCGACGGCGGGAACCGCCGCGACGGCCGGGTCCGGCTGCTGGTGGGCGCCGACAGCAGCCACTGGGGGCCGACCGTCCGGCGCTCGGACGACCTGGGTTCGACCTGGTCCGAACCGTCCGCACCGGCGATCCGCTTCCCCGAGCACACCGGCGCCTCGCTCACCCGGGTCTGGCAGCTCCAGCCGGCCGGCCCCGAGGCTCCGGGCGTGGTCTACGCGGGCACCGAGCCGGCCGCGCTGTTCCGCTCCGCGGACGGCGGCGAGACCTTCACGCTGGTCGAGTCGCTCTGGGAGCACCCGCAGCGCGCCGAGTGGGGCGCCGGCTACGGCGGCCAGGGCCTGCACACCGTCCTCACCGACCCGCGCGACCCCGAACGGCTGCTGGTCGCGATCTCCAGCGGCGGCGTCTACCGCAGCAAGGACGGCGGCGGCACCTGGGAGCCCTCCAACTCCGGGCTGCGCGCCGAGTTCCTCCCGGAGGAGAGCCAGTACCCCGAGTTCGGCCAGTGCGTCCACAAGATCGCGCGGGACGCCGTCAACCCCGACCGGCTCTACCTGCAGAACCACGGCGGCGTCTACCGCAGCGACGACGCGGGCGCGAGCTGGCGGTCCGTCGCCGACGGACTGCCCGCCGACTTCGGCTTCGCCGTGGCCGCCCACCCGCGCCGCGCCGACACCGCGTACGTGTTCCCGCTCGGCGGCGCCGACGACCGCATCCCGCCCGACCGCCGGTGCCGCGTCTTCCGCACCGCGGACGGCGGCGACAGCTGGCAGCCCCTGGCCGACGGGCTCCCCGGCGGGGACCACTACGGCGTCGTGCTGCGCGACGCGCTGCGCACCGACGACGCCGACCCGGCCGGGCTCTACTTCGGCACCCGCACCGGCGAGGTGTACGCCAGCCACGACGAGGGCGAGCACTGGTCACCGCTGGTCTCCCACCTGCCGGACGTCCTCTGCGTCCGCGCGGCGGTGGTGGCGGACTGACCCCGCCCTCCCCCTGGGCGCCGTCCCGCGCACCGCGAGCGGCACGGCGGCCGGGTCGTGCCCGACGTGACGCCGGCAGACCGGTCCGGCCGGGAAACGGGGTTGCCGTCGAACGGGACGCTCACGGAGCATGGCCGACGACGGGGTGTTCCGGTTCTCGGAGATCGGAGGGGCGGCGTGGCGGAAGCGGAAGCCGGCTGGCGGTTCGGGTACGGCACCGACGGCCTTCCGGTCGTGCGGTACCAGCGGGGCGAGCGGGAGGGCCTCCCCTGGGCCGACCGGTTGGACGTGGTCGGCCACCACCCGGACCCGGCCGTCCCGGCCCGGTACGTGCTGGCGGAGATGGCCGGCTGGGTGGTCTCCGGCCCCGTCCCGCTCGGCCGGGAGCTGCTGCGCCGCGGCGCGACCCCGCTGCGGCACGGCCACACCATGCACCGGAGCCTGGTCGACGCGCCTCCCGCCGGGGGCTGGCCGTCCTGGGCGCGGACCCCGCTCCGGGAGGGTTTCCAGGTCGTACCGTGCGACCGCGGGGCCACCGAGCTGGACGGGCCGTCCCGGGCCGCCTTCCGTCCCGGGCACCCCGACCACCGCCCCGAGGCGCAGGGGGACGACCCGGTGCGGCGGATGGCCGAACTGCTCTCCGGAAGCGTCATCGGCCCCCTGCTGCCGGCCAGCGCCCTGGTCGTCGACGACGCCGACCGGGTGGCCGCCGGCGCCGTCCTGACCGACTGGGACGGCCTGCCCTGGATCGCCCACGTCTTCCGTGACCCGGACCTCGGCTACCCCGGCCTCGGCCGGGACCTGCTGCGCCGCGTCCTCGCCGGAATCGCCGCCGACGGCGCCACCGGGATCGGCCTGGCGGTGACCGAGGGCAACCGGGCCCGGCAGCTGTACGAGTCGCTCGGCTTCTCGGTCACGCGCAGCACGCTGACGGTGATCGTCCCCTGAGTCGTGCGGCGGCCGGGCCGTACGACACCCCGGGCGGACCGGGGAGCACCGGTCCGCCCCGCCCGGGACAGCTCCCGCCCGGGACAGCCTCAGGGGCGGGCCAGCTCCAGGACGGCTATCCCGGCCAGGACGGTCGCGCTCGCCGCCATCCACATCCGCCCGAGGCGCTCCCGGAAGACCACGGTGGCGATCAGTGCGGCCATCACGATGCTCGTCTCGCGCAGCGCGGCGATGCTCGCCAGGTTCCCCCGCGACTGTGCCCAGACCACCAGCCCGTACGCCGTCAGCGACAGCACCCCGCCGAGCAGCCCCACCGGGACCAGCGGGCCGGCCCCGACCAGCAGGCCCCGGCCCCTGCGCGCCCAGGCGATCAGGGCCAGGACCGGCCCCTGGAGCAGGAACAGCCAGGCCACGTAGCCGCCGACCGTCCCCGCGTGCCGCACGCCGCCGCCGTCCAGCACCGTGTACGCGGCGATCATCACCCCGGTACCGGCGGCCGCCCCGAGCGCGGGCAGGTGCGCCCGCCCCGGTATCCCCCGGGCGAAGGCCAGTCCGATCAGACCGCAGGAGATGACGGCGACGCCGAGCAGTTCCCCGCCGCCGAGCTCGTCGCCCAGCACCGTGACGGACAGGACCGCCACCAGCAGCGGAGCCGAGCCCCGGGCGATCGGGTACATCTGCCCGAAGTCCCCCAGCTGGTAGGCCCGGAGGAGCAGCAGCTGGGAGGTCACCTGCATCACCACCGAGGCGATCAGGTACGGCCAGGCCGCGGCGGCCGGCAGCGGGTTGAGCAGCACCAGCACCGCCGCGCACCCGGTGTACACGAGGTTGATCAGGGCGAAACCGACCAGTTTGTCCTGGAGCCGGTGGGCCAGGCCGTTCCAGACCGCGTGCAGCACGGCGGCGGCGAGGACCACCACCGGGACGGCCGCAGGACCGGACACGGGGCCGGCCCCGGCAGTGGCCGCGGCGACGGCCACTGCTCCGGCGGTGACAGCAGGCATGGCGGAACTCCCCCTCTGAATCCTCGGACCTGGAACAGAATTCCACGCTACAGTAGATCCATGGAAGAGCGTTCCGAATATTTCCCCCCGCCGGAGACCCGGCTGGAATCCCGGCTGGCCGCGCACATCCGCGCGCGGCTCGGCGAGTTGCGGGGCACCGAGGCCCGGGTCGCCCGGGTGGTCCTCGCCCGGGGCGCCGACCTGGTCGACCTCAGCGTCAGCGACGTCGCGGAGCTCGCCGGCACCGCGCCGTCCTCCGTGGTCCGGGCCTGCCAGCGGCTCGGCTTCCGCGGCTACCAGGAGCTGAAGATCGCCGCCGTCCGACAGGCGCCCGCGCCGGCGCCCGACCCGGCGGACCCCCGGGACCCGGCGGCGCGGGCCCTCGCCGACACCGTCCGCGCCGCCCGCGAGGCGCTCGACGGGATGGCCGCCACCCTCGGCGCCGACGACCTCCGGGCGGCGGCCGAGGCCCTCGACTCCGCCGACCACGTCCTGGTCGTCGGCGCGGGCCTCTCCGGCGCGGTCGTCCTCGACGCCGCCTACCGCCTGCGCGCCCTGGGCATCCTCGCCGACTCACCCGCCGACCCGATCACCGCCCAGTTCGCGGCCGCCCAACTCCCCTCCACCGCAGCCTGCCTGGCCGTCAGTCACACCGGTGCCACGCGCACCGTCGTCGACGCCGCCCGCCACGCCCGCGCCAACGGCGCCGCCGTCGTCGCCCTCACGAGCTACGCCCGCTCGCCGCTCAGCGAGACGGCGACGCACACGCTGGTCGCCGGCGGGCAGGACCTCGTCTTCGGCCTGGAGACCACCGCCAGCCGCATCGCCCACCTCACCGTCGTCGACGCGCTGACCTCGACACTGCTCTCCCTGCGCGGTGAGACGGCCGAGCGGGCCCTGCGCCTGTCGGCGGACGTGACGGCGGACCACGCGTACTGAAGGGGGCGGCCGGGCTCGGACGGGACCCCTGCCCTGCTCTCAAGGGGTGAAATGGCAACGTCGCCGGTCAGGCGCGGTGTGTAGGCTCGCGGACATGGCGAGGGTGACGCGGGACGACGTGGCGAGGGTGGCGGGGACGTCTACCGCGGTCGTGAGTTATGTGATCAACGACGGACCGCGCCCGGTGGCTGCTGCCACCCGGGCCCGAGTCCTGGCAGCGGTCGAGGAGTTGGGGTACCGGCCGAACCGGGTCGCGCAGGCGATGGCGCGGCGGCGCACCGACCTGATCGGGATGGTCGTGCCGGACGCCCGGCAGCCGTTCTTCGCCGAACTGGCGCACACGGTGGAGCGGGCGGCGGCCGAACGCGGGCGGCTGCTGCTCATCGGCAACTCCGACTACGCCGACGAACGCGAGGCCCACTACATCCGCGCCTTCCTCGGGATGCAGGTGGACGGGCTGATCCTGGTCACCCAGGACCCGTCGGCCCCCGGGGTGGTCGGCATCGACTCCACCGAGGGAACGCCGGTGGTACTGCTGCACCACCGGGCGGAGACCGAGCACGGGCTCGCCGTGGTGGCCGACGACGAGGGCGGCGCCCGGGAGGTCGTGCGCCACCTGCTCGGCCACGGGCACGCCGAAGTCCACTGCTTCGGCGGCACCTTCTCGCTCAGCCCGAGCGACCCGGTGACCGTGCGGACCGCAGGCTGGGCCGTCGCCCTCACCGAGGCGGGGATCTCCACCGAGGGGCGGCTGACGCAGGCGCCCTTCGACCGCGTGCGGGCGCACCGTGAGGCGCTCACGCTGCTGGCGCGCGCCGACCGTCCGTCCGCGGTCTTCTGCGCGACCGACGACCAGGCGATCGGCCTGCTGCGGGCCGCCGACGACCTGGGCATCCGGGTGCCGGAGGACCTCGCGGTGGCGGGCTTCGACGACATCGCCGAGGCGGTGATCGCCGGTCCGTCGCTGACCAGCGTGGCCACCGCTCAGGAGGAGATGGCACGCGCCGCCGTCGGCCTGGTGCTCGGGGACCGCCCGGGCGGGGAGGGTGACGCGCGGCCGGACGGCGAACCCGCGTCGAACGGGGCCCGGATGTTCCCGGCCCGGATGGTCGTCCGCCGCTCCTGCGGTTGCGATCCGAAGCGCCCGGAGCAGGACACCGGGCGGAGCGAGGAGCCGGGCCGAGCCGTCCTGCGCTGAGCCCCACCGCACCGGGCCGACGCCGCACGGGAACAGCGAGCGGCGGGCGACCGGCGGGCGCTACCCCTCCGCGCCCGGCGGCGGGCCGAGCATGACGTCCAGGTTCTCGTGGCCGTCGGGGGCGACGAGCCGGTCCAGGTTGAGGGCGGAGATGCCCGCCCAGAACGCGCCGCGCTCGAACATCGCCTTCTCGTACCCGGCGATCGCGGCGTCGAGCGCTCCCGCCTCCCACCGCTCGTCGGCGAGGACGGGGGCCACGGCGAGAGCGAGCTCGGCCGCGTCCCACATCGCGAGGTTGACACCCTTGCCCGCGAACGGCGACATCAGGTGCGCCGCGTCGCCGACCAGGGTGACCCCCGGGGCGCGCCGCCAGGTCAGGCCGACCGGGAGCATGTCCAGCCGCTGGGCGCGCAGGCTGTCGTCACAGGCGGCCAGCGCCGACCGGAACTCCGGCGCCCAGTCCGCGAAGTGACGCGCGACGGCGGCGCGGGTGCGGACCGGGTCCTGCTCGGAGAGGCCGGCGGACTCCAGCCAGCTCTCGGCGCTGCGGTAGAAGGCGTAGATCCGGATCCGGCCGTCGCTGTTGCGTTGCAGGGCGAGGCCCTTGTTGTCCTGGAAGGCGTACAGGCTGCCGTTGCCGACGAAGGCGGCGGCCCCGGGAGCGGTGCGGTCCGCGTCCGGGATGCCGAGTTCGACGAGGCTGACACCGGTGTAGCGCGGCTCGGTGCCGGTGAGAAGGGGGCGGACGCGCGAGCGGGCGCCCTCGGCGCCGACGAGCAGGTCGCAGGTCTCGACCGTGCCGTTGTCGAAGTGGAGCCGGTGCCGGCCGTCGCCGAGCGGTTCGGCGCGGTCGAGGCGGTGCCCCCACCGGACGGTGGCCGGGGGGAGGGAGTCGAGGAGGAGGGCGCGCAGGTCGCCGCGGTCGATCTCGGGAGCGCCGTCCTCGTCGGGCGAGTTCGCGTTGCCGGGGGCGCCCGGGCGCGCTCCTCGGCCCTCTCCCGCTTCCGTTCCTGCGCCCTCGCCGGCGGGTCGGCCGGTGTCGAAGGCGCTGTGGACGGTGCCGTGCTTGTCGAGCAGGCGGAAGTCCTCGCCCTCGGGTCGGGCCTTGGCCCAGAACTCGGTGTCCAGCCCGGCCTCCCGGACGGCGCGCCGACCGGTGTCGCCGTGCAGGTCGAGAGTGCCTCCCTGGACGCGGGCGTCGCGGGAGGGCTCGCGCTCGTACACGGTGGCGGCGACGCCGTGGACGTGGAGGACGCGGGCGAGGGTGAGTCCGGCGGGGCCGCCGCCGATGACGGCGACGTGCGGCGTGGTCGTGATTCCGGTCATTGGTGCGCACTTCTCCTTGAGAGGGGGAGATGGCGAAGGCCCGAACGCCGTCCCAGTCTGGTCGGCCGGGCGCTCGGGTTGAAGACCGGAATCGGACGGTACGGGCCGGCACCGTGAACGGAGGGGACGGCCCGGGCCCGGACGGGGATCCGGCGGGGAACGTGCGTGTGCCCGCGCCGGTGTCCGGTGCGGGCACACGCACGTCGGGCCCCGGCTCTCGCCGGAGTTCGTCGACCGGGTCGTCGTCCGGCAGGGGCCCGCGCCGGGGACGGGCCGCCCCCGGCGGAGCAGGTCACCGCCCTCGCCGACGCATCGGGCCGGAAGGCCCGGTGACGACGCGACACCGCCGGGGCGGGCGGCGCCGGCCCGGATTGCGCCCGGACCGGACCGGAATCGTCCGAGGTGCCCGAGGTGTCCGAGACGACGTACTTGCGGATCGCGCCCGAACGGCCGACGGTCGCCCGGACCTCAGCCCGAGGCCCTGGCGATCCGCCGGAACACCACCGCGAGGGCGATGACGGCGAGCACGACCAGGATGCCCGTCTCGACGAGCTGGATCGGGACGAAGTGCGAGACCGGGTGGTAGTGCCCCCAGGCGCCGACCGCTTCGTCGCACTCGTAGCTCGCCACGCAGTACCCGTCCGGGGCCCTCGTGCCGTCCGGCAGGATGATGCCCCGCTCGACCAGCCAGGCGTTGGTGGGCTGCATGAAGCCGCCCATGGACTCGTCGTACGGCACCACGGCGTCGACCACCGGCCAGAGGTACGGCCGGACCAGCCGCACCACGACGCTCGCGATCACCATCAGCACCCCGCTCACCAGCACGGCGGTGACCGTCCGGCGCACCAGTTCCCCGACCAGCACCCCCAGCGCCAGGCCGAACAGCGACCAGGCGAACGGGGCCAGGCCGAGCGCGGGGTAGGTGGAGGTCTGGAACGGCGGGTCGAAGCCGGCCGGACCGTGGATGACGTCGGTCCACCACACCCAGGTGGTCAGCAGGGACAACACCCCGACGGCCGGCAGGACGACCAGCCCGGCGACGGCGAGCCGGGCCGCGAGCCAGCGACGCGGAGCGACGGACTGCGCCAGCACCAGGCGGATCGTGCCGCGCTCGTACTCCTGGGCGAGCAGCGGCCCCCCGAGGAACATGCCCAGCACGACGGGAAGCGCGAAGACGGCGGGCTGGACCAGATCGGTGAACGCCCGGGCCGCGAGGTCGATCCGCTGGATCAGGGGCCAGCACTGCTGTTCCCCCCAGAAGGACGAGTCCAGGCAGCCCCTCTGCTCCATGACCCCGGCCCGGTCCTGGACGACGAAGTGGATGGCGAGCAGCACGACGGTGGCGAGGACGAGCAGGGCGGCGGTGACCCGGATCGCGGACCGGCTCTGCCGGAGGGCCAGCCACAAGAGCCCGGTCGGTCGGCGCGCGGGACGGGTCGGGCCCGCCGGGCCGTCGGCGGACCCCTGGGCGGCCCGGCCGTTCAACAGGCTGGTGCTCATGCGGCGGCCTCTCGGTCGGGCTCTGCGGAGCCGGCGGTACGCGTGGTGGTGCCGGGGCGGTCGGCGATCGGGGTGCGGAGGTAGGCCAGCAGCAGTTCCTCCAGGCTCGGCCGGGTCGCCTCCCACGGGCCCGCCACCGCCTCCCCGGTGCGGATCAGCGCGGTGACCTGACGCCCCCGGACGCGCTTCTCCACGGCCAGGTCGTCGGGGAGTTGGGCGGCCCCGGCCGCACCGGTGAGCAGCTGGTGGCCGTCGAGGATCTCCTCCAGGTCGCCGGCGAGCCGGATGCGCCCGGACTGCATCAGGAGCAAGTGGTCGATGACGCCGTCGAGTTCGGGCAGGATGTGGGAGGAGATCAGGATCGTGGTGCCGCGGTCGGCAGCCTCCGCCATCAGGGCGCCCATCAGTTCGTGCCGGGCGAGCGGGTCGAGGTCGGCCATCGGCTCGTCCAGCAGGAGCAGGTCGGCGCGCTTGCCGAGGGCGACGGCGAGCGCGACCCGGGTCCGCTGGCCGCCCGAGAGCGAACCGATCTTCGCCCGATGGTCCAACTCCCCCAGGTTCACGACCTTCTGCGCCACGTCCTCGTCCCAGCGCGGGTTCAGCTCGCGGCCGAGACGGAGGGTGTCGGCCACCGTGAAGGAGGGGTAGAGCGGCTTCTCCTGGGTCACGTAGGCGACCCGGGTCCGCAGCTCGGGGGTGCCCGACGGCTCGCCGAGGACCCGCAGTTCCCCGGCGGTGGGCTTGATCAGACGGGCGGCCAGCGTCAACAGGGTGCTCTTTCCGGCCCCGTTGGCGCCGACCACCCCGCAGATCCGGCCGGCCGGAACGGTGAAGCTGCAGTCCCGCAGGGCCCACCGGTCCCCCCGGTAGCGCTTGCCCAGCCCCACGGCCTCGACCGCCGGTCGGCTGTCGGCCTCGGATGTCATGCGGTCCCCCCGCCCTCCTTGTTCGGCACCGCCGGGGCGACCCCGGTCTCGAAGCGCTGTTCCAGTACGGAGGCCATCAGGGCGTCGATGTCCTCCCGGTCGAGCCCGGCCTCCCGGGCCTCGTCGACCCACCCGACCAGTCCCGCGCGCAACGGACCGTCGGCGGCCGCCTCCGGTCGGGCGAGGGAGCGGCGGACGAAGGTGCCGAGTCCCGGTCGGGGTTCGACCAGCCCTTCGCGTTCCAGCTCGCGGTAGGCCTTGAGCACCGTGTTGGGGTTGATCGCGGTCTGCTCGACCACCTCCCGCGCGGTCGGCAGCTTGTCCCCCGGCTGGAGCATCCCGAGCCGCAGCGCCTGCTTGGTCTGCTGCACGATCTGCTGGTACGTGGAGACGCCGCTGCGCCGCTCGATGCGGTACTCGATCACACTCGCATCGCCCTTTCACTAGTTCAATAGTGGAATGGTGGCGCACCGCACCACCGCGGTCAAGTCGAACCAGGGGGGTCGCCGGAGGCTACGGGCGCTTCAGCAGGAGCAGGCCGCCGCCGTCCACGACGGGCCGGTAGCCCTCCCGCTCGTAGCGGCCGAGCATGCGCCTGGTGTCCTCGACCGCACAGGGCGCCTGCACGCTCGGGTCCGTGAGGTCGACGGCCACCCACTGCGGCCCGGTGGGCGCCGGCGCACCGGACGCCGGCGCCGGCTCGCGGCAGACCAGGGCGACCGTCGCCCGCCCGGTCAGCTGCGCGGCGAGCCGGTTGGACGCGGCGACGGTGGCGCCGTCGGGTATCCGGGCGAGCATCGCCCGGGCCTGCGCGAGCCGGGGCGACGTCTGCCAGGCCTCGGGCATCACCACCTCGTGCAGCGGGAAGGCGGGGAACGTCACGGCGGCGACCAGCGCACCGACCGCCAGGGCCCGCCGGGCGCTGCGGACGCGGCGGACCCGGCCGGGCTCCACGGCGTCCGCGGCACCTCCCGGCGCCTCGACCGGCCCCGGCACCTCCGCCGCCCCCGGGGCGCCGGACCCGTCCCGGGCGCCCTCCGGGGCGGTCGCATCCGCCCGGCCCGGCAGCCCGGCCCGGCCCAGGGCGTCCACCAGGGCCGCCACCGCCAGCGGCATCAGCACCGCGCTGTAGTGGTAACCCACTCCCCAGTAGTGCGGGTTGTCGGCGAGCAGCCGCCAGGCGAGGGTGGGCACGCAGAGCAGCGCGAGCGGCGAGCGCAGCCCGAGGAACCCCGCGGTCGCGGCGAGCAGGAACAGCAGCAGCCACTTCAGCGGCGGCCACCCGAGGCGGGCGACCGGCGCCCACGGCGCCGTGGTGGTGCCGCCGGAACCGAGCTGGCGCCAGTAGTCGAAGCCGCCGTCCGGATTGAACGACGGCAGCACCACCAGCACGGTCAGTGCGGTGGCGGCGACCCCGAGGAGCGCCACGCCGAACCCCAGCGCCCGACCGCCGCCCGCGCGCGGTGCCCGCCGGAAGATCAGCACCCCGAAGGCCGCGACGGTCAGCCCGAGGTCCTCCTTCACCAGGACCAGCGGCAGGGCCCAGAGCGCCGCGGCCACGGGCCGGCCTCGCCCGAGCGCCGTCGCCGCGAACGCGAGCAGCGGCACGGCGAACGCGATCTCGTGGAAGTCGTCGGCGGCCGCGTTGACGATCCCCCAGGACGCCCCCGTCAGCACCCCGACGGTCAGCGCGACCCGCCGCCCGCCCACCTCGTACGCCCAGCAGGTGAGCGGCACGACCGCCAGCGCCATCAGCACCGCCTGTGCGACGAGCAGCGTCACGGCGCCGGGAAACGCCCGGTAGAACGGGGCCAGCGTGACGAGCACCGGGTGGAAGTGGTCCCCGAGCAGGTGGTAGCCGGGCCCCTTGAGCAGGACGACCGGCGCCTCACCGTGGGCGTACGCGCGGACCGCCTGCTCGAAGATCCCCAGGTCGTACGCCTGGGTGAGCATGCGCCGGTGCCGGTTGACGGCGACGCAGCCGTACAGGACGGCGAAGAGGCCCGCCAGCGCCCAGGCCGGTGCCCAGGCCGGCCGCGGCGCCGACGACCGGGCAGACAGTCGCACCGACGACCGCACCGACGACCCGGGGCGGCGGAGGCGGGACCGGAGGAGGGAGAGGAACGGGAGCATGGGCAAAGTACCCTTCCACTAATGAATTAGTGGAAGGGTGATGGAGCCCCGGAGCGCCAGTCAACCCCGGCCCGGCCGACGCCGACCGGGCCCTCCGGCCTGCCCTCGGGCCCCCGGATCAGCCCGAAAGGTCAGCCCGAAAAGGCAGCTCGGAGGGGTTCCGGCGGTGGTCGGAGGTCAGAAGTTGAGGTGGGCGAGGACGGCGAGGACCCGCCGGTTGTCGTCGCCCGACTGCGCGAGGCCCAGCTTTCCGAAGATGTTGTTGGTGTGCTTGCTCACCGACTTCTCCGTGATGCAGAGCTCCCGGGCCACCGCCGCGTTGCTGCGCCCCTCGGCCATCAGCGCGAGCACCTCACGCTCCCGGGTGGTGAGCGACCGCATCGAGTCCTTCGTCGAGTTCCGTTGCAGCAGCTGGGAGATGACCGAGGTGTCCATCGCGGTCCCACCCGCGGCCACCCGCCGCACCGCATCGACGAACTCGCTGACCTCGAAGACCCGGTCCTTGAGCAGGTACCCGATGCCGCCCCGGTGGTCCGTGAGCAGCTCCCGGGCGTAGAGGTGCTCGACGTGCTGCGACAGCACCAGCACGGGCAGGTCGGGGAGTTCGCGCCGGGCCCGGGTGACCGCGTGCAACCCCTCGTCGGTGAAGGTCGGCGGGAGCCGGACGTCGACGACCGCGACGTCCGGGCGGTGTTCCAGCAGCGCCGTCAGCAGGCTCGGGCCGTCGTCCACCGCCGCGACCACCTCGAAGTCGTTGAGCGTCAGCAGCTGGGTGATGCCCTCCCGCAGCAGCGCCAGGTCCTCGGCGATCACAACACGCATGGCAGCTCCATCGTCACCGTGGTGGGGCCACCCACCGGACTGTGCAGGTCGAGGGTCCCGTCGAAGGGCGCGAGCCGTCGACGCAGACCGTCCAGTCCACCGCCCTCGCGGACCTTCGCACCCCCGCCGCCGTCGTCGCCGACGACCAGCCGGAGCCGGCCGTCGGCGTACCCGAGCCGGATCCAGGCCGAGCCGGCGGCGCTGTGCTTGGCCACGTTCGCGAGGACCTCGGCGACGGCGAAGTAGCCGGCCGACTCGACGGGCGGTTCCGGCCGCCCCGGCAGGTCTATGTCGACCTGGACCGGGATCGGCAGATCGAGGGCGAGCGCCCGGACGGCACCGTCGAGACCGCGCTCGGCGAGGACCGGCGGGTGGATGCCGCGGACGAGGTCCCGCAGCTCGGCGAGCGCCTGGGCGCTGGCCGCACGGGCATCGGCCAGCAGCCGGTACGCGGTGTCCGGATCCTTGCGGAACATCTGGGACGCCAGACCGAGCTTGAGCCCGATCGCCACCAGCCGGGCCTGGGCACCGTCGTGCAGGTCCCGCTCGATCCGGCGCAGCTCGGCGGCCTGCGCGTCCACCGCCGCCGACCGCGTCTCGGTCAGCTCCGCGACCCGCCGCGAGAGGTACGCCTCGGCGGTCGGGGAGAGCAGCCTGCGCGTGATCCGGCTGTGCGCACGCAGGAGCCGTTCCGCGCTCCAGAACCCGAGGAGCAGGATGACCGTCCCCTGGAAGAACGAGAGCAGCGCCGCCGTGGTGCTGTCCACGGGCCAGATCAGCCCGTACCCGTACCCGGGGTCCATCAGCGGCCAGAACAGCGGGGTGGCGACCACGCCGTGGATGCCGTAGATCATCAGCCAGCAGGGCAGGAGGCCGAGGAGCAGGCCGACCGGGACGTCGACGAGCAGCCAGAGCAGGTCCCGCCAGGTCGACCGGTCGGTGAGCAGCAGCCGGCAGTAGCGCACGCTGCTCGGCACGTCGAGCAGCTCGAACTCGTCGCCCTCGCGTGGCCGGTAGGGGCTGGGTATGGCCACGCCGCACCAACTGCCGAGGAACCGCCGGTGCAGGTCGGCGAGGCCGCGCACGGCGAACAGCGCGATCGGCAGGGTGATGAAGCCGACCCCCAGCGGGAGCAGCCCCAGCGACACGACCGAGAGCACGAGCAGCGGCACGGCGCCGAGCTGGGAGAGCAGGGCCACGGCCAGGCCGCGCCGCGCGGCCACCAGGCCGTCCCGCAGCCAGGTGAGGAGATCGGCACGCGGCCACGGCGGCCACCGGGCACTGCTCACGGGCACTGTAGGCTCCCGGCTCCCGGCTAGTCAGTCCACGGTTCGTCCGCCCACGGCGACCGCCACGGACCCCCCACCACGTCCCCCCTTCACGAAGGGTACTTGAGCAGGACAACCCCAGGGCCCGAAGGGGGGTTAACTCCCCCCTGAGGAGGGGGGTTACTCCGGTTCTCCCGGGGCCCCCCACCGACCAGACTTCTCGCCATGAGCGCTGAGTCCGCGACCTTGCCCGAAGTCCCCGCCGTCCACCGGGACGCCTCCCGGCCCGAGTCCGGCGGCAGTGACTTCGCCCAGCTGACCCGCCGAATAGCGGCCGAGGGGCTGCTCGACCGACGTCCCGTCTACTACACGGTGCGCATCGGCGTGGTGCTGGCCGCGTTCGCCGGCAGCTGGTGGGCGCTCTTCGCGCTGGGCGACACCTGGCTGCAGCTCGGCCTCGCGGCGGTGATGTCCGTCGTCTTCGCCCAGCTCGGACTGCTCTCGCACGACCTCGCCCACCGCCAGGTGTTCAACCAGCGCCTCCACAGCGAGTTCGGCGGGCGCATCGCCGCCAACCTGCTGATGGGCATGAGCTACGGCTGGTGGATGAACAAGCACACCCGCCACCACGCCAACCCGAACCACGAGGAGCGGGATCCGGACGTCAACCCGGAGATCGTGGTGTGGTCCCAGCAGCAGGCCCGCAAGGCCCGCGGGGTGGCCCGGTTCATCGGCCGGCGGCAGGCCTTCCTCTTCGTTCCGCTGCTCACCCTCGAAGGCCTCAACCTGAGCTTCAACAGCTTCCGGGCGCTCCGCAGCCCGATCATGAAGCGCCCGTACCTCGAAGGCACCCTGCTCGTCCTGCACTTCGCCGCGTACTTCGGACTCGTCTTCACCGCTCTCCCGGCCGGCAAGGCGTTCGCGTTCCTCGCCGTCCACCAGGCGCTGCTCGGCATCTACCTGGGGTGCGTCTTCGCCCCCAACCACAAGGGCATGCTGATGGTGACGCCCGAGATGAAGCTCGACTTCCTCCGCCGTCAGGTGCTCACCTCGCGCAACGTCCGCGGCGGGTTCACCATCGACGCGCTCATGGGCGGCCTCAACTACCAGGTCGAGCACCACCTCTTCCCCAGCATGCCGACCCCCGCCCTGGCCCGCGCCGCCCAGCTCACCCGTGAGTTCTGCGCGGAGAAGGACATCCCGTACTACGAGACCGGTCTGCTCCGCTCCTACCGGGAGATCTTCGCCCACCTCCACCGGACGGGCGAGCCGCTCCGCAGCGGGGAGTAGGGGAGCCGGGAACGCCGCGGCGGGCGCGGCGAGGGGCCGCCGTCGTCCCGGCGGCGGCGCCGGCGCTCGGTCGTGGCGGGGCGGGCAGTCACTGGACGAGCTCGTCGGCCAGCAGGTCCATCAGCAGATTGTCGTGCCACGTCCCGTCGGGCCCGCGCTCGTACTGCCGCATCGTCCCGACCGGGCGGAATCCGACCTTCTCGTAGCAGCGGATCGCCGCCGCGTTGTCGGCCGCGGGGTCGATGATCAGCCGGTGGTAGTGGTGGTGGTCGACGAGGTGACGGGCCAGGGTGCGGACGGCGTCCGTTCCGTACCCCCGGCCGTGGCAGACCGGGTCGACGTAGATGTCCATGCCCGCGTGGCGGTACTCGTCGTCGTTCTCCGCGTACCACTGGACGGCTCCGACCGTCTGCCCCTCCGCCTCGATCACCAGGGTCTCGGTGCCCGGTTCGGCGAGGTCGGTGGTGACGGCGTCGGTGAGGTCGTCACCACCCCGCCAGCGGGCGTAGACCTCGGGTGTGCGGCGCACGGCGACGAGGGCCGGGATGTCGTCGGCCGTTGCGGAGCGGAGCGTGACGTGGGTGCCGTGCAGGATCGTCCCCATAGAGCGCATGCTTCCACGGAAGGGGTCGTTCGGCGAGCCGTTTTCCGCGTGGCACCCACCCGCCGTCACCAGGAGCGACTCGCCGCCGCGCAGGTGGGCCCGGGGCGTCAGCTGCCGAGCACGCGGGCCTTCTGCGCCGCGAACTCCTCGTCCGTGAGGACGCCCTGGTCACGGAGCGTGGCGAGTTCCTTGAGCTGGTCGAGCTTCTCCTCCATGGAGGACGCGGCGGCCGGCGGGGCCGCGGGCGGTGGGGCCGCGGGAGCGGGAGCCGGGGCGGGCTCCTGCTGGGCCCACCGGCCGGCCTGGCGGCGGGACACCCTGTTGGAGACGGCGGTGGCCGTACCGGCGACGACCGCGGTACGGGCGACCCCGCGGAGCAATCCGGGCATGGTCTCCTCCTTCGGACGTGGGGACGGAGGTGGTGCGGTACGTCGGGCGGTGTGTCAGCGGAGTTCTTCGAGCGCGTCCAGCGCCTCCACGAGGTCCTGGAGCGGCACGCGGCCGCTCGCGATCATCCGGGCACCCGTCCGGCGCAGCGCGGCGGCCAGCGGAGCGGCCCAGAGGTTCTCGTAGAGGAGGACGGCGGCGGAGTCGCCCGGTTCGAGGAGGGCGCCCGCCTCGGCGACGTCCTCCTCGTCGACCAGCCCGGAGGAGGCGCCTTCGAACACGGTCAGGTCGAGCCGGCCGTCCCCGTCGACGTCCGCGAGTTCGAGGCCGACCAGCGACCCGTCCTCCTCCTTCTTGACGAAGGTCAGGTCGAGGATGCGGATGATGCCGCGGTCGACCAGGTCGACCAGCAGGGGCATCCCCTCGCCGGTCAGCCGGCTGCCGGGGAACTGGATGATGACGTAGTCGATGGGGCCCGGTTCGAGCGGTTCGCCGGCTTCGCCCGTCGCGGCGGCTTCGGCGGGGTCGTTGCTCACATCAGCTCCTGGAGGACGCGGCCCGGGGGAAGGACGGGCTCGGCACCACCGGGGGACGTGCTGCGGCGTGGACCGACACGGCGCGACGACGTCGTCGGGCACCACGGGACGGCGTCCGGCGCAGCAGCCGGCGGGCCGGGAGAGGTGTTGTCTGCGACGCTACCCCGCCGGACCGGGCCCGGCATCACGAGTGCGGGAGGCGGCGGAGCCCGGTGGCCGGGCCGGACATCTCTCGGAAGAATCTCGGCGTGGGTGTCGATCCGGCCGCTGCCCGTTCGACGCAGGGGTGAGAGGCGGGGAGACGCCCCGCCCGCATCGACGAGGAGTGAGCCACCATGCCGCGCTTCATGACACTGATCCGCATCGACGAGCAGGACGGCCCCGGCCAGGCCGAGCCAGACCCCGGGTTCGAGGAGCGGATGGGGGCGCTGTTCGCGGAGATCACCAAGGCCGGGGTGATGCTGGACACCGCCGGGCTGCTGCCGACCGAGGAGGGCACCCGGATCCTCTGGGAGGGCGGGAAGCTCAGCTACACCGACGGGCCGTTCACCGAGACCAAGGAGGTGGTGGGCGGCTACGCACTCCTCCAGTGCAAGGACAAGGCCGAGGCGCTGGAGTGGACCAGGCGGTTTCTGGAGACCCACCCGGTGAACTGGACGGTGGGTGCCGAACTGCGGCAGATCGACGAGGCCGCCACGCCTCCGGAGGCCTGATCGTCGGACGATCGGACGGGTCGTGGCCGCGTTTGCCCCGGTCCGGTGCGGCTGCTCTGATGGGTGACCGTGACGGAGCGCAGCGGGGCCGGCGCGGCCGGCCCGACCGACCCGACGGAAACGGCGGACGCGGTCGGCCCGGCCGGCGGGGCGGGTACGGCCGGCGGGGCCGGCGTCGCCGCGATGGTCGAGACGGTCTTCAGGATCGAGTCGGCGCGGATCATCGCCGGTGCCGCCCGCATCGTCCGCGACGTCGGCATCGCGGAGGAACTGGCCCAGGACGCGCTGGTCGCCGCGTTGGAGCAGTGGCCGGAGTCGGGGGTCCCGGAGCGCCCGGGCGCCTGGCTCACGGCCGCCGCCAAGCACCGGGCGATCGACCTCGTCCGCCGCAGGGAGACCTACGCGCGCAAGCTCGCCGAGGTCGGGCGCACGCTGGAGGACGTCCCGCCGCCCGAGCCCGCCGGGCCGGACGACATCGACGACGACCTGCTGAGGCTGATCTTCACCGCCTGCCACCCGGTGCTGTCGGCGGAGGCCCGGATCGCGCTGACCCTGCGGCTGCTCGGCGGGCTGACCACCCCGGAGATCGCCCGCGCCTTCCTCGCCTCCGAGGCGACCGTCGCCCAGCGGATCGTGCGCGCCAAGCGCGGCCTGGCGAAGGCCCGGGTCCCGTTCGAGGTCCCGTACGGGGCGGAGCGGGCGGCGCGGCTCTCCTCCGTCCTGGAGGTCATCTACCTGATCTTCAACGAGGGCTACGCGGCCACCGCCGGGGACGACCTGCTCCGGCCCGGGCTCTGCGAGGACGCGCTACGGCTGGCCCGGGTCCTCGCCGGGCTGATGCCCGAGGAGCCCGAGGTGCACGGCCTGGCGGCCCTGCTGGAGCTCCAGGCCTCCCGGACGGCCGCCCGGACCGGGCCGGACGGGCGACCGGTCCTGCTGGCCGACCAGAACCGCGCCCGCTGGGACCGGCTGCTGATCCGGCGCGGCTTCGCCGCCCTCCGCCGGGCCGGCACCGGGCCGTACGCGGTCCAGGCCGCGATCGCCGCCTGCCACGCGCAGGCCGCGCGGTACGAGGACACCGACTGGGCCACCATCGCCGCCCTCTACGCGCGGCTGATGGCGATCACGCCGTCCCCCGTGGTGGAACTGAACCGGGCGGTGGCCGTGTCGATGGCCGAGGGCCCCGCCGCCGCGCTGGAGGTGGTGGACGCGCTGATGGCGGAACCGGCACTGGCCGGGTACCACCTGCTGCCGAGCGTGCGGGGCGACCTGCTGGCGCGCCTGGGGCGCGGCGCGGAGGCCCGGGCGGAGTTCACGCGCGCGGCGGGCCTGACCCGCAACGCACGGGAGCGGGAGCTGCTGTTGGCGAGGGCTGCGGCCACCGGGGCGGACACCTCCGGGACGACGGGCACGTTCGGCGGAGCGGGAGCGGGAGCGGAGTCCGGCGGAGCGAAGTCCGGCGGAGCAGGTTCCGGCGGAGCGGAGGGGCGGGCGGGGCGGTGAGCCCTCAGAGTGCCTCGTCCAGCCGCAACCGGGCGCTGACCTGGCCGAGGCCCTGGGCCAGGACGGTGAGCTGCTCCCGGCTGAGGACGTCGATCAGCAGCTCCCGGACCAGGGCGACGTGGCCGGGGGCGGCCTCGCGGAGCATCTCGTGCCCCTCCTCCGTGAGTTCGGCGAAGACCCCGCGCACGTCGCTGGGGCAGGAGCGGCGTCCGACCAGGCCCATCCGCTCCAGCTGGGTGACCTGGTAGGTCAGTCCGCTCTTGGAGGTGACCAGCTTGTCCGCCAACTCGGTCATCCGCAGCGAGCCGGCCGGCGCCGCGGAGAGGTGGACCAGGATCTCGTACTGGGTGTGGGAGAGCCCCGAGTCCTCCTTGAGCTGGCGTTCCAGGCGGCGGTTGAGGAGGTTGCTCGCGGTGACGAAGCCCCGCCAGGCTGCCATCTCCTCGTCGTCCAGCCAGCGGGTTTCGCTCGGCGGGCGCGTGGAGGGCGCGGGGGGCGCGGAGGGTGCGGACGACGTGGAGGGCATGAATGGATCGTACTCCTGTTGTTCAAATTCGAACGACGGTGTACGGTCTAAAGTGTCGGAGTTCAAATTTGAACTACTAGCCGGTCGCCCGACCACCCGCCCGAGGAGCAGAGGAAGAGACGTCATGAGCACCGCGGCCCCCGAGCGCATGCCCGCCCTCTACCTGTCGCACGGCGCGCCGCCGCTCGCCGACGACCCGATCTGGCCCGGCCAGCTGGCCGCCTGGTCGGCCGACCTGCCGCGCCCCAAGGCGATCCTGATGGTCTCCGCGCACTGGGAGGAGGCCCCGCTCGCCCTCGGCGCCGTCCTGCCCGTACCGCTGGTCTACGACTTCTGGGGCTTCCCCGAGCACTACTACCGGGTCCGGTACGCCGCTCCCGGCGCACCGGAGCTCGCCGAGCGCGTGCGCAAGCTGCTGCGCGCCCCCGGCACCCCCGTGCAGGACATCCCGGACCGCGGCCTCGACCACGGCGCGTACGTGCCGCTGGTCGAGATGTTCCCCGAGGCGGACGTCCCCGTCCTCCAGGTCTCGATGCCCACCCTCGACCCGCAGCGGCTGCTGGAGATCGGCCGCCGGCTCGCGCCCCTGCGCGACGAGGGCGTCCTGATCGTCGGCAGCGGCTTCTTCACCCACAACCTGCGGGCGCTCAGCCAGGACGGCCGGGTCACCTCGGTGATGGCCGAGTTCGACGACTGGGGCCGGCGCGCCCTGGCGGCGCAGGACCTCGACGCACTGCTCGACTTCGAGCGGAAGGCCCCGGCCGGACGGCTCGCCCACCCGCGGACCGAGCACTTCGCGCCGCTCTTCGTCACGCTCGGCGCGGGCGAGGGCGAGCTGGGCAGTCAGCGCACGGTCATCGACGGGTTCTGGAACGGACTGGCGAAGCGCTCGATCCAGGTGGGCTGACCCGGGTCTCCGGAGACCGGGTCCGGGCCCCCGGAGGCCGGAGGCCGCGCCGGGCGCGGCACGCCGGACGGCCGCCCGCAGGATCTCGTGAGATCCGGCGGGCGGCCGTGGAATCAGACCGTGGAATCAGGCCGTGGAATCAGGCCGTGGGCCGGGCCGTGTCACGGTCAGGCGGTGGCGGTGGCCGACTCGGTCGCGATCCGCTCGGCGGCGCTGCGCTCGACGCAGAACTCGTTGCCCTCGATGTCCGCGAGCGTGGCCCAGCCCTTGCCGTCGGGCGTGCGGTGGTCGCCGACCAGCGTCGCGCCCAGCGCGAGCACGCGCTCCACCTCCTCGTCCCGGGTACGGTCCTGCGGCTGGACGTCGAGGTGGATGCGGTTCTTCACCGTCTTGCCCTCGGGCACCTGGATGAACAGCAGCGAGACGCCCGACGAGACCACCAGGGCCTCCGGGTCACCGGGGTTGTCGTCGTCGCCGACCTTGCCGTCCAGCACCTGCGCCCAGAACTGGGCGAGGCGGTAGGCGTCGGCACAATCGATCGTCACATGTCGCACAAGAGAAGCCATGAGGGCCACTCTGACCTCGATCTTCCTCCCGGTCCAGCACTTAATCCGGGCCGCTCCCCGGACCGGCGACGGGAGCGGTGGGATCGGAGGCCGACCCGGGCGCCCGGCGGCTGTGCAGGTGGCCGTCGAGCGGGAACGGGGGGAACGCCGGGAGGAGCGCCCGGTAGCGGTAGCCGGTCTTCTCCGCCACCCGGCACGACGCCGGGTTGTCCACCTGGTGCAGCAGGTCCAACCGGACCAGGCCGTCCGCCGCGAACACCTCGAACGCCCAGCCGGTGAGCGCCTCCAGCGCGCGCGGAGCCACACCCCGGCCGCGCGCGGCGGCGGCCGTCCAGTAGCCCACCTCGGAGACGGGGCTGCCGCGCTCGCCGCGCTTGAGCACCACGTTGGCGAGCAGCGTCCCGGCCGGACCGCCGGGGCCTCCGGAACCGCCGGGGCCGCCGGGATCCTCCGCGCCGCCCCCGCCCGCCAGGACGGCGAAGCTGTACCGGGTGCCCTCCGCCCAGCCGCGTTCCTGCGCGTCGAGCCAGCGGGCGGCCCCGTCGAGGCCGGTCACCGGGAACCGGGTGAAGTGCCGCAGCGTCGCGTCCCGGTAGATCTCGACCAGGGCCGGGGCGTCCTCCGCCCGGAAGGGGCGCAGGACGAGCCCGTCGGCCGCCGGCCCGCCGAGCACGGTCGTCACCGGCGCCCCTCCCAGCCCCACCGAGGGGTGGGACCCGGGTCTCCGAGGTCGGTGCCGGCCGGGGAGGCGGAGACGTCCTTGGCGATCCTGGTGCCCCAGTCGAAGTACTCCAGGACGCGGCGGCGGAGGAGTTCGTCGTCGGGCAGTTCCTTCCCGACGGCCTCGGCCATGAGCTCCACCCAGCGGGTGCGCTGTTCCTCGGTGATGGCGAGGCCGAGGTGGGAGCGGAGCAGGGACTGGTGACCGCCGAGGTCGGTGGTGAAGCGGTCCGGACCGTCGAAGATCTCGGCCAGCCAGACGGCGACGTGCTCGATGTGGGTGAGCGTGAAGTCCGCGAAGACCGGCGCGAGGAGCGGGTCGGCGAGGACGCCCCGGTAGAAGGTGTTGCTCAGCCGGCGAAGGGCGTCCAGGCCGCCGATCGCGTCGTAGAAGCTGTCGGAACGGTCGAGGCTGTCGGAGCGGTGGTCGCTCATCAGCGGTACTCCCCCGTGGGTCGGTGTGTCGTGACCCTTCCTAGCAGGGGTGCGGAGCGCGCCGTTCCTCCTCCCGGGTGTTTTCGCCGCCGGCTCAGCAACCGGATGTCGGCCTTCCGGTTCGGGCGCCCTTGACCTTGACGCAGGCGGCAGGGTCGGAAGGTTGCGCCATGAACGGGACGACGCGGACACGTGAGGCAGTGCGGCAGGACCCCCGGGTGGTCGTGGTCACCGGGGCGGGGACGGGGATCGGGCAGGAGACGGCGTGGGCGTTCGCCGCGCAGGGGCCGGAGGTCCGGGTGGTGGCGGTCGGGCGGCGGGCCGAACCGCTCGCGGAGACGGCGAGCCGCGCACCGGGCCGGATCGTGCCGCTGGCGGTGGACATCACGGCGCCGGACGGGCCGGAGGCGATCGTCCGGGAGACGCTGGAGCGGTTCGGGCGACTGGACGTCCTGGTCAACAACGCCGGCATCGCCCCGCCCGGCCCGCTCGGCGACTACACCGCGGAGGGCGTCGGCGCGCTCCTCGCCACCAACCTCACCGCCCCCGTCCTGCTCGGCCAGGCCGCCCTCGCCGCACTGACGGCGAGCCGGGGCGTGATCGTCAACGTCAGCACCGCCGTCGGCCAACGGGGTTGGCCGACGAACTCGGTGTACGCGGCGGGCAAGGCCGCGATCGACACGATCACCCGCAGCTGGGCGGTGGAGCTGGCGCCGCGCGGCATCCGGGTGGTGGCGGTGGCACCCGGCGCGATCGAGACGCCGATCGCCGGCGCGCTGCGGATCGCCCGGGAGCGGCTGGCCGTGCTGGAACGCCGCATCGCCGCGCAGCACGAGGCCCGGGACCGGCTGGTCGCCGCGATCGCGGCCGCGGAGGCCGAAACCCTCGCACAGGGCGCGTCTCCCGGGCAGGGAGTGGCCTCGGTCGCGGCCGACGAGGCGGCCGCACCGGCCTGATGCCGGACGGCGACGCGGCGGGCGCGGGGGCCGGACGGGCCGGCGGTTCGGCGCGGGCGCCCGTACGGGTGACACCCCCGATCGGGGGTGTGCAGGGCGCGACGCGCGGAGGACAGTGGGCGCATGCAGATTCCACTCTCCGTGATGGACTTCCTCGACCGGGCCGAGCTGGTCTACGGCGACCGGGTCGGCATCGTCGACGAGCCGCTCCAACCGGCCGAATCCTGGGGCGATCTGACATATCGTCAGGTCGCCCGGCTGGCCCGGGCACAGGCCGCCGGACTGGACCGGCTCGGGGTCGGCCCGGGCGAGCGGGTCGCCGTCGTGTCGCACAACTCCGCCCGGCTGCTGACCTCGATGTACGGCGTGAGCGGCCACGGCCGGGTACTGGTGCCGGTGAACTTCCGCCTGAAGGCGGAGGAGGTGTCGTACATCGTCGAGCAGAGCGGCGCCTCCGTCCTGCTGGTGGACCCTGAACTGGCCGACCCGCTGGCCGGGGTGGTCGCCAAGCACAAGTTCGTGATCGGTGCGGACAGCGACGCCCTGCTGTACGACTTCGACAACGCGCCGCGCCGGTACGCGATCTCCGAGAACGACACCGCCACCGTCAACTACACCAGCGGAACCACCGCCCGCCCCAAGGGCGTTCAGCTCACCCACCGGAACATCTGGCTGAACGCCGTCCTGATGGGACTGCACTTCGGGGCCGGCGACCGGGACGTCTACCTGCACACCCTGCCGATGTTCCACGCCAACGGCTGGGGCCTGCCGTTCTCCCTCACCGGGCTGGGCGCGCAGCACGTGGTGCTCCGGAAGGTGGACGGCGCCGAGATCCTGCGCCGGATCGACCGGCACGGGGTGACCTTCCTCTGCGGCGCGCCGGCGGTGGTGCAGATGGTGCTGGACGCGGCCGAGGACTGGGACGGTCCGGTCCCCGGCCGGGACCGGGTGCGGATCATCGTGGCCGGGGCGCCGCCGCCGACCTCGGTGGTGCAGCGGGTCGAGTCCGAACTCGGCTGGGAGTTCATGCAGATCTACGGCCTGACCGAGACCTCGCCGGTGGTGACGGTGAACCGCTCCCGCGCCGAGTGGGACCTCCTCCCCGCCGCCGAGCGGGCCGAGAGGCTGGTGCAGGCGGGCTCGCCCGCGATCGGCAACCAGGTGCGGGTGGACGACCAGGGCGAGGTCCTGGTCCGCTCCAACGTGGTGCTGGACGGCTACTGGCAGCAGCCGGCGGCCACCGCCGAGGCGATCCGGGACGGCTGGTTCCACACCGGCGACGGCGGCACCCTGGTCGACGGCTACCTGACCATCTCGGACCGGAAGAAGGACGTGATCATCAGCGGTGGGGAGAACGTCTCCTCGATCGAGGTGGAGGACTGCCTCTACGACCACCCCGCGGTGGGCGAGGCCGCGGTGATCGGCGTCCCGGACGCCAGGTGGGGCGAGACGGTCAAGGCGCTGGTGGTGCTCAAGCCGGGCGCCGAGGCCGACGAGGCGGAGCTCATCGCGCACTGCAAGGAGCGCCTGGCCGGATACAAGTCACCCACCTCGGTGGAGATCCGGGACACGCTGCCGCGCACGACCACCGGCAAGCTGCAGAAGTTCCGGCTCCGCGAGCCGTACTGGGCGGGGCGGGACCGGAAGGTCAACTAGCTCGCGTCCAGGAGGCCCGACTCGCGCGCCGCCAGGGCGAGTTCGGTGCGGTTGCGGACACCCAGCTTGTGCATGGCGCTCTTCAGGTAGCCGGTCACCGTGTTGCAGGTGAGGCCGAGCTGGGCGGCGATCTCCGGGTTGGTCCGGCCGGTCGCCGCCCAGCGGAGCACCTCGTGCTCGCGCCGGGTCAACGGCGTCGCGGGGGCCGCCGCCCCGGTCGCCTTCCGGGTCGGGGGGCCGCTCCAGGCGGCGGCCCCGGCCAGCGCCCTGGTGGCCGCCTCGGCCAGCCTGCCGACGGCGGCGATCCGGACGTCCCCGAACGGGACGACCGCACGCAGCGACGCGTACACCACGCCGTGCACGGCACCGCCGTGCAGCAGCGGGACGGTGAGCATCGCGTACAGGTCCTCGGCGATGACGGCGGCGTCGTAGTGGTGCGAGATGGTGGTGGCGGCCCGGTAGTCGGGCACCCAGCTGGGGGCGCGCTCGGCCAGCGCCCGGCCGCCGAGGCCGGTCCCGGCGGGGACGGCGAGGCCGTGCAACAGGTCGGCCCTGGTGCCGGCCCAGTGCCGCAGCACCATGCCCGCGGGACCGCGCCCGCGGGCTCCCCGGCCGGGCGCACCCGGTTCCGGCACGCCGACCAGGCCGACGTCGGCGCCGCAGTCGGCCACCACCCGGCGGGCGAGGTCGCCGAGCACGGCGTCCCGCACGAGCTCGGCGGCCCGTGCGGCGAGGTCGTCGGGGGCTCCGGTGACGGCGGTCGTGGCGGTCATGCGTGATTCTCACACGGGGTCCGGGCGTTGAGGAGGGGTCGGGACGCGCCTTCGGCGTGCGTGTTCCGTGGAGTTCCGGGCGAGTCCGGGCGGCACGGCGTAGGGTGCGGGCGCGAGGTTACCGGCGAGTCACTACCAGGGTGGCCACAGGTGCGAAGGGGAGATCCATGACGGAACCGAACACTCCCGGGGGGTCGGCCGTGCTGACCGGACTGCTGGCCGACCTGCGGGCCGAGAGCGAGGTGCTGGACGGGCTGGTCGCCGGACTGGAGCCGGAACAGTGGGCCGCGGACACCCCCGCCCGGGGGTGGACGATCGCGCACCAGATCGCGCACCTCGCCTGGACGGACGACTGGTCGGACCGGGCGGCCCGCGACCCCGAGGGCTTCGTCACCGAGTCCGGCCGGATCTTCGGCGAACTGCTGGCGGCCGGCGCGGACCCGGTCGAGGACGGCGCCTCCCGCGGAGCCGCCGAGGATCCGGCCGCCCTGCTGGCCCGCTGGCGGTCGGGGCGGGGGCGGCTGGCGGAGGCCCTCGCGGCGGTGCCGGCCGACACGCGCCTGCCGTGGCTGGGCCCGCCGATGAAGGCCCCGTCGATGGCGACCGCGCGCCTGATGGAGACCTGGGCGCACGGGCAGGACGTCGCGGACGCGCTCGGCGCCGTCCGCGAGCCGACCGCGCGGCTGCGGCACATCGCGCACCTGGGCATCCGGACCAGGGGGTTCGCGTTCACGGTGCACGGACTGCCGGTGCCGGAGTCCCCGGTGCGGGTGGAACTCACCGCGCCGGACGGGACGGTGTGGACGTGGGGCCCGGCCGGGGCGGCGGACCGGGTCGACGGGCCCGCCCTGGACTTCTGCCTGCTGGTCACCCGGCGCCGGCACCGCGACGACCTCTCGCTGACGACCACCGGCGACGCGGCGGAGACCTGGCTGCCGATCGCACAGGCCTTCGCGGGGCCGCCCGGGGAGGGCCGGAAAGCGGGATCATCACCCCGGTAAACAACATGATGATGCGTCATATCACGGCGCAATCGCTCTAAACCACACGTTTCGGCGATAGCCAGAGTTCGTTGGCGAATGATGGACTGCCGCCATGACTCGGATGAACACCATGCGTACCGTCCTGGCCGGCGCCGCCGCCCTCCTCGCGGTGGGCGGCCTGGCCGCCACACCCGCCCAGGCCGCGTTCGCGCCGCCCGCGGGCACGGCCGCCGCCACGCACGCGGAGGTGCGGGCCGGCACTCCGGCCGCCCACCGGGTGGTCACCTTCTTCGAGGAGTACCGTCGGGCGGTCCTCGGGGAGAGCGGCGAGACCCCGCGCGCCGTCCGCGAGCGCTACCTCACCCCGCACCTCGACTTCCGGCTCGACGCCTGGGCGCACGATCACGACGCCGACCCGGTGTTCCGCGCCCAGAACGTCCCGGCGGACTGGTCCGCCCAGCAGGTGAAGGAGGAACTCGGCTTCGCCTCCGTCCGGCTCACCGAGTTCTGGGGCGGGGGCGAGAGCCGGCACGTCTGGTACGTCGTCCGCCTCGTCGACCTGCGGATCGTCGAACTCAACGACCGGCCCGCCTTCTGAGCCCCGGGGAACGACCTCCGGACGGCTGAGAGAAGAACTCCGGCGCGGCGCAGACACCCCCCACGACTGCGCCGCGCCGGTGACGTCCCCGGGCGACGGGGCCCGGGTCACCTGCCGCCGTCGCGGACGAGGAGCAGGCCCCGGCCCGCGCCGAGCGCCCCGTCGACCCAGGCCGACAGGTCCTCTCCGACCAGTGCCTCGACCTCCTCGATCGCGTCCTCGTCACCGCCCGGGAGCAGCTCGACGTCGTCGTGGATCCGGCCGGTGTCGAAGCCGGCCAGTTCGGCGAGGACGGCGGCGAGGGCCCCCGGCTCCGCGAAGGTGGGGAAGGGCCACGGATCGTCGGGCGCCGCCCCGGCCCGCGGGAAGGCCCACGGCCGCCCCCAGAGCTCGGCGAGGGCCGGCAGCCCCCAGGCGACGAAGGCCTCCGTCAGCTCGTCCCAGCCCCGACCGGGCAGGACGATCGAACCGAGCGGCTCCCCGACCGTGGGGCCGAGGAGTTCCAGCAGCCAGGTGTAGCCCGCCGGGCGGTCCGGATCGAGACGCCCGGTGACGAGCTCCCGCAGCGCCGTTCGGACCTCGGCGGGCTCGGTGGCCCGCAGCAGGGCACCGGCCGCCGTCAGGTCCTCGATCCTTCCGAGGGCCTGCCGGACGAGGTCCTCGTCCCGGGATCCGACCAGGGAGAGGAGGGCGTCCGCGTCGACCGCGTATGCGGAGAGGTACTGTTCAGCCATCCCCGACTATCTGCACACCGCCATGTCGGCTCCACCGCAGGGTCGTTGAGGGGCACGACGGCACGACCCGGCCCGCCCCGGGGTCACGGGGTCACGGGGTCACGGGGTCACGGGGTCACGGGGTCGACTGTCCGGGCCGCCGGTCCGGCGTCCGCGCGGCGGTCTCGGCCGACTTGGTCCAGGGGGAGACACCGAGCTTGCCGGTGGTCCCCAGATCGAGCTCGGCGGGAACGGTGAGACGGGGGCGGCCCGGCAGCGGGGCGACGTCCAGGAAGCGGCCGTGGTCGGCCGCCCTGTCGCCCGCGGTGACGGTGTTGCGCCAGGCCACCTGGAACTCGGCGGTCTCCCCGGGCCGGAGGGTGACCGGCTTCGCGGCTGCGTCGAAGTTCTCCAGCGTCGCGATGCCCGCCGAACCGCTGCCGACGGTCACCGCGAGGGGCGCGCGTTCGGCGTCGAGGACGCGGATGCCGGGACGGCCGTTGAGGGTGTAGGGGCGGGTCCCGCAGTTGGTCAGCCGGATCGACATGACACGCAGGCCCATCGCCGCGGCGACCTCGCCGACGGCCGGCGAGACGCCCTCGGGGGAACAGACGGGGGCAGGGGTCGACGGCCCGGGGGGCACGGCACCGGAGGGAAGGGCATCGGCGGTGACCAGCGGGAAGGCGGTCGGCCGGGCGCTCGCCGCCGGGGCGGTGGCAGCCGAGGCGGTGGGCGCGGCCGAGGACGGCGCGTCGCCGATCGTGCGCGCCGGGCCGGGCGCTCCCCCGCCGGCCCCGGTCACCGAGGTGCTTCCGCAGCCGGCCACCGCCACGACGGCCCCGAGCAGCACGCCTGCCCGGGCCGGGATGGGTGTCCGGCGGGCGGCGGCCGACTGGGTCGAGTTCATGGGACCGATCATGGCATGAAACGGGAGGCACTCCGTTCGTGCGCGGCGTAGGCTCGCGCCATGCTCGACGCGCCGCCGGTCCCCGACCTCCTGTCCCATCTCCGTTCCGTGGGAACGGTGTTCGCCTCCTTCACCGCACAGGACTCCGGCTGCGTGGCGTACGGGGTGGTGGAACCCGGCGGGGCCCGCTGGTTCGTGAAGGCCGCCGTGACGGAGCGCGCGGTGGCCTCGATGGAGCGGGCCGCCGCACTGCACGCCGCCGTCCGGCACGAGGCGATCGTCCCGCAGCTGCACCGCTTCACGGCCGCCGGGCTGCCGGCGGTGGTGATGCCGTGGCGCGACGGCGAGGTGCTGTACCACCCGACGACGGACGGCGGCCGGGGTACCGCCGCCCGGACCGACCCGGCGAGCCCGACCGCCCGCTTCCGTTCCCTGCCGGTGCCCCTGGTGGCGGAGGCCCTGGACACCGTCCTGGACGCGCATCTGGCGGTCGCCCGAGCCGGGTTCGTCGCCTGCGACTTCTACGACGGCTGCCTGCTGTACGACTTCGCGCGGCACCGGCTGCACCTGTGCGACCTGGACGAGTACCGCCCGGGGCCGTTCACCGTCGACGTGGACCGGCTGCCGGGCTCGAAGCGGTTCATGGCGCCGGAGGAGTTCCGGCGCGGCGCGGTGATCGACGCCCGCACCACGGTGTTCACGCTGGGCCGTGCCCTGCGGCTCCTGCTCGACGCCGGCGACGAGGAACGGGACTGGCGCGGGGGCCCGGCCCGACTCGCCGTGCTGGAGCGGGCCACGGCGGCCGATCCGACCGAACGCTGGCCCGGCGTCGAGGAGTTCGCCGCCGCCTGGCGAGCCGCGTGAGTCGCCCGGGCCGTCTGCGCCGCCCGAACCGTCCGGACCGCTGAACCACCCGAACCCCGTCCGGACCGCTGCGGAGGCGGCGGGTCCGGGGGCCCGGGGCCTCCGCCGGGCCGCGGCGCCTCAGATGCCGATCCGCAGCGGGGTGAGCCGGGTGGCGATCAGGTTGGTGGCGCCCCGGTCGCGCTCGACGTGCCCGTACACGAGCAGGCCGGCCCGGTCGAGGGCGGCGCGGCGCTGCGACTCCCAGACCGGCCGACTGCAGATGACGTTGATCAGCCCGGTCTCGTCCTCCAGGCTGAGGAAGAGCACCCCGCCCGCCGTCGGCGGACGCTGCCGGTGGGTGACCAGCCCGCCGACCACCACCGCCGAACCCGGCACCACGTCCGGGAGCTGGGCGGCGGTGAGCGCGCCGCCGCGTTCCAGGTGGTCGCGCAGGTGCTGGAGCGGGTGGCTGGTCGCGGAGGTGCCGGTCGCCCAGAGGTCGGCGATGGTCTCCTCGATCGGGGTCATCCCGGGGAGCGGCGGCGCCTCGGTGCCGG
The DNA here is from genome assembly GCF_036290945.1 of Streptomyces sp. BE303. Taxonomy (NCBI): domain Bacteria; kingdom Bacillati; phylum Actinomycetota; class Actinomycetes; order Kitasatosporales; family Streptomycetaceae; genus Streptomyces; species Streptomyces sp. BE303. The sequence continues at coordinate 38,169 of NZ_JAQYWZ010000411.1, forward strand.
GCGTCGTCCCGGGGATGAGATCCGCCGAGACCCCCGCGAACGCCCCTGCCGCCCAGAGCGCCTGCCGCCTGTTCAACCCGAAGCAGCCGAACGCGCCCGCCGAGGCGAGCGCCTCCATGGCCGGTGCGGGCAGACCGGTCCGGCGGGCGAAGTCCTCCAGGTCCGTGTACGGCTGCCCGGCCGCGACCGCCTCGGCCTGCGCGGCGCCGATGCCCCGTACGGTGTCCAGGCCGAGCCGGATCGCGGGCTGCGGCGTGCCCGCGGTCAGCGGCGGCGCGGGCGTCGGCCCCCGGTACGGTTCCAGGGTGGGCCGGGACCCGCTGGCGTTGACGTCCACCCCGCGCACCCGGACGCCGTGCCGCCGGACGTCCGCGATCAGGCTGAGCGACGAGTAGAAGCCCATCGGCTGGTTGGCCAGCAGCGCGCAGGTGAAGGCCGCCGGATAGTGGTACTTGAGCCAGGCGCTGGCGTACACGAGGTAGGCGAAGCTGATCGCGTGCGACTCCGGGAATCCGTAGTTGGAGAAGGCCTCGATCTTGGTGTAGACGTCCTCGGCGACCTCCTCCGGGATGCCGCGTTCGGCCATCCCGCCCAACAGCCGCTCGCGCAGCCGGGCCACGCGTTCGTGCGAGCGCTTGGCGCCCATCGCCTGACGGAGGAGGTCCGCCTCGGCGGGAGTGAACCCCGCGCAGTCGATGGCCAGTTGCATCATCTGCTCCTGGAACAGCGGCACCCCGAGGGTCTTGCCGAGCGCGTTCTCCATCAGCGGGTGCGGGCAGCCGGCCGGCTCCACCCCCGCACGCCGGCGCAGGTACGGGTGGACGGACCCGCCCTGGATCGGGCCGGGCCGGATCAGCGCGACCTCCACCACCAGGTCGTAGAAGTGGTCCGGCTTGAGCCTCGGCAGGGTGGCCATCTGGGCGCGCGACTCGACCTGGAAGACACCCACCGTGTCGGCCCGCCGCAGCATCGCGTACACGCCCGGGTCGTCGTCCGGGACGGTCGCCAGGTCGTAGCGCCGGCCGTGGTGCTGCTCGACCAGGTCACAGGCGTCGTGCAGGGCCGCGAGCATGCCGAGACCGAGCAGGTCGATCTTCACGAGTCCGGCGCCGGCCACCGACTCCTTGTCCCACTGCAGCACGGACCGCCCCGGCATCCGGGCCCACTCGGTCGGGCAGATCTCCGCGATCGGCTCCCGGGTGAGCACCATGCCGCCCGAGTGGATGCCCAGGTGGCGCGGCAGACCGTGGAGTTGTCCGGCGAGGGAGAGCACGTCGGCGGGCACCACGGCGTCCGCGCCGGGCGGGGAGCGGAAGTCGGCCTGCCGGCTGAACGCGTCCACCTGCCCCTGCGGGTAGCCGAGCACCCGGGCGGCGTCGCGCAGTGCCAGCCGGGGCCGGTAGGTGATCACGTTGGCGACCTGGGCGGCGTGCTCGCGCCCGTACCGGCGGTAGACGTACTGGATGACCTCCTCGCGGCGGCGGTTCTCGATGTCCAGGTCGATGTCGGGCGGCCCGTCGCGGGCGGTGGAGAGGAAGCGCTCGAAGAGCAGCCGGTAGTGGACCGGGTCGACGGCGGTGATCCCGAGCGCGAAGCAGACCGCCGAGTTGGCCGCCGAACCGCGCCCCTGGCACCAGATCCCCTCCCGGCGGCAGAAGTCGACGATGTCGTGGACGATCAGGAAGTACCCGGCCAGGTCGAGATCCTCGATGACGTCCAGCTCGCGGGCGAGCTGACGGCGGGCCGGGCCGTTGCCGGGCCCGAAGCGGGCCGGGCCGCCCTCGGCGACCAGCGCGCGCAGATGGCTGATCTCGGTGTGGCCGGACGGGACGGGGTAGCCGGGCAGTTCCGGATCCAGCTTGGCGAAGTCGAAGGCGCAGGCACGGGCCAGGTCCACGGTCGCCTCCCGCACGCCGGGGAAGCGGGCCAGCCTGGCGGCCATCTCGCGGCCGGAGCGCAGGTGCGCGGTGCCGGCGGCCTGCGTCCAGCCCGCCGCCTCCGGGAGCGTACGGCGGTCGTGCAGCGCGGCGAGGCTCTGGGCGAGACGGCCCTGGGCGGGGCCGGCGTGGTGGGCGTTGGTGGAGGCGACGGTGGTCAGGCCCAGCCGGGCGGCCAGGGCCGCGAGGGCGTCGTTGCGCAGGTCGTCGCCGGGCAGCCACTGGTCGATCAGTTCGACGTGGACGTTGTCGCGACCGAACGCCTCGGCGAGCGAGCGGAGTTGACGCTCGGCCCCGCCGGCGTCGGAGCCGGGGCCGGGGCCGGGGAGGAGGGCGGGTCCGGGGAGGAGGGCGGGGCCGGGAAGGAGGGTGGGGACGGGGACAGGACCGCCGCCGGTGCCGGGACCGGCGGGTGCGGCCGGGGACGCGGGGGTGCTCGCGAGGGCGGCGGGGACGCGGCCGAGGCGGCAGCCGGTGAGCACCGCCCAGTGGCCGTCGTGCGCGTCCGCGAGAGCCGCGAAGTCGTAGGCCGGCCTCCCCTTGGCCCCGCCCGCGAGTTGGGCCGCCCCGATGGCGGCGGACAGGCGGCGGTAGCCCTCCGGGTCGCGCGCCAGGACGAGGAGGTGTTCGACCCGCCCCCTCTCGTGACCGATCGTCAGTTCCGCGCCGAAGACGGTGGCCACGCCCGCCTCACGGGCCGCCGCGGCGAGTCTGACCGCTCCGTAGAGGCCGTCGTGATCGGTGAGCGCGAGCGCCTCGACGCCCAACCGGGCGGCCTCGGCGACCAGTGCCTCGGGGTCGCTGGCGCCGTCGAGGAAGCTGAAGGCGGAGTGGACGTGCAGTTCGGCCCAGGCGGGGGCAGGGGCGGAGGCAGAGGCCGGGCCGGTGGCACCGGCAGACCCGGCAGACCCGGCGGGTCCGGCGGGTCCGGCGGGTCCGGCGGTTTCAGGATCGCGGCGCAGCGGGACGACGTCGCCACCCGCCGGGCCGGGCCGGCCGCCGGTCAGGCGGCGGCGCAGCTCGCTCCAGGGGAGGGTGGGGTGACTCGTGAATCCCATCGGGGGTGACGCCTTCGGTCTCTCGTTTTCCTGACCCCCCTCGGTCGTTCGCGCCGGGCCGCCGGAGCGCCCCGGTGTCAGTCGTAGCCGGCCTCCACGAGCCAGACGCCCCCCTCCACCGTCAGCAGCAGCGCGAGGCCGCCCGCCACCGTGACCTGGAAGCGCGCCCGTCGGCGGGCGCGCGCCGGATCCCACCAGTACTCGACGGCCGGCCAGGGCCCGGTCCAGCCGTCCACCGCCAGTTGCCGCCCGCGCACCGTGACGGTGGACGGCCGGGCCGACACCCCCGCCCGGCCGTCCACCGTCACCGGTCGCCCGTCCGCGTCCAGCACCGCCGCCGGCAGCGGGGTGCGGTGCACCACGGTCGGCCAGACGTCCCGCAGCCGCCCCGGCCAGGGCGCGTCGGCGGGCGCGTCCGGGTCGTACGGCTCGCCCCACGGCACTCGGACCGCCTGCTCGTCCGGCCCCCGTCCGCCTGCCGGCTCGATCCGGCGCAGCCCGGCATGCCCGAGCACCGCCTGGACCCTGGCCACCGCGCGTTCCACCCGGTCGTCCGCCACCGCCTGCCCCCAGAGGGCGAGTTGCCGGCCCTGGTCGGGGGTGAGGTCGTCGGGGACGAGGCGCAGCGCGGTGAAGCCTCCCGCGCCGGGGTCCTCGGAGTCGTGGCGGCTCTCCGGGCCCCGGGGGTTCCGGCGGCCCCGGGGACTGCCGGGGCCGCGGAGGCCGTCCGGGCCGCGGGGGCCGCCGGCCGGCCCGGCGTCGAAGGTGCCCGTGCTCTGCCAGGCCTGGAGCTGCCAGCGGACCCGTTCGGCGAGCGCCGTCGCCGAGAGCCGGCCCTCGTGCCGCCAGAGCCGCGCCACGGTCCGACCGTCCGCGCACTCCACCTCGACGGCCACCCGCTGGCAGGTCAGCCCCGCCCCGGCGAGCCGTTGGTGCAGCCGCTCGGCCAGGGTCCGGGCCACGAACACCAGGGGCTCGGCGAGCGGCTCGGGCGGGTCGAAGCGCTGCTCGACCGAGAGGTCCGGCCCGCCCGTACGCGGCACCAGCGGGCGCGGCTGCAACCCGCGGGCCAGCCGGTGCGCCGTCGTACCGGCCGGGCCGAAGCGGTCCGCCACCGCCTCGGCCGGCAGCGCGGCGAACGCCCCGACCGTGGGCAGGCCCAGCCGGTCCAGCAGCTCCGCCAGTACCTCGTCACCGAGCACGGCCACGGGGTAGGGCGCGAGGAACTCCGCCGTCCGCCCGGCCGGGACCAGCACGCCGGCGCGGGCGGCGAGCACGGCGGCGAACAGGCCGTCGGCCACCCCGACCTGCCCGCACGGGGCAGGGGCAGCGGCGAGACCCTCCGCCGCAGGGGGCCCCGGTCGCCCGGCCGCCGGCCCCCCGGGCTGCGGGCCGGACGGGTCGGGCTGCGGGCGCGCGCCCTCCCGACGGGACTCCGCCGGGTGAGGAGCCTCCGGCGGGTGCGCAGCCGCCGGGCCGAGGCCGTCCGGGCGGGACTCCGGACGGGCGGGTTCCGGGCGGCCGTCCGGACGGGCGGGTTCCGGCGGGTAGGCCGCCGGCCGGGCGAAACCGCCGCGCGCGCCGTCCCTGGCCGCGGGCGTGGCGGCGAACAGCTCGTCCACCCCGGCGGTCCGGCGGCGGGGTGCGGTCCGGTCCGCGTCCGCGTCCGCCGGGTGCAGCGGGACGACCTCGGCGACCTCGGCGACCGGAGCGGGGCCCCGGTCGTCGGGGCTCGTGCCGGGACGGGTGCCGGGGTCGAGTCCGGGGTCCGGCGCAGGGCGGACACCGGCCGCCGACTCGGCATCTACCGGGTGCACCGGCCGGCCGGCCGCCGCAGGGCCGGCGTCGGTGGCCGCCGCCGTCGGGACGGCCGCCGCCAGGGCAGCCGTCACCGCGCCCTGGACCTTCGCCGCGAGCGCCTCCTCCCCGCCGAAGTACCGGCCCGGCCCCTTCACCGGGATCGCGCACAGCCCCGGGCGCAGCACCTCCACCCGCGGGGTGAAGGCCTCCACCGCCGCGACCACCGGCTCGAACCGCCGGGTCTCCGCCTCCGGGTCGCGGTCGCGCAGCTCCAGCGCGGGGCAGAGGCGCTGGGCCAGCTTGAGCCGCTGCCCCTGCCGCACTCCGGCCGCCCGGGCCGCCGCCGAGCACGCCAGCACCCGGCCGCCCTCGACCACCGCCACCGGGATGCCGCCGCCGGCACTCCCCGCCGCGACCGGGCGCCCGTCCGCGCCGATGCTCCCGTCCGCACCGGCGGCCACCGCCGGGCCGGCGTCCCCGGGGCGCTCGACGGCCACCACCGGCCAGTCCGGGCACCAGACCACCAGCACCCGCGGGGTACCGGCCCCGCTCACCCCGCTCGCTCCGCCGTCGGCCATCTCACACCACCGCCATACGGTCGAGGCCCGCCCCGGCCCCCGACGTCACGTCCTCCCCCGCCTCGTCCACCACGACCCCGGCGGCCGTCTCCTCCACGACCCGCGCCGTGCCGTGCGCGTCCGGCAGCCAGAGCCGGGCGGTCCGCCCGCGCACGGCCGAGCCGCGCCCCTCCGCGACGACCTCCACCTGCCGCCCGGTGAGCTGCCCGTGCCCGTCGCCCAGTCCGAACCACTGCCCGGACCGCACGCCCAACCGCAGCCCGGCCCCCGGCCACGGCCCGGCCACCAGGAGCACGCAGGCGCTGCGGCGCAGCACGGCCGCCAGCCGGGCGGCCAGGTTCGGCGGAACGGGGCCGTCCGGGCGCAGCATGATCAGCTCGACCGCCCCGGCCAGCACCGACACCACCTCGGCCCAGTGCGGCCCGGGGTCGTCGGCCACCAGCAGTCTCCGCAGGTCCAGCCCGTATCCGGCGGCCGCGGCCAGCCCGAGGTCAGGCAGCCCGACCGCCGCCGCCCACCCGCCCTCGGTCTCCCGCACTCCGGCGGCCAGCGCGAGCAGCAGCCCGGCGTCCCCGCCCGCCACCGACACCGCCGTCCCGCGCCGCAGGCCGCCCTCCGGCAGTACGCCCCGCAGCGCCGGCACCACCGGGAGCAGTCCGCGCCCGGCGTCGGTGCCCGTCCCGCCGGCCTCGCACAGCGCAGCCGCAGACGCCACCGGTCGGAGCGGCCTCCGCTCGACGGTGGATTCGAAAACAGATTCGAAAACGGGCACGCCCCCAGGATCGAACATTCGTTCGTAAAGATTCAAGTCCGATTACCCCACCCCAGCCGCTACGCTCCGTGACATCGACGGGCGTCCCGGCATCGACCGGGCACCCGGCCCAGGGGTCGGGGAGCCGGCGGCCGGGGCGCCCGCAGGATCCGGAACCCGCCCTCGACCGCCCCACCGCGAACCGTCTCGGACCGTCTCGGACCGTCTCGGACCGCGCTCGACCACCCCTCACCGTCGAAGGCCCGACGCGGGTCCGGACGCCGAAGTACCCGACGGGGACATAGGGGTGATCGAACGTCGAGGGGACAGCAGACTTCCCCCATGACGCGCACGGATCACTTCAAGAAGGACCTCCGGACCTATCTGCAGGACGCCCGCGACGCCCTGCTGTGGAAGCTCGAAGGGCTGTCGGAGTACGACGTCCGCCGACCGCTGACCCCCACCGGGACCAACCTGCTGGGGCTGGTCAAACACACGACCGCCGCGGAGGCGATGTACTTCGGAGAGGTCTTCGGGCGGCCGTTCGAGGCGCCGCGCCCCTGGATCACGGGTGACGCCGAACCCAACTCGGACTTCTGGGCGACGCCGGAGGAGAGCCGGGAAGACATCGTCGAGCTGTACCGCGCGGCCTGCGCCCACGCCGACGAGACCATCGCGTCACTGGCGCTGGAGGCGGTCGGACGGGTGCCCTGGGGGAACCGGAGCGAGGTGACCCTCCACCACAGCCTGGTCCACATGATCGCCGAGACCCAGCGGCACGCCGGGCACGCCGACGTCGTCCGGGAGCTCGTGGACGGTGCCACCGGACAACGCCGGGAGGGCGGCAACATGGCGCCCGGCGACGAGGCGTGGTGGGCGGGGCACCGGGACCGGGTGGAGCACGCCGCCCAGGAGGCCGGGAGGGCTCAGGCGGGCGGGAGCGGGGGCGGGGCGTAGCGGCGGGCGAGGGCGGTGACGGCCCGGGCGACGGCGCTGCGGAGGTCGGGCGGGCCGAGGACCTCGGCCTCGGGGCCCAGGCGGAGGAGGTCCCCGACGGCCACCGCCGTGCTCTCGACGGAGAGTCGCACCTCCGTCCAGCCCTCGGCGTCGGGCGGTCCGGCGGTGGCGAGCGCCCGGGCGCCGGCGGCACCGAACCGCATGGGGAGCAGGCGCCGGGCCTCCGGGGAGACGCGGAGGTGGGCGGTCTGCTGGTGGAGGGCCGCCGTCAGACGGCGGGAGTTCTCCTCCCAGTGCGCGGCCAGGTCGAAGCCGGCGGGGCGTTCGAAGGTCTCGGCGGTGACGTCGACGGCGAGGAGACGCGAGACCCGGTAGGTGCGGACGGACTCGGCGGGGGCGGCCGAGTCCGCGACGGCGGGGGCCGCCGGGGCAGGGGCCACCGCGACGGCGGGGGCCGTGCGGGCCACCAGGTACCAGATGCCGCCCTTGAGGACGAGGCCCAGCGGGTGCAGCACCCGGTGCACCTCGCCGCGCCAGCGGCGGTAGTGGACGCGCACCACCCGCCGGTCCCAGACCGCCCGCGCGACGGGGGCCAGGAGGGCGACCGGGTCGGCGTCGCGGAACCAGGCCGGTGTGTCGAGGTGGAAGCGGTCCTGGACGCGGCGGGTGCGTTCGGCGAGTTCGGCCGGAAGGGCGGCCTGGAGCTTCAGTTGCGCGGTGGCGAGCACCGCGCCGAGGCCGAGCTCCCGCGCCGGGCCGGGCGCCCCGGTGAGGAAGAGGGCGTCGGCCTCCGCGTCGGTGAGCCCGGTGAGCCGGGTGCGGTACCCGTCCATCAGCCGGTAGCCGCCCTCGGGACCCCGGTCGGCGACGACGGGGACGCCCGACGCGGCCAACGCCTCGACGTCCCGGTAGACGGTACGGACCGACACCTCCAGCTCGGCGGCGAGTTCGCCGGCCGTCGTCCGGCCACGGTTCTGGAGCAGGAGCAGGAGGGCGAGGAGCCGGTCGGCGCGCATGCCCGCATTCTGCTGCCCGTACCTGACAGAAGGTGTCAGGTACGGGCACCAGAGTGGTCCTCGGGGGTACGGCACACCTGCCGTACGCAGGGCGGGTGCAGGCGCGCGCCCAGCCGCACCGGCGCGCGGTCACACAGGCGCACGCCCGCACTCCCCGCCCGCACTTCCCGCCCGCACACGCGGACTATTCCGAGGACGGCAATGAGCGCACAGACCATCACCACCACCGGCCGGATCGGCTACGCCCAGTGGGAGGAGACGGCGATCGGTTCGACGGAGGTCACGCCCCGGCTGGCGCGCGCCTCCGTCGTCAACACCTTCACCGGCGGGATCGAGGCGGCGGACACCGCCTGCGAGTACGTCTTCGTCTACGCGACCGGGACGACCGGCACCTTCACCGGGCTGGAGTCGGTCACCGGACGACTGGACGGCCGCGCGGGCTCCTTCACCCTGGAGGAACGCGGATCGTTCGAGGAGGACGGCACGGTGCGCTGCACCTTCGAGGTGGTCCCGGGAACGGCCGTCGGCGAGCTGGCCGGCCTGCGCGGGAGCGGCTCCTTCGTCTACCGTCCGGGCGAGTCGCCGTTCCCGTACGTCTTCGCCTACGAACTCGACTGAGCCCGCCGCCCGGGGACGCCCCCCGCGTCCGCCCCTCGTCCTCGCCCGCCTCCCCGCCCCCGCCCGGTGGCTACGCCCGCCCGGTGAGGACGGAGACCCGGACCTGCTCCGGGTAGCCGCGGTCGCCGGGCTCGGGCAGCGCGGCGAGCAGCCGGGCGGCGAAGGCGGGGCGCTCGGCCGGGGCGGGCAGTTCGGGGGCGGGGATGGCGGAGTAGACGGTGCCGAGGAGCTGGTCGGGGGTCAGGGCGTCCTCGTAGTCGAGGACGGTCTCGCCGACGTCCGCGAACCCGGCGGCGGCCAGCGCCCGGGCGTAGCGGTCGCGGTCGTCGGTCGCGGTCCCGCAGGAGGTGGCGGCCGGACGGCCGAAGTGGTCCTCCAGGACGGACCGCAGGGCACGCGACCAGTCGGTGTCCTGGGCCCAGACGGGAGTGCCGTTGGCGATCACCGCGACGCCTCCGCCCGGGCGGGTGAGCGGGCGGAGGGTGCGGAAGAGCTCGTCGGGGCGCATCCAGTGGATGGCGTTGCCGATCACGGTCACGCCGAGCGGACGGCGGCCGGGCAGCAGGGCGGAGAGGGCCGGGACGTCGGCGTCGGTGCCGAGCAGCCAGAGCGCGTTGTGCACGCCGTCGCGGTCGGCGGCGGCTCTGGCCTGGCGGAGCATGTCCGGCTCGGGGTCCATGCCGATGACGGTGCGGACGTGGGCGGCGAGCGGGAGGGCGAGTTGACCGGTGCCGCAGCCGAGGTCGAGGGCGAGGTCACCGATGGCGGGGTGGGCGTCCAGGGCGAAGGCGGTCCGCAGCGCGTCGAGGACGGGCGGCGGGTAGCCGCGGCGGTAGTCGGCGTAGTAGGCGGCCACGTCACCGGAGAAGTCGGGGGGCGCGGACGCGGCATGGGCGTCGGAGGCGGAAGCGGGGACGGGAGCGGGGGCGGCCTCGGCGGCGGCGGGCGTCGTCATGGTCCGCAGCCTCCCCCGCCCCCGGCCGTTTCAGGCGACCGATCGCTGTCGGCGGACACGGCGGGCACGTCCCGGGCGGACGCCTCCCCCACGGGGGTCTCCCCCAGCGGCGCCGCCCCTCCCCCTGCCTCCGGCTCCGCCCCCGCCGCCGCCCGGGCCGCGCGCAGGCTGAGGTGGTGCCGTTCCGGGAGGCTGGCGGTGCGGCGGGCGGCGGCGCGGTAGTCGGCGACGGCGGCCTCCCGCTCCCCCGCCAGCTCGTGCAGGTGGGCCCGGACGGCGTACAGCCGGTGGTGGTCCGTCAGCGCGGGCGGCACCTCGGCGAGCAGGGCGAGGCCCGCCGCCGGGCCGTCCACCATGGCGGTGGCGACCGCCCGGTTCAGGGTGATCAGCGGATTGTCGGAGATCCGGGCCAGCACCCCGTACAGGGCGAGGATCTGCGGCCAGTCGGTCGCGGCCGCGGTCGGTGCCTCGTCGTGGACGGCCGCGATCGCCGCCTGCACCTGGTAGGGGCCGACCGGGCCGCGCGGCAGGGCGGCGGTGATCAGCGCGACGCCCTCCGCGATCGCGGCGGCGTCCCAGCGGCCGCGGTCCTGTTCGGCGAGCGGGACGAGCTCGCCGTCCGGGCGGGTGCGGGCCGGACCGCGGGCCTCCGTGAGCAGCATCAGCGCGAGCAGTCCGGCCACCTCGGCGTCGTCCGGTAGCAGCGCGTGGACGGCCCGGGTGAGGCGGATCGCCTCCCGGGACAGTTCGACGCGTCGCAGGGCGGGGCCGGTGCTGCTGGCGTAGCCCTCGTTGAAGACCAGGTAGAGGACGTGCAGCACCGCGTCGAGCCGGGCCGGCCACTCTGCGGCGTCCGGCTCCGGCATCCGGAACGGCACGCCGGAGGACTTGATCCGCTGCTTGGCGCGGCTGATCCGCTGTCCCATGGTCGCCTCGGGGACGAGGAAGGCACGGGCGATCTCGCCGGTCGTCAGGCCGCCGACCGAGCGGAGGGTGAGCGCGATCGCCGAGGCGGGCGAGAGGGCGGGGTGGCAGCAGAGGAAGAGCAGGGTGAGGGTGTCGTCCCGGGAGCCCCCGTCCTCGGCGTCGGCCGGGGGCGCGGCCTGCCGGTCGGCCGGGACCTGCCCGGCCACCAGGTCCTCGCGCCGGCGGCGGGCCTGTTCGCTGCGGACCTGCTCGGTCATCCGCCGGCCGGCCACCTGGACCAGCCAGCCGCGCGGGTTGCGCGGCACGCCCTCGTCCGGCCACTGGGTGGCGGCGTCCAGCAGGGCCTCCTGGACGGCGTCCTCGGCGGTGGCGAAGTCTCCGTAGCGGCGGGTGAGCACGCCGACGACCTGCGGCGCGAGGGAGCGCAGCAGGTCGTCGACGGCCGGTGGGGCGTCCGGTCCGGGCGCCGGCGGCTCGGGTCCGGTCACTGCTCGGTGGGCGGGGCCGACATGACCTGGCGCACCTCGATCGGCATGTTCAGCGGTTCCCCGCCCGGGCCGGGCGCGGCGGAGACGGCGGCGGCGATCTCGACCGCCCGGCGCTCGGTGTCACAGTCCACGATCCACCAGCCGGCCACCCACTCCTTGGTCTCCGGGAACGGCCCCTCGGTGACCACCGGGGCGCCGCCGCTGTGCGAGCGGACGATCCGGGCGGTCTCCGGCATGGCCAGACCCTGGGCGTCGACCAGTTCGCCGTCCTCGGCGAGCCTGGTGTTGGTGTCCCGCATGAAGCGGATGTGCGCCTGGATCTCCTCGGGCTTCCACTCGTCGATCTTCGGGAAGTCGGCGGCCTTCTCGCTGAACTGCATCAGCAGCATGTACTTCATGGTTCCGCTCCTCGTTCGTCGTGCCCGCCCCGGTCGGAGGGGCTCTCACGGGTAGGTAGAAGCACGCCGCGCGATTTCGACGTCCTCGGCGGGAATCTCGGGAAAAAGTTAGCCGGACCCCCCGACGGCCCGCGCGCAGCGACACCCCGCCCACCGCGGGAGGAGCCCGTTGACCGCTTCCCGACCGGCCCCCTAGGGTCGACCGGGTGCAGCGATACGACTGGCTGAGGAAGATTCAGCAGATGGACCCGGAGACCGAGTTCACCGAGATCTACCGGATCAGCAGCTGGTACGAGTTCCCCTGGGACACCGTCCAGTCACTCAGCTTCGCGCTCTACCGCACCTACGCGGTCCCCGGCATCGGCCGGCTGCTCGCGGAGACCGGCGAGTTCACCGGCCGCACGCAGAAGCGGTACGACGACACCACGCTGATCCTGGAGGCGGTGCTCGAACACGGCTTCGACTCCACGCAGGGGCGCGAGGCGATCCGCCGCATGAACCAGATGCACCGCCGGTACGACATCTCCGACGCCGACTTCCTGTACGTGCTCGCCACCTTCGTCGTGATCCCCAAGCGCTGGCTGGACGACTACGGCTGGCGCCGCTACTCCCCGCACGAGCGGCGGGCCGCCACCAACTACTTCCGCGAGCTGGGCCGGCACATGGGCCTGCCCGGGATACCGGAGACGTTCGAGGAGTTCGAGCAGCTGCTCGACGACTACGAGCGCGCGCACTTCGCCTTCGACCCGGGCGGCCGGGCGGTCTCCGACTCCACCCTGGGGCTGATGGCCTCCTGGTACCCCGCGCCGCTGCGGCCGTCGATGCGGCTCTCGTCGATCTGCCTGCTCGACGACCCGCTGCGCGAGGCGTTCGGCTACCCGGCCCCGCCGGCCGCGCTCCGGCGCGCCGTCCGCACCGGCATGTGGCTGCGCGGGCGCGCCGTCCGGCTCCTCCCGCCCCGGCGCCGGCCCTACCTGGCCCGTGACAACCGCCAGGTGCGCGGGTATCCCGGCTACCCGTACGGCTACCGGATCGGCGACCTCGGCACGTTCGAGGAGGGGTCCGGCCCGGCCGGCGGCTGCCCGTTCCCGCACGCGAAGTCCCCCGAGACCCGGGCCGCACAGGCGCGGGCGCCGCAGGCGCCGCAGGCCCCACAGACCCCGCAGGCCGACGGCTGAGCCGGATCCGCGGCAGCAGTACGGTGGCCGACGGGGGCGCAGGGAGGACCCGGCGCGCGGAGCGACGGTCCCGGCGTCCCCGTGTCCCGGCGGCTCCGCAAGGCGGGACGACGGGGGCGCGACGGGCGGCGGAGCGCGGAACGACAGGGTCACGAGGGTGGGGCGATGGCGGGACGACGACGGATCTGGGCCGAGGTCTCGGTGTGCTTCGCACCGCTGCTGGCGGTGCTGCTGTACGTGGGGACGTTCCTGATGACCCTGGAGTTCGACGAGATGTGCGCCCACGGGTTCTTCGCCGAGAAGGCCGGACCGTTCCTGAGGGCGGAGACCAGCGTGTTCCCCCCGCGCACGGTGTGCGAGCACGAACGCGGGACGGTGGCATCGGGGCCGCTCTGGCCGACCGGGGCGTTCTACGCGCTGCTGCTGCTGACGGTGGTCGCCGCGGTGGTCCTGTACCGGAACCGCTCGCCCAGGAAGCGGCGCCGGGACGCCGAGCCCCGCTGGGCGGCGGACGCGGAGGCCCTCGACCGGCCGTGACGGCCGCCGGGTCCGGAGGTCCGGTCAGGCTTCGGTGAGGTGCCTCAGCAGGGGCCCCGGGTCCTCGCTCCCGCAGGCGGCGCGGACGGCCGCGTCATGGGCGGCGGCGAGGGCGTCGAGGCGGGTCAGGCGGGTGTGGCCGCGGCGGGAGAGGTGGGCGGTGATGCGGCGGCGGTCGTGCTCGTCCTGCCTGCGGTAGACCCAGCCGGCCTCGGCGAGGGCGTCGACGATGCGGCTGAGGCTGGCCTGCGGGATCAGCAGGGTCTGGGCGAGCTCGCCCATGGAGCGGCCGGCGTCGTCGGTGAGGGCGCGCATGACCCGCCACTGGTCGAGCGTGCAGCCCTCGGCCTCCAGCTGGGCGGTGAGGCCCCGGGCCAGCCGGCGCTGGGCGACGGTGAGGAGCTCGATCAGGAGGGGCCGGTCGACGGCGGGCGCGGCGGCGGGGGCGGCGGACGCGGCTCCGGGAGTGGCGGCGGGGGCGGTCGCGCTGGGTGTCATGGCCGTGTCTCTTTCCCCGCCGTAGTGCCTGCTGCTTGGCCTGCTGCTTGCCGGATCGGCTGCCATGACGATACTCGCAAGCGATGAGCGCCGACGTGAAGCTCCTGGAACCGCTCGACGCGCTGCACCTCCCCCGCGAGGCGCCGGCGCTTCGGGTGGGCCTGGTCGTGCCGCAGTCCGGCCCGCTGGGGCTGACCGGACCGTCGGCGCTGGACGGGGCGCTGCTCGCCGCGCACGAGGTGAACGCCGGCGGCGGGGTGCGCGGCCTGCCGCTGGAGCTGGTGCTGGTGGACGGCGGGGGCGCACCGGCCGCGGTGGCCGGGGAGGTGGCCCGACTGCTGGACGCCGGGGCGGTCGACGCGGTGGCGGGCTGCCACTCCAGCGACGTGCACCGGGCCGTCGAGGCGGTGACGGCGGGACGCGCCGCGTACGTGTTCACCCCGCCGCACGAGGGCGGGCCGCGACTGCCCGGGGTGCTCTGCACCGGGGCGGACCCGGTCCGGCAGTTGGACGGCGTGGTCGAGCGGCTCACGGCCCGCCACCGGCTGCACCGCTGGGCGCTGGTCGGCAACGACTACATCTGGCCGCGCGCGGTGCACCGGGCCGCCGAGGCGGCGGTCGCCCGGGCCGGGGCGGGCGTGGTGCTGGAACGGCACCTGCCGTTCGGCACGACGGAGCGCGCGCTGGAGCCGCTGCTGGACGCGCTCCGGGCGTCGCGCGCGGACGCCCTGCTGCTGAGCCTGATCGGCGCCGACCTGGTGCGGTTCAACCGGGCGCTGCGGCGCAGCGGTCTGGACCGGCGGCTGGTGCGGCTCTCCGGCGCGCTGGAGGAGAACAGCCTGCTCGCCTACGGCGGCGACGACACGGGCACGCTGTACGCGGCGATGCCGTCGTTCGTCTCGCTCGCCGAGGACCGGCGGTTGCGGCTGGCCGAGCGGCACCGCGCGGTGTTCGGGCCGTACGCGCCGGTGCTGGACGCGTACGCGGTGGGCCTGTACGACGGGCTGCACCTGGCGGCGGCGCTCGCGTCGCGCGGCGAGCTGGTGCCGTCGGGCGGGCTGGCGCGGGCGGCGGCGCGGTTGCTGCACGGGGAGGGCGCGGCGGTCCGGCGGGCCTGGGCCCGGGCGCCGCTGGGGCCGCCCCGGGAGGGCGTGCACCTGGCGCGGGCGGAGGGCGCGGGGTTCACCGTCCTCTGGTGAGGCGTCGGCGGGGAGCGGCTCGGCGGGGAGCGGCTCGCGCCGGCATCGCGGCAGGCCACGGCACGAAAACCCTTCCATTTGGAAATAACTGCCTCTACTGTCTCCCCCACCACCCCGGGTCGTCACGGAGGAGAGCCCCCATGTCCGAAGCACCCGCGCCCCAGACCATCGAGAGCTACGGCTACCGACAGGAGCTGCGCCGCTCCCTGCGCTTCACGGACCTGCTGGTCTACGGACTGGTGTTCATGGTGCCGATCGCGCCGTTCGGCATCTTCGGCAGCGTCTTCCAGGGCTCCGGCGGCATGGTCGCCCTGGCGTACGTGCTCGGGATGGTGGCGATGATGTTCACCGCCCTGTCGTACGCGCAGATGTCGCGGGCCTTCCCGATGGCCGGTTCGGTGTACACCTATGCGGGGCGCGGCATCGCGCCGCCCGTCGGGTTCCTGTCCGGCTGGATGATCCTGCTGGACTACGTGCTGGTGCCCGGCCTGCTCTACCTGATCGCCGGGGTGGCGATGAACTCGCTGGTGCCCGCGGTACCGGTCTGGCTCTGGCTGGTCGGCTTCGTGCTGCTCAACACCGCCGTCAACTACCTGGGCGTCGAGATGACGTCGAAGGTCAACAAGGCGATGCTGGTCGGCGAGTTGATCGTACTGCTGGTGTTCATCGGGTTCGGCCTGGCGGCGCTGGCGGCCGGCAGGGGCCGGGGCTTCGACCTCACGCCGGTCTACAACTCGCAGACCTTCTCGTGGAGTCTGGCGTTCGGCGCGGTGTCGGTGGCGGTGCTGAGCTTCCTCGGCTTCGACGGGATCTCCACCCTCTCCGAGGAGAACCGCGACTCCGCCAAGGCGATCGGCCGCTCGATGATCGCCGCCCTGCTGCTGGCCGGCTCGCTGTTCATCGCGCAGACCTGGATCGCCTCCCTCCTCGTCCCGGACCCGGACGCGCTGATCGCGCAGGGCGATCCGGACGGCACCGCGTTCTACGACGCGGCCCGGGTCGCCGCCGGCGGCTGGCTCGCCACGGTGACGGCCGCCGCCACCGCCGTGGCCTGGGGGTTCGCCAACTCGCTGGTCGCCCAGGCCGCGACCTCGCGGCTGCTGTACGCGATGGCGCGGGACCGGCAGCTGCCCGCCTTCCTCGCCAAGGTCCACCCGCGCCACCGCGTCCCGGTGAACGCCACCCTGCTGACCGCCGGAATCTCACTGGTCCTCGGGCTCTACACCGCCTCGCGCGAGGACGGCATCACGCTGCTCTCCACCCTGGTCAACTTCGGCGCGCTGACCACGTTCCTCGTCCTGCACGTGTCGGTGGTGGTGCACTACGTCGTGCGGCGGCGCAGCCGGGACTGGTGGCGCCACCTGGTCGCGCCGGTCCTCGGGTTCGCGATCCTCGCCTACGTGGTCGTCAACGCCGACATCGCCGCCCAGCGGCTCGGCTTCGTCTGGCTGGTGGTCGGCGGACTGGTGCTGACCGGACTGATCCTCACCGGACGCCGCCCGCGCCTGGCCGTGGCCGACGCGGCGGCCTCCCCCGACGGCGCACCGGCCGACGGCGCCCCGACCGACGACTCCCCGCTCACCAAGGAGAACCCGTGAACCTGCCCGACCTCGTCCAGCTCTCCCCCGCCCCCGACGAGTACGCCTACACCTTCGGCGGACGCGCCCCGCTGGTGACCGTCCGGCCGGGCACGGTCGTCGAGTTGAGCACCGAGGACTGTTTCGGCGGACGGGTCCGCGGCATCGGCGACCTGCCGAGCGCGGTCTGCGAGTTCCCCTACCTCAACCCGGTGACCGGCCCGATCGCGGTGGCCGGCGCCGAGCCGGGCGACACCCTCGCCGTGCACTTCGTCGAGATCACCCCGGCCAGGGACTGGGGGATCTCCAGCACCTTCCCGCACTTCGGGGCCCTCACCGCCACCCACACCACCGCGATGCTGCACGCGCCGCTGGAGGAACGGGTCTGGGTGTACGAGCTCGACACGGCGGCCGGGATCTGCCGGTTCCGGGCCCGCAACAGCGACTTCACCGCCGAACTGCCGCTCGACCCGATGCACGGCACGGTCGGCGTCGCCCCGGCCGGCGGCGAGACCCTGATGTCGATCACCCCGGGCGCGCACGGCGGCAACCTCGACACCCCGGAGATGCGGGCCGGCACCACCGCCTACTTCGGCGTCAACGTGCCCGGCGGGCTGCTGGCCGTCGGCGACGGCCACGCCCGCCAGGGCGAGGGCGAGGTGTGCGGGACGGCCGTGGAGACGGCGATGCGCACCACGGTGGTGGTCGACCTGATCAAGGGCGGCGGACCGGCCTGGCCCCGGCTGGAGAACGACCGGTACCTGATCTCCACCGGCTCGGCCCGCCCGCTGGAGGACGCCTTCCGGATCAGCCAGCACGACCTGGTCGGCTGGACCCGGGAGCTGCTCGGCCTGGACCTGCTGGACGCCTACCAGCTGGTCAGCCAGGCCGGGTTGGCGCCGGCGGCCAACGTCTGCGACACCAACTACACGATGGCCGCCAAGCTGCCCAAGTCCCTGCTCGGCCGCACCCGGGCGTACGACGGCCTGCACGACCGGCTCCGGGAGACGGCCGCCGCCCACCTGCGGCACCGCTGACCGCGCGGACCCCCCGCCCGGCCGGCGACCGGTAAGACCGGTCGGACCGGCGGGGGGGTTCCGCGCACTCAGGAGCTCTGTACCAGGGTGTTCTGATTGGCCGTCAGGAGCCAGCGGTCCCCCTCCTTGGCCATCACGTACAGCGGGCTGCCCTCCTCGCCGATCTGCTCCCCGGCCGCGTCCAGGTAGCGCTGGCGGACCTTGACGGCGGCGACGTCGGGGCGGATGAAGAGGACGTGCACCACCTCGTAGGCGGGGGTGGTGCCGGTGCCGGCGAAGGCGCCCGGCAGCACCTTGCGGGTGAACTCGGCGATCGTCTCCCGACCCACGAGGAGCTTTCCGTGGCCGGTGGTCCAGATCGCGTCGGCCCGGAAGAGGCTGATGAACTCCTCCGGGAGCTCGTTGCGTTGTGCGTGCTCGACGGCGGCGACGACCCGCCGGACGGCCTCCGTCTCGGCCTCGACGTCCACCCCGGCCCCGACCGCACCGCCGTTCTCGTTCGTGCTCGTGCTCGTGCTCGTGCTCTCGTTCTTGATCTCGTTCGCGTTCATGGTGACCATGATCGAACCTCAACCCCGCTTCAGGTCAAGGGTCGGAGCCGACGGAGCGGACGGCAGCACGGGCGGGACCGGAGGGAAGTCCGGGGAGGACGCGTCGGGGAGGGCTCGGCGGGTCCGGACCGGCGACAGGAAGACCGGCAGGAACGACAGCGAGAGCAGGACGCCTCCCAGCCACAACGTGGCGTGCAGTCCGACCAGTTCACCGAACACGCCGGCCAGCGCCGACCCCACCGCCATCGCCCCCGTCAGCAGGAAGCGAAAGGTCGCGTTCATCCGGCCGAGCAGCGGGTCCGGGGTCATCCGCTGGCGCAGACTGACGCCCAGCACGTTGTCCATCCCGGTCTTGAAGAGCATCAACAGCCAGCCGAGGCCCGCCACGTACAGCCGCACACCCTCCCCCACCAGCGGGATCAGCAGCGCGGCGGGCGCGACCACGAGCCCGGCCAGCCCGAGCGTCCGGCCGTAGCCGACCCGGGCGGCGATCGGGCGGGCGCACCGGGAACCCAGCAGGATGCCGACCCCGCCGACCGCCCAGAACAGCCCCAGGGCACCGGCGGGCAGGTGCAGTTCCCGGACGAACACCACGGGCAGCAGGGTGTTGACGACCTGGTAGCCGAGATTGACGACGGCGGCGGAGAGCGCGAGCCCCCGCAGCTCGGCGTTGCCGAAGACGTGCCGGAGACCCTCGGCGATCTGCGCGCCCAGGCCCGGTGCGGTCCGCTCCCCCGACGCCGGTCCGGGCGCGGGCGCAGGCCCGGTGGCGGGCACCGGGCCGGGCGGGGAGCCGGCCGCAGGCGTGGCCGCAGGGGTGCGGCCGAGGGCGATCAGGCGCAGCGCGGAGCCGAGATGACTGACCGCCGTCGCGGCGATGGCGGCCGGTGCGGTGAGCAGTTGGACGAGCGCGCCGCCGGCGCTGCGCCCGGCGATGTTGCCGACCGCCATCAGGCCGACCACGGCTGCGTTCGCCTGCACCAGGTGGCCGCGTCCGACGAGCTGGGGCAGCACGCTCTGTGAGGCCACGTCGAAGAAGACCGTCGCGCAGCCGGCCAGCAGGGCGACGCCGTACAGCTGCCAGAGGGTGAGGGAGCCGAACGCCCAGGCGAGCGGGATGGACGCGTAGAGCGCGGCCTTCACCAGGTCGGCGACGATCAGCACGCGCCGGTGGCGCATCCGGTCCACCCAGGCGCCGGCCGGCAGGCCGATGAGCAGGAAGGCGAGGGTGCTGAGGGTCGCGAGCGCGCCGACCTGGCCGGGGCTCGCGTCGAGGGCGGTGACGGCGATCAGCGGGAGGGCGACGTAGCCGATGTTGGTGCCGAGCTGGGCGAGGGCGGTGGCGGTGAAGAGGGTGCGGAAGTCGGGTATTCGCCAGGGTGATTCGGGGGTCATCGTCCGTTCGTCCGTTCGGTGGGGCGGTGGGGGCGGTGGGCGGCGGGGCGGTACCCGCCGAGCCGGTCAGGCCGACGCGGCCAGCTCGCGCACCGTGCCGGCCAGGGCGGCCCAGGAGTCGCGGGCGTCCTCGCTGTCGGTGTGCGGCGAGCGGAACCAGTGCAGGTACGCGTCGACGTCCTCCAGCGCCCAGCGCAGCCGGTACAGGGCCAGCACCGCCGGACGCGGGGTGTGGCCGGTGGCCTCGGCGTAACGGGCCAGGTCGTCGGCGTCCGCACCGACCAACCACAGGTCGCGCTCGGGAACGGCCAGCCCGACGGTGTCCCAGTCGACCAGCAGCACGCGGCCGGGCGGGCGCAGCAGGTTGCCGGGGTGCGGCTCGCCGTGGGTGACGACGAGCGCGCCGTCGAGCCCGCCGACCAGGCGGTCGAACCGGTCCAGCGCCCGCCGGAGGCCGGGCGTGTGGTCGGCGACCAGCTCACGGGCGCGCTCGCCGTACGGGCCGGCGGTCCACGGCCGGGTCCGGTCCGCGAGGGCCGCGTCGAGGCGGGTGCGGGCGGAGAGCCCGGGGTGGCGGTGCGGCACCGGGGCGGGCGGCTCGGCGCGGTGGAGGCGGGCGAGCGCGTCCACCAGGCGGGCCCGGTCGGCCGGGGCGAGCTCTTCGCCGAAGTGGCCGGTGGCGCCGTCGACGTGCGGGAAGACGCTGAGCGCGTACCGGTCTCCGAGCCGGAGCGCGCTCTCGCCGCCGGCCGTCGCCTCGGGGGCGACCACGAGATCGAGCCGGCGGAGCGCCCGGGCGGTGGCCATGGCCTGGCGCAGTCCGCTGTACGCCGACTCCGGCTCGGGTCCGCAGTGGCTCTTGTGGGCGAGGTCGGCGAGGGTGACGAACCACCGCCGGCCGTCGGCGCCGACCGCCGTCCAGTGGTGGTCGCCGTGGCCGACCGGCGCGTGGGAGAGGTCGGCGGCGTCGATCCCGAACGCCCGGAGGCCGCTCCGGAGCCGGTGGTCGTCGATGTCGTCCGGTCGGGTCTTCACTGGCGCGAGCGTACGGAGCGGAGGCGGCGAGGGCTCGTGAGTTTCCGCGCGGGGGGCGGTTTCCGGCCAGGCCGGCCGGTGGAACCGGCCTGGCCGGGCCGCGTCCGGACCTCATCCCGGCCACATCCGAGCCGCGTCCCGGCCGCGATCGGGCCGTGTCAGGGCCGTGTCCGGGCCGCGTCCGGTCAGCTCTCGGCCGGGAGCACCGACGAGTGGTGGTTGACGATCAGCCATCTGCCGCCGCGCTTCTCGTACTCGTACGAGTAACGGGCGTCGACCTGCTCGGCCGCCCCGGTCCCCGGGTCGGTGAGGTGGAAGCGGTAGAGGCCGGCGTCGATCGCCGAGTCGGCGTCCAGGACGGTGACCACCGATCGGAGCCGCTCGCCGTACGGCTTCTTCTGCAGGAAGTGCTCGAAGTAGTCGGCGATCTCCTCCCGGTTGGTGCGGATCCGCGGCGAGGCGGTCGGCAGCAGCACCGCGTCGGCCGCGTAGCGGGCGGCGACCTTCTCCGGGTCGCCGGACTGCAGGGTCGCGTTCCACTGGTCGAAGAGGGCCGCGACCTCGCGTTGGGCGGCCTTGTTGCGGCGGTCCTGCTCGTCGTCGCCCCGGGCGACGCCGACACCGGCGGTGAACGCGCCCAGCGCGGCGGCCACGAGGGCGACGGCGCCTGCGGCGACGGCGGTGCGGGTGCGGATCGTACGGTTCATCGGTGCTCCTGCTGGGGAGAGGCTGCGGTCCCTGGTGTGGGATCACTCTCGCGAGGGACGGCTGCGCGCCCGGACGGCGCAAGGCAAAGACGCGACCAAGGCTCGGCCAAGAAACCTTGGCCGAGCAGGACCGGGCACCCGGTGGACGGAAACGGCCTCGAACCGGACGGAAAGCGGCAGGGTGGGATCCGTCACGGGCGGGTCCGCCGGGCGAGCCGGAGGCCGCGCCGGGGCTTGCGGTTGCCGCAACGGAAGCCCCTACCGTCCTGACCGGGGCCGGACCGACCGGCCCGGTGGGACACGTGAGGGAGAACGCATGGCCGCCTGGCCCATCGCCGACGTCGCCCGGATGTCCGGCGTGACCGGGGCGACCGCCCCGCCCACCCCAAGCCCCCGGCGCCGGGCACCCCGACGCTCGTACCGGAGGAGGACCCCTTGGCCGGCATCACCATCGGCGACATCGAGGCCGCCGTCCGGCGCCAGCTCGACGCGACCTGCGACCTCGACACCCACTCCGTCCTGTACTGGCTGCTCCGGGCCCTGAAGCCCGACCCGGCCGACCCGGGCGACCACCCGCTGAAGTGGGTCGTCGGGCCGCTCGGGCAGGCCCTGCGATCCCTGCCGCAGACCACTCAGGACGAGGTGCGCGCCGCAGTCGAGCAGGCGCTCGCCGACGGCCTGCAGCTCAACGTCACCACGAAGGGGAACTGACGATGCGCGACTCCACACGCCGTACGATCCGTACCACCGTCCAGACCTGCCTCGGCATCGCGGCTGCGCTGTCGCTCATCGTCCAGACATCCGGCATCCCCGAGGCAACGCCCGGTGTCGGCGTCGGCCTGGCCGTAGCCGCCGGCGTCACCAAGGTGATGTCCCTGCCCGCGGTCGACAAGCTGCTGCCGCGTTGGCTGCGCGCCGTACCGGACCCCGACGACGACGCGCTCACCCGGGCGGTCCGCGAGTGACCAGCCCGACCCCGGCCCCTCTCACGACTATGGCGGTCGCCCTGGCAGAGCTGCGCGGCGAGTTCAGCACCGGACTGGCGGAGATCAAGGGATCGCTGGACCTGCTGAGACAGTCCGACCGCCACACGGGGCAGACACTGGCCGAGCACGGCGCCACCCTCACCGACCACGAGCGCCGCATCATCGACGCCGAGTGGGCCCGGGCCGCCGCCGAAGAGGTCCGGCAGTCGGACCGGCGGCGGGTGCAGGTGGTGGCGGCGGTCGTCGGCATCGCCTCGGGGATCCTGACAGCTCTGGTCACTGCGCTGGCGATCATCCGCCCGTGAAGCACCGCGCCCTCCCTCGGCTACGGCCGGGCGGCCGGGCGGGCGGGGGCGCTTCGTCGTGTGTGGTCACTGCTGGGCCAGGTCAGCGCACGGCCGGGATCGCTCCAGACCGCCAGTCCGAGAGCCGCTTGCGGATGCTCGCCACCATCGGCAGCGCGTCCGTCTCGGCCGGGGTGAACCACGCCACCTCGTGGGACTCGTCCGAGACTGCCAGCTCGCCGCCGACCGGGCGGCCGAGGAGGCAGATGCTGAACTCCTGGCGGACCTCGCCGTCGTCGTAGGCGAAGACGTGCCCGGGGTTGGTGTAGGTGCCGACGATGCCGGTGATCTCGACATCGAGGCCGGTCTCCTCGCGGGTCTCGCGGATGCCGCACCCTGCGAGGGATTCACCGAGGTCCATCTTGCCGCCCGGGAGGGCCCACATGCCGTTGTCGGTGCGGCGCTGGAGGAGGACGCGGCCGTCGTCATCGACCACTACGACGCTCGCTGCCGGCACCAGGCTGTTGGCCTTGGGGGCGTTCGGGTCGTCCTCGTAATCACGCCTGGGCATGAGCAGCCTCCGTCGTCGTCGGGATCGTCCACACGTCGCGGCCCTTGGCCCACAACTCCTCCGTGTGCCCGGCGAAGCGGTCGAATACTCCGTCGTCCTGGGCGCGCCGGAGGTGCATCATCGGGGCGTCGTGGCCGGTCCTACCGGGAAGCAGCGGGGTGACGATCATGTCGGTGTCGAAGCGAAAGACGGACAGGCTGACGTGCCCAGTCTCGTACCGCGCCGCGATGCTGGTGTCCCTCAGCTTGGCCAGCTCGGAGAGGGTGACCTCGATCCGGGTGGACAGAGTGAGGGGGACGTCCTCCTCCAGCTCGCGTTGCCGGGTGATCGGGTGGCCGGGTTCGCCGAGGATGAAGCGGACGCGGACGCCCTGCTCCGTCTTCTGGCGGAGCAGGGCCCCGAAGTTGGCGTGTTCCAGCCACAGGAAGTAGTTGGTGTACCCGGCGAACGTCAGCTCGCGGGTAGCACCCCTTATCAGCTGACGCCACAGCGTGGCCGGCGCCGCCGACCGGTACGGGTACATCTGGACGAGCTCGCGGTCCGGGCCCGACTTCACGAGCTGCTGAACGGACGGCCAGAGCACGATCTCCTCCTCGCCGAGGACCCGGCTGGCCGCCGCGCGGTGCCGGGCATGGGGCTCGCGCGTCGGATTGGAGATCCAACGACCGACCGTCTTGGGGTCGACTCCGCACACCCGAGCGAGCTGAGACTCGGTCATTCCAGCACGGGTCAGTGCGTCGCGAAGGGGACTACTCATGGACTCGCCTCTCACGGTGGGGACGAATCAAGGTGTACCAGCGAAACGTCCCGAACGTCCCGCAACCGCGGTATGACGTCCCATCAGGTGAGCCGACCATTCCGGTGTGACGACGACGTACCCGACGCCCCCCGCTCCGTTCACCGAGGCCCAACGCCAGCGTCGCGCGTGTATCTGCTGCGGTGGCGACCAGGGCGACCTGATACCGGACGGGCACCGCTACGTACAGACCGGACCCGCCACGGCCCCGCTCGGCTGGGCGGTCGTCGCACACCCCACCTGTCGCTCCACCCCTCAGGAGGAGCCGTGACCGAGCGCACCATCTCGTCGCCCGAGCAGCCGGAGGCGGAGCGGGGGACGTGCGGCGTCTGCCGCCGCTGCCTGCAGTACGGCCACGGTCAGCAGGACGGCGCGCGCGACCTGGTCGACTACTGGATCGTCGACCACGCCGGGTGCACCGTGCAGATCACCGCCGAGGGACCCAGACAGTGAGCCTCACGGGCGGTACCCCACCCTCGACCGAGTCGCGGGAGGAGCTGGGGATCTGCCCGGTGTGCCGGGCTTGGGTCCGGGGTCCGTGGCTGGCGGACCTCACCGCCTTCACCGCGCTCGTCCTGCACTGCCCGCCGCCGACCGCCGACCACCCGGACACGTGACGGCCTCGCCACCCTCCTGATCATCTCCACCATCCACCGCTGACCCATCGAGGATCCGTGCCGTTCTTCCGACGTACCACCCCGCCCCCGGCCGCCCCCGAGCGCGCCACCGAGGCCGCCGCACAGGCCGAGATCGCCCGCTAC
>NZ_JAQYWZ010000412.1:0-327 GCF_036290945.1 Streptomyces sp. BE303
ACGCCTGCGGCGTCAGTTCTTCCAGCGCGGCTTGCGGTCGTCGCGGTTGAAACCGCCCGAGCTGGGGCCACCGGGGCGGCCACCGCGGTCGTCACGGTCACGGTTGAAGCACCCACCGTCCACCCGGCCCCCGCCGCAGACGCGCACCTCCGGGCCCCGACCCGCCTTCGGCGGTGTCGAGCGCCGGGGCAGCGCCGGCGGCGGCAGCAGCCGTCCGTTCTCCCGCCGTGACGACCACCGCTCCGGTGGCCGCCCGCAGGCCGGTGGCGGTTTCAACCGTGACCGTGACGACCGCGGTGGCCGCCCCGGTGGCCCCAGCTCGGGCGG
>NZ_JAQYWZ010000413.1:0-423 GCF_036290945.1 Streptomyces sp. BE303
ACGCCTCGTCGGCGGCCCCGGCCGGCGCTTGGGCGCGGGGCTCCAGCCAGTACCGCTGGTGCTGGAAGGCGTCGGTCGGCAGCTCGGCCGGTCGGACGCCCGTGAACAGCGGCGACCAGTCGTACGGGAAGCCGTTGACGTGCAGGTTCTCGAGAGCCGTGTGCACGTTGGTGAGTAGGTCTGGGTCGCGGCGCAGGTGCGGCGCCGTGACGGCGTCGGGCTGCTGGCCGAGCGCGGACAGCACGCCGTCCGGGCCGAGTTCGACGAACCTGGTGTCGGCCTCGAGGGCCGGGAGGGCGTCGGCGAAGAGGTCCGGCTTGCGGACCTGGTCGTCCCAGTTCTCCGGGTCCGACCACTGCACGTCACCGACCGGTCGGCCGGTCACCGACGACACCGCCGGGACCGAAGGCTCGGCGAAGGACA
>NZ_JAQYWZ010000414.1:0-402 GCF_036290945.1 Streptomyces sp. BE303
CGCCGCGCTCGGGCACGCGCTCGGCCTCCCGGTGCACGGCGTCTGCACCCTGGACGCGATCGCCCACCGGGCCCGCGCCGAGGGGCTGGCGGGCGAACCGTTCACGGTCGCCACCGACCCAACAGCCACGCTCAAGCCCCAGACGCCATACGGGCGGTAACTTGGTGACTGGAGTTCTGCCGTGTGCACTACCGAGCTAACCCGGCCTAGCCCGCCGACGCCGGATGTGTTCGTGGAGTTCTCGCGTCAGCGGGGTCTGGCGCCGGACGGCCGGTGCAAGTCGTTCTGTGCGGGTGGGGAGGGGACGGGTTGGTGCGTGGGGTTGGGGATGGTGCTGGTGGTGCGGTTGTGGTCTGCGAGGGCTGGCGGTCGGCAGGTGCTGGCGGTGGTGCGGGGCACGGC
>NZ_JAQYWZ010000415.1:0-344 GCF_036290945.1 Streptomyces sp. BE303
GCCCCGCCGCCGACCCCGCGGCCGCCGCCCGGGGGGTCGCCCGCGGCGGCCCGCGGGGGGCCGGCGGGCACCGCGCTGGCGGTCCGGGCGGGTAAACCCCCCCGCGCCCGCCCCAAGCCCGGCGCGGTCCCCCCACTCGGGCGGGGCCCCCCCCCCCGCCGGCCAGTGGCCCACACCCCACAACCGGTTTTTGCCGCAACACAGCCCATCAAAAAAAAAAAACAACCACGAAACCCCGCAACAAACAGAAAAACAACAAAAATGTAACCGTTACACCAAAAAACCCAAAACAAGCAACAAACACAAACACCCAAAGCCACCGGGAATATAACCCACCCAAAAAA
>NZ_JAQYWZ010000417.1:0-4392 GCF_036290945.1 Streptomyces sp. BE303
ACGACCAACGCCGCCGCATCGCCGAGCGACAGCACCCCGGCCACGTGCGCGGCAGCGATCTCACCGATCGAATGACCGACCAGCACGTCCGCCCGCACACCCCAGTGCGACAGCAGCGCGTGCAACGCCACCTCGACGGCGAACAACGCCGGCTGCGCGTACCCGGTGCGGTGGATCAGCTCCTCGTCCGCCAGCACCTCCGCCAACGGCCGGTCCAGATAGGCATCCACGTGCAACGCCACCTGGTCGAAGGCATCCGCGAAAACCGGGAACGCCTCGTACAACCCCCGGCCCATCGACGCACGCTGCGCACCCTGCCCCGTGAACAGGAACGCCACCCGACCAGAACCCGCAACACCCGTCAGACCACCCGCCCCGGAAGCTACCGCGCCCAACCCGGTCGTCAACCCCTCGGTGTCACCGGCAAGCACCACCGCGCGATGTGCCAGCGCGGCACGCCGGATCGAGGCCGCGCCGAGCGCCACCGCCGGGTCCCCGCCTTCTCCGGCGGAGGCCAGCATGCGCGCGGCCTGAGCCCGCAGAGCTTCGGAGGTGTGACCTGAGAGCACCAGCGGCACGATCGGCAACCGCGTCGGCACCGGCGCGGACACGGGCTCGGTCGCCGGGGGCTCCTCCAGGATCACGTGCGCGTTCGTGCCGCTCATGCCGAACGACGAGATGCCGGCCCGGCGCGGGCGGTCCCCGGGGTTCCACGGCCGGGACTCCGTCAGCAGCTCGACGGCGCCGGACGCCCAGTCCACGTGCGGGGACGGCTCGTCGGCGTTCAGCGTCGCGGGCAGCACACCGTGCCGCATCGCGAGAATCATCTTGATGATGCCCGCGACACCGGCCGCGGCCTGCGTGTGCCCGATGTTGGACTTCACCGACCCCAGCCACAACGGCTCGCCGCCGTCACGGCCCTGGCCGTACGTCGCCAGGAGCGCCTGGGCCTCGATCGGGTCGCCCAGGGCGGTACCGGTGCCGTGCGCCTCCACCGCGTCCACGTCGGACGCCAACAGGCCCGCCTGCGCCAGCGCCGCCCGGATCACCCGCTGCTGCGACGGACCGTTCGGCGCCGTCAGACCGTTCGACGCA
The DNA here is from genome assembly GCF_036290945.1 of Streptomyces sp. BE303. Classification (NCBI taxonomy): domain Bacteria; kingdom Bacillati; phylum Actinomycetota; class Actinomycetes; order Kitasatosporales; family Streptomycetaceae; genus Streptomyces; species Streptomyces sp. BE303. The sequence goes on from NZ_JAQYWZ010000417.1 coordinate 1,096, forward strand.
CCGTCCTGGTTGACCGCCGTGCCCCGCACCACCGCCAGCACCCGACGACCCGCAGCCCTCGCCGACGACAACCGCTCGACGAGCAGCATGCCGACACCCTCGGACCAGCCCGTCCCGTCGGCACCCGCGCCGAACGGCTTGCACCGGCCGTCGGGCGCGAGGCCCCGCTGGCGCGAGAACTGAACGAAGGTCTCCGGGCCCGACATCACGGCCACACCGCCGGCCAGCGCCATCGAGCACTCACCCGAACGCAGTGCCTGCGCCGCCAGGTGCAACGCCACCAGCGACGACGAGCACGCCGTGTCGATGGTCACCGCCGGGCCTTCGAGCCCGAACGTGTACGAGATCCGCCCGGAGACGACGCTGCCGGCCGTTCCGGTCAGGAGGTGGCCTTCCAGCTCGTCCGGGAGCCCCGCCGCCAGGTCTGCGTAGTCGATGCTGTTGGCACCGGCGAACACGCCGACCTGCTCGCCGCGGAGCGACGACGGATCGATCCCGGCCCGCTCGAACGCCTCCCACGCGGTTTCCAGCAGAAGCCGATGCTGCGGATCCATCGCCAGCGCCTCACGCGGCGAGATCCCGAACAGGTCGGCGTCGAACTCCGGTGCCTCGTAGAGGAATCCGCCCTCGCGGGTGTACGTGGTGCCGGCGTGGTCCGGGTCGGGGTGGTACAGCCCGTCCAGGTCCCAGCCACGGTCGGTCGGGAACGCCCCGATCCCGTCCCGACCGGAGGCGACCAGCTCCCAGAACGCTTCCGGGGTGTCCGCCCCGCCGGGGAGCCGCAGGCCCATGCCCACGATGACGATCGGATCGTCGTCGCCTGCGGCCACCGTGCCCACCGGCGCCAGCACCGCGTCCACCGAGCCGCTCAGCTCGCCCAGCAGGTGGGCCGCCAGCCGCTCGACGCTCGGGTAGTCGAACACCAGCGTCGCCGCGAGCACCAGTCCGGTCGCTCCCTGGAGGCGGTTCCGGAGCTCCACCGCCGTCAGCGAGTCGAAGCCGAGCTCCTTGAACGCCCGCCCCGGTTCCAGTCCCTCGGCCGAGGTGTGACCCAGCACGGCGGCGACGTGCGACCGCACGACCTCGCCGACCAGGCGCTCCCGCTCCCCTGCGGCGAGGCCCGCCAGCCGCTGCGCCAACGTGGAGAACACCGTGCCGCCGACGGCCGGCGCCGCCTCCACCTCGGGCAGACCGTCGAACAGCGGACGGGCCCGCGTCGCCGCGAACACCGGGACGAACGCGTCCCACCGGACCTCGGCGATCGTCAGTGCGGCCTCGTCGCCGTTCACCGCGCCGGCCAGTGCGGCCACCGCCAGTCGCGGGTCAAGCGGCACGAGGCCGCGGCGCCGGAGCTGGGTCGCGACCTCGTCGTCCGCGGCCATGCCGATCTCGGCCCACGGCCCCCAGGCCACGGCCGTTCCCGGGAGCCCGTACGCGCGCCGCCTGGCGATCAGGCCGTCCAGGGCCGCGTTCGCCGCCCCGTACGCGGCCTGGTCACCGCTGCCCCAGACACCGGAGATCGACGAGAACACCACGAACGCGTCGAGACGCGTACCGACCAGCGCGTCCAGGTGCAACGCCCCGTCGACCTTGCCGGACAGCACGGCGCGGAAGTGCGCCTCGTCGGCGTCGCGCAGCGGCACGTCGGCAGCGACGCCCGCCGCGTGCACCACCGCGTCGACGTCGCCGACGACGGCCAGCAGGGCCTCGACCTCGGCCCCGTCGGCCAGATCGCAGGCGTGCACCTCGGCGTTCGGCAGCTCGGCCAGCAGCTCCGCCGCACCGGGCGCCCGCGCTCCGCGCCGCGACACCAGCACCAGCCGCTCGGCGCCGTTCGCCGCGGCCCAGCGCGCGACCTCCGCGCCCAGGCCGCCCGTGCCACCGGTGATCAGCACCGTCCCGCGCGGACGCCAGGCGGAGGCCGCCGTGCTCGCCGGGGCGTGCTCCAGCCTCCGGACGACCACCCCGCCGCCGCGCACCGCGACCTGGTCCTCGACGCCGAGCGCTCCGGCCAGCACCGCACCGACCCGCGCGGCCGCACGGGCGTCGACGACCGGCGGCAGGTCGAGCAGCCCGCCCCAGAACTCCGGGTGCTCCAGGCCGACCACCCGGCCGAAGCCCCACAACGCGGCCTGGTCGACGTCGACCGGGCTGTCCGCCCGGCCGGTCGTCACGGCGGCCCGCGTCACCAGCCACAGCGGGCTCTCGTTCCGCACGTCCGTCAGGGCCTGAACCAGCGCCGACGCGTCGCCGAGCGAGGTCGTCGACGCCACGACGCCGGAGATGTCGAGCCCTTCGAACCGGGCGGCCAGTTCGGCGCGGGTCCCTGCGGGCACCCGGACCACCGAGGCGCCGAGCCCGCTCAGCACCTCACCGAGCCCGTGGACGTCGTCCCCGACCACGGCCCACCGTCCGGCCGGTTCTGCGGCCGGCAGGTCGGCGGGCTTCCAGGTGACCCGGTAGCGCAGGCCGTCGATCAGTGACCGCTCCTGGCCCCGTGCCCGCCAGGACGCGAGCGCGGGCAGCACGTTCTCCAGCGACGCGGTCGGGACGCCGAGCTGCGCGGACAGGCCGGACAGATCGCCCTGCTCCACCGTGGCCCAGAACCCGGCCTCGACGGGGTCGGCGGCCACCGCCTTCGCGGGCCGGCTCTCCAGCCAGTACCGCTGGTGCTGGAAGGCGTAGGTCGGCAGCTCGACCGGTCGGACGCCGGTGAAGAAGGGCGCCCAGTCGACCGGAACGCCGTTGACGTGCAGGGTCGCCAACGCCGTGAGCACGGTGGTGACTTCGTCGCGGTCGCGGCGCAGCAGCGGCGCGGTGACGGCGTCGGGCTGCTGGACGAGCGCGGACAGCACGCCGTCCGGGCCCAGTTCGACGAACCTCGTAACACCGTCGAGGGCCGCGAGGGCATCGGCGAACCGGACGGGCTTGCGGACCTGGTCGACCCAGTACTCCGGGTCCGACCACTGCCCGACACCTATCTGACGACCAGTCACCGACGAAACCGCCGGGACCGAAGGCTCGGCGAAGGAGAGGGACCGCACCACGGCACGGAAGTCCTCCAACATCGGCTCCATCAACCGCGAATGGAAGGCATGACTGGTCCGCAGACGGCTGGACTTCCAACCCCGCCCGCCCGCCGCCTCCGCAACGGCGTCGATCTCGGCTTCCAGGCCCGCGACCACCACGGCCCCAGGACCGTTCACCACCGCGACGTCCACGTCCGGGAACGCCGCCAGGACGTCCGCCTCGGAAGCACCCACCGCAAGCATCGCCCCACCCGCCGGAAGAGCCTGC
>NZ_JAQYWZ010000418.1:0-23757 GCF_036290945.1 Streptomyces sp. BE303
CTTGCTCAGCCAGGGCATCCGACCGGCCGCCATCGCCTCGATGTGGTAGTCCGGCTCGCTGCCGTCGATGCAGATGACGACGACCGGGTTTGCGGGCCTGGCGTACGTCCTGCCGTTGACGGTGAAATTCCCGGTGGTCACAAAGGCTCCTTGGCGCGTCTGTAGCGTGGCTTGCGTCTTTCTGAAACACCAGGGTGGTGGCGGGGCCGGGTCGGGAGGAACCCCCGATCCGGTTATGCGCCCTATAAGGAATAGTTGACGGTTTATCGCAGGCCGGACGCGGAGAACTCTTCAAAATCGGTCCGGTGCAAGTTCGGAATGTCCGGTGCCCGGGGAGCGGTGCGCCTCCGGGGGTAAGTGGAGGCCGATGCTCCGTGCCCCCGGCGCGGCGGCATCACGGCGACGCCCCGCCCCGGATCGACAGGCTGTCACGCCCGTCGCCGCCGGAGAAGACCCAGGGCCCCGGTATCAGCAGGAGCCGGTGCGTGCCGTCGACGACGGCGAGCACGAGGGTCTCGAACCGGGGCCGGGACCGTGGCCCCAGGGGGAGGGGTGGGCGTGGTCGAGGGGGGCTGCACAGGTAGGCGGCCGGCCGCGGGGCGGGGGAGATGTCGGGTGCGCGCATGTACGGGCTCCACGGGGTTCGAGGAGGTGCCTGGCAGAATACCTGGCGAATTCGGACATCCAAGGGCGAGATTTTCGCGTCGGCACGCCCGATGATTCGGTGGCGCGTCCGGGAGGGATTTCGGCAGTCACCGGGTCGGATGTGGGATGTGACACCGAGACGCACCCGTTCGGTATCCGGGCGCGGGGTGGGGGAATATGGGGTGGTGATTCGATCGGCGGACACGGGGTGATGGAGAGGTGGCGCCGGCGCACTCCGGCGAGGCGGATCGTCCGGCTCGCAGGTACCGCCCGGTGTTGGCGACGGTGTCGATCGAGCGGCCGGACTCGGAGCGTAGGCCCGTGCTCCGCCGCTCATCGGGCAGGGGAGCACGGGCCGACGGCACGACCGGGCCGGTGTGCTCAGCCGGATGCCGGGGTGCCCGTCGTCGCGGCGTCCGCGGTGGGTGCGCGGGTACCGCTGGGCGGGCCGCCGTAGACCTCGATCTCGTACAGCGAGTAGCCCCAGCCGGTGCCGCGTGCGGTGCCGTACATCCGGAGGTAGCGGCCGGAGCCGGTCAGGCCGGTGAGGTCCTGGACGCCTCCGGTCGCGGCGGTGGTGGTCTGGATGGTGCGCCAGGTGGCGCCGTCGTCGGACACCTGGATGTGGAAGTCCTTGCCGTACGCGGTTTCCCAGCGCAGCACGACCCGGTTGACCGTGTGGGTCGAGCCGAGGTCGACCTGGAGCCACTGCGGGTCGCCGTAGGTGCTCGACCAGCGGGTGGTGCTGTCGCCGTCGGTGGCGTGGGCGGCGGGGAAGTCGGCGGTCTCGGTGCTGGAGGCGGTGGTCGGCCGGTTGCGCGCCAGGTTGCCGGGCTGGGCGGTGCCGGGCCAGGCGGGGTTGTGGCCGACGGCGGCGGCGATCGGGACGAAGGACGCGTAGGTGGCCGTCAACTTGGCTGATCCCCAAGTCTGTTGGGCGAGTCCGCGGAGCGGGTACATGATGCCGGCGGCGATCTGGTCCTCGGTCTCGGCGTTGGGGTTGTCGCACCAGACGTGGATCAGTGAGCCGGGGTTCCTGGTCGGGTCGGTGAGGGTCCGGCCGCCCTGGAAGAGGTCGGGTGTCCAGGTTTCGTACATCCACCTGGTGTTGGGCTTGGCGCCGCCGAGCACGTAGTAGGTCGGGGTCCAGGACTCGTTGGCGACCCGGTGCCCGGCGGCGGCCAGTTGCTGGGGGGTGAGGCCGTAGTCGTACCAGTACTCGACCAGGATGTCGGGGTTGGGGGCGATGGTGCCGTCACCGGCCTTGATACCGTCGTTCCACATCCGGGTGGTCTTGCCGGCGGCCCGCACCAGGGCGTCGGACCAGTTGACGAAGCCGTAGTAGGTGTCCTTGGCGGTCGCGTTCGCGCCGTAGTGGGCGCGGGCGTAGGCCAGCAGCTGGGGGTAGCGGCTGTAGTCGTCGACGTACTCGTCGGCGCCGATGTGCCAGTAGGGGGCGGGGAACAGCGGCAGGTACTCGTTGATCAGGTCCTTGATCAGCGTGTAGGCCTCGGGCTTCGAGAGGTCGATGAAGGCGGGGTCGGCCGTGCCGGAGCTGTTGCGCAGGGCGAGTTCGGGGTGGGCGGCGAGGATCGGGTTCATGTGCCCGGGGGTGTCGATCTCGGGGACGATGGTGATGTGGTACCTCTGCCCGAGGGCGACGAGGTCGGCGATGTCCTGCTTGGAGTAGTGGTCGGCGGAGACGATCTCCGGGTGGGTGGAGCTTTCCAGGCGGAAGCCGTGGGTGTCCGACAGGTGGAAGTGGAAGTAGTTGAGCTTGAGGTAGGCCAGTTCCTTGATGTGCTGCTTCACCCAGTCGACGGTGAAGAACTTCCGGCCCTGGTCGATCATCAGCCCGCGTTCGGTCTTGGTCGGCCAGTCGACCGCGGTCCCGGCCGGTACGGTGGCCGACTGGTGGAGCAACTGGAGGATCGTGCGGGTGCCGTTGAACGCGCCGGTGGTGGTTCCGGCCCGGACGGTGATCGACGCGGCGACGGTCAGCCGGTAGCCCCCGGCGGGCAGTGAGTCGTCGCCGAGGGCGAGGGCGATGTCTCCCGCGCCGGCGGTGCCGACGGCCACCGGGATGCTGCGGCCCGCGAGCTGACCGAGGTCGTCGGCGAAGGTGGCCGCGTCGTCGGCGAGTTCGCCGCTGTGGGCGGGGTCGAGGACGATCCGACTCCCGGTGCCGAAGGTGTACGAGCCGGCGTCGGCCGTCCACTGGCGCAGTGCGGGTACGGTCTGCGGCGGCGCGGCTGCGGTGGTGCCGGCGGTGCCGGCGGTGACAGTGGTGGCGGTGGTGGCGGCGTTTCCGGCGAACGCCGAACCGGGTAGGACGAGGGCCGCCGCGGTACAGACGGCCACGGTCAACAGCCTGAGCAGTCTCATGGGGAGCTCCAGAAGGACAGGCGGGGATACCCGGGGGTATGAGGGAGCGGAGGCGTCGGGCGAGCCGGAGCGGGCGGCCGTGCTGAAGGCCCGGTCCCGGGCGATCTCACCGACGCCGGTCTGTCAGGCGGACGGGGCGCCGACACGGACCCCGACAGCCCCGGCGCAGGTGCAGAGGGGCAGAGGGGTAGAGGTGAGCTGACACCAGTGCAACGCACAGCCGGTAAAAGGGTCAAGAGTTGATTGGAACTCGGCTGGATTGTGCATGACTGCGCACAATCGTTGACGTTCGATGGAACCTCCGGTGCCGAGATCCCGGGTTGGCGTCCTGCCGTGCACCTCGGAGGCGACATAGGTCAACACCGGCGGGCGTGCTCCGTCGCCGACGCTCGTCGAACAGCGCTGCCCCGGGGGCCCGGCCGAACGGTCTGCCGCGCGGGCGCGGTCCGCCCGGTGGACTGGACCAAATCCAGATGATTCCGGCCAGAGGGCGACGACGACGGCGTGGCGTTGGCGTGGCGTTGGCGTTGCTTCGGTGTGGCCTTCGGCGCCGCAGGCCGGCCTCGGGTGCCCCGCGTCCGCGACCGGATCAGCTGATGTCGCCCATCTGCTCGCCTCCAGTTGCCGCGCGAAGGCCGGGCAGGAGTGGTACTTCCATCCCACGGTCGGCGGTGACCCTCGCGCAGATCTCCCGGACGGTCACTGGTGCCCGGACCTTCGACCTCGACGGGTTCCCGTGGACGGCCAGGGCGCGATCGGCGTGCCCCTCGCCTCCGGCGACGGTGCCTGCACCGTCTGCACCGCGTATGCGAGCGCCACGCCACCGATCTGCCCCTGACCACGTCCTGAGCGGCTGTGCCGCCCGACCGCGACCACGGTTCGGCGGCACGGCCGCTCTGAGTGTCCATTGGGGCCAGTGTTAACGAAACGATAACCGGTCTGGTCCCGTTATCTGATGTCACCTTCCGTTCACAGAACCGAACTGAGCGTGTAACGCGTCCGGGACACCGTTCCGGCTATGCGAGTCATAGTCATCGGCGCAGGCGTTCTGGGAACCATGCACGCCTGGCACGCGATCAAGCGCGGTCATCGGGTGGTCCACATCGAGCGCGAGGCCGAGGCCAGGGGCGCCTCGGTACGCAACTTCGGCCTGGTCTGGGTCAGCGGCAGGGCCGAGGGCGAGGAGCTGGCGGTCGCCCAGCGGGCGAGGCAGATCTGGGGGGAGATCGGCGCAAGCGTCCCGGAACTGGGCTTCCGGGCGAACGGTTCACTCACCCTGGTGCGGACCGAGGCGGAGCTGGCGGTCGCCGAGGACGCGGCATGGGGTGCCGGGGCCGCGGCCCGCGGTTTCACCCTGTTGGATCCCGCCGAGGCGCGGGCCCTGAACCCGGCTCTGCGCGGGGAGTTCCTCGCGGCCCTGCACTGCGCGCGGGACGGCGCGGTCGAGCCGCGCACCGCCCAGCTCGCGCTTCGCGCGGCCCTACGGGCCAGTGGCCGGTACAGCTTCCTGCCCGGACGGGAGGTGCGCGCGGTCGTCGGCGCGCACGCGGTGCGCGACGACCACGGCGAGGTGCACTACGGCGACGCGGTCGTCCTGTGCACCGGAGCCCACCTCGGCGGCCTGGTGCGCGAACTCGTCCCCGACCTGCCGGTCCGCCGGGTCAGGCTGCAGATGATGCAGACGGACCCGCTGGGGGAGCAGCTCACCACCTCGGTCGCGGACGGGGACAGCTTCCGCTACTACCCGGGCTTCGTCGGCCCGGCGCTGGACGCCCTCAACCTCGGGCAGCCCCAGGACCCGACCGCCGCCCGGCACCGGATGCAACTGCTGATGGTCCAGCGCCGCGACGGCGGGCTGACCATCGGTGACACGCACGCCTACGACCAGCCGTTCGGCTTCGACGTCGTCGAGGACTCCTACGCCTACCTCGCCGGCCTCGTCGAATCCGTCCTGGGCCGCGCACTGCCCCCGATCCGGCGCCGCTGGGCCGGCGTGTACGCGCAGTGCGCGGACGCCACCCGGGTCGTCCACCGCCAGCAGGTGCGCGACGGCGTCTGGCTGGTCACCGGCCCCGGCGGCCGGGGCATGACCTGCTCACCGGCCATCGCCGAGACCACCGCCGACCTGCTCGGTCTCTGACGCCGGCCGGACCGTCCCGCTCACCGGTCCCGCCCCTCGCTCCCGCCCGTCGCGCCGGAAAGGCGGACCCGCGGTCGGGCGGAGCTGTCATGACCCACTGACCCCGGCCCGTGCGTCCGGTCGTCCCGGACACGGCCGGCACCACTGCCGCCGAGGGCGGCCCGGCCGAGCCAGACCTCCCGGCGCGTCGCCGACGGCAGCGCCGAGCGCGTCGCCGTGCTGGACGGCGTGCGTGCCACCACGGGCGGGAGTGAGATCCCCGCCTGCGCCGGGGCGCACCGCGAGCCCGAGGAGCGGCGCCCTCCCCGCGCGGCCCTCGATCGCCGTCCTGCCCGGCGTCCTGCGCGCCCGAGCACCCGGCCTGCCCACCCCGCCCACGACCCGCCCACGACCCGCCCACGACCCGCCCACGACCCGAGAGGAACCCAGCACCGTGGCCGCTCGAACACCCTCGCGGACAGCGGACCGATCCGCCGCACCCCCTTCCGACCCCAGGCCGCACCGCCGGTCCGGCATCGACTTCCAGGACGTCACGGTGGCCTACCACGGCACCGTGGTCCTGGACGGCTTCACCCTCTCCGTCGGCCCCGGCGAGGTGGTGGCGCTGCTCGGCCCGAGCGGCTCCGGCAAGACCACCGCGCTGCGGACCGTCGCCGGTTTCACCGCACCCGTCGGGGGCCGGGTGTACCTCGGCGGACGCGACGTCACGGGTCTGCCGCCGTACGAGCGCGGCATCGGCATGGTGGTGCAGCACTACGCGCTCTTCCCCCACATGCGGGTCGACCAGAACGTCGCCTTCGGCCTGAAGGCGCGCAAGGTCGCCCGCCGGGAGATCCCGGGCCGGGTGTCCGAGGCACTGGAACTGACCGGTATGGCCTCCTACGCCGCGCGCTACCCGCGCGAGCTGTCCGGTGGCCAGCAGCAGCGGGTGGCCATCGCCCGGGCGCTCGCGATCCGCCCGGACGTGCTCCTGCTGGACGAACCGCTGTCCGCGCTCGACGCCAGGCTCCGCTCCGACATGCTGACCGAACTCGCACGCCTGCACCGCGAACTGCCCGACGTCAGCATGCTGTACGTGACGCACGACCAGATCGAGGCGCTGACCCTGGCGGACCGTATCGCGGTCATGAAGGACGCCCGACTGGTGGACTGCGGCACGCCGCAGCAGCTCTACCGCCGCCCCCGCGACACCTTCACCGCCTCGTTCGTCGGCGGCGCCAACCTGCTGCCGGTGATCGTGGAGGCGGGTGGCGGCCCGCAGGGCACACCGGTCCGCCTGGACGGCACGCCGCTGCGCGCCACCGCGACGATCCCGCTGCCGGCCGGGCGGGCGGCCACCCTGTGCCTCCGCCCGCACCTGCTGCGGATCGTCCGCGCGTCCGACGCCGCCAACCTGCTGCACGGAGTCGTTGCCGACGTGCAGTGGCGCGGGGCTACTCACCGGCTGCTGGTCGACCTCCCGGCCGGTCGCCGGGTCGTCGCCGACCTCGCCGGACCACAGGTCCCGGTCGGCCCCGGCGAGTCCGTCGTGCTCGGCTTCGACGTCGAGGACGCGATCCTGCTGGGTACGCCGCCGGACGGCGCCGGCCGTCCCTCCACCCCCGCCCGGGGCGGCGCCGATGGCTAGCGCGGTGCTCGGCGGGACACCCGCCCGCGCGGGTCGCGTCAGGACCCTCCGCCCCGGGGTGTGGCTCCTCCCACCTCTGGCCGCACTGGGATTCGCCTTCCTCTACCCGCTGGCGCTCGTCGCCCTGCAGTCCTTCGCACCGGACGGCGGCGGCCACTCCGTGGAACCCTGGCGGGAGGTCCTGGCCTCGGCCGCCTTTCGCGCCGCGCTGTGGAACACGGTCTGGATCGCCTCGGGCGCGACGGCGGGCTGCCTCGCACTCGGGTTCTTCCTGGCCCTGGTGATCGCCTTCGTACCGTTTCCCGGGGCCCGCGCCTTCGGCCGCTTCATCGACACCTTCCTCGCGTTCCCGTCGTTCCTGATCGCGCTGGCGCTGGTGTTCATCTACGGCTCCGCAGGCATGGCCAACGGCCTCCTGACGGGCCTGACGGGTGCTCAGGGCACCCCGATAGCCTTCCTCGCGACCCCGTGGGGTGTCCTGCTCGCCGAGGTCACCTACTTCACGCCCTTCGTGATGCGCCCGCTGCTCGCGGCGTTCTCCCAGGTGGATGCCGCCCAGATCGAGACCGCCTCCTCGCTGGGTGCCCGCCCGTGGCGGATCGTGCGCCAGGTGATCCTGCCCGAGGCCCTGCCCTCGCTCGCGGCGGGCGGGAGCCTGGCCCTGGTGATGTGTCTCAACGAGTTCGGGATCGTCCTGTTCACCGGGGCCAAGGGCGTCTCGACGCTGCCGACGCTCGTCTACAGCCGGGCCATCCTGCAGTCCGACTACCCGGCGGCCTGTGTCATCGCGATGGTCAACGTCCTGCTGTCGGTGGCGCTCTACGGCGTCTACCGGCTCTGCGTACGGGGCCGGCGGGAGAGGGGAGGCAGCCGTGCTGGTGCCTAGCCGACTCGGCCGCGCCCTGGTCTGCGGAGCTTTCCTCCTCCTGGCCGTGCCGCTGTTCGCCCTGCCCTTCCTCACGGTCCTGACCGCCTCCTTCGCCCAGGGGTGGAGCGGGGTCCTGCCGTCCGCCTTCACCACGGCCCACTACGCGGACGCGGCGCACGGGGAATCCCGGGACGCGCTGTTCACCAGCCTCGCCACCGCCGGGATCGCCAGCGTGGTGGCGCTGGCGGTCGGCGGCTGGGCGGCACTGGCGGCCCGGAACGCGGGGCCGCGCCTGCGCCGGGTGACGGACGGCCTGTTCATGCTGCCGGTAGCGGTGCCCTCGGTGGTGGTGGGCCTCGGCCTCCTGGTCGCGTTCAGCCGCCCGCCGGTGCTGCTCAACGGCACCAGCACCATCGTCATCGTGGCCCACGCCGTCCGGGTCACCGCCTTCGCCTACCAGTCCGTCGCGGCTGCCGCGTCGCGGCTGGACCCGGCCCTCGAACAGGCCGCCGCCGGGCTCGGGGCCCGGCCCGCCCGCGTGCTGCGGCGGATCACCGTCCCGCTCCTGCTGCCCTCGCTGAACGCCGCGTTCGGCCTGTGCTTCGCCCTCTCGATGGGCGAGCTCAGCGTCACGATGATGCTGTACCCACCGGGCTGGCTCCCACTGCCGGTACGGATCTTCGCCGCCACCGACCGGGGCGCGGTCTTCACGGGCGCCGCCCTCGCCGTGGTCCTCCTGGTCAGCACGCTGGTGGTGCTGATCGGCTCCTCCCGGCTCCGGACCAAGGCCCCGTACCGCTGACGCCCTGTCCACCCCGCTGCCCCTCCCTTGTTCCACCCTGCTGCTCTTCCCTGCTCCGACTCGCCACGGCCCCGTGCGGCCGCGTACCCCAAGGAGTCACAAGCCATGAAGGAACTCCGTAGAACGGTCCTCTCGGCCACGGTGGTGCTGGCCCTCACCGGATCGTCGGCCGCGTGCGCGGGCGGCGGCCCGTCCGCCGGCCAGGGCTCCACGGAGGTCACTGTCTACAGTGCCGACGGCCTCAAGTCCGGCGACGGCAGCGGCTTCTACGACAAGGTGTTCAAGGACTTCACCGCGAAGACCGGCGTCAGGGTCACCTACGTCGAGGGCGGCTCGGGCGAGATCGTCCAGCGACTGCTCCGGGAGAGGTCCAACACCCAGGCGGACGTGATCGTCACGGTGCCGCCGTTCATCCAGCAGGCCGTCGGCAAGGGCCTGATCACCCCCTACCGGCCGCCAGGGGCCGACCAAGTCCCCGCGGCCGACAAGGACGCCGACGGCGCCTGGACCACGGTGGTCAACAACTACCTCTGCTTCATCCACAACACCAGGCAACTGCCCGAGCCCCCCAAGAGCTGGAACGACCTGCTGGACGCCAGGTTCCACGGCAAGCTCCAGTACTCGACACCCGGCGTGGCAGGTGACGGAACCGCCGTGCTGATCAAGGCCATGCACGACTTCGGAGGCATCCGGGAGGCCGCCGACTTCCTGCGGAAGCTCCAGAAGAACAACGTGGGGCCCTCCAAGTCGACCGGCGCGCTGGCGGCCAAGGTCGACAAGGGGGAGCTGCTGGTCGCCAACGGCGACGTACAGATGAACTACGCCGACACGAAGTCGATGCCGAACCAGGGCGTCTTCTTCCTGGCAGGTCCCGACGGCAAGCCCTCGACCTTCGCCCTGCCCTACGCGGGCGGCCTGGTGAAGTCGGCCCCGCACCCCGCCGCCGGCCGGATGCTGCTCGACTTCCTGCTGACCGAGTCGGTGCAGAAGCAGGTGAGTGCGGTCGCCGGCGGCTTCCCGGCCCGCAGCGACGTTCCGGCGACCGGGGACGACGCGGCCAGGCTCGCCGCACTGCTGAAGGACGTCGACATCTTCACGCCCGACTGGAAGGACATCGACACCAACCTCAAGAGCTACACGGACGCCTGGAGCCGGGCCACCGGGAGCTGACGACCACCCGGGCAAGGGAGGAGTGATCGAAGGCGGGCCCGAACGTCACGGCACTCGCGGCGGCCTCGATCGTGACTCGCACCCCGGTGAGCCGGGAGCTGTCCACCTTCTCGAACGATGGTGGGCCGCCGGCCGTGCGGCCCACCATCAGTGCGTTCCGGCGGCTCAGTAGAGAACTACGGAGAGCCGTGCCGGGCCGGTCTCGGTGGTGGTGTCGCAGAAGTACACGATGGCCTGGTGGTTGTTCACACACCGGACGGGGAGGGGCGTGGGGAGGGTGTGGGTCCTGGGGGTCGGGGGCGCGGGAGGGGCCCCGGTGCCGACTTGCGCTCCGGGGCCCCGAAGGGGAAACAGCTGACCATCTACCGGCCCTGGGCCGGTCCTTGTGTCCGCGGCTCCTCGGGGGAGGAGCACTGCGGGGATCGCGTATGCGTGACCGGAAACCACCGTCCTTCGTACGTTGAGGGGTCTGCGGTGTCCGCCCGGACGAGAAAACTCATCTCACGGGTCGGGCGATCCTGATGGCGTGTGCGCCCTCCGTCTCTTCCTCTACTTCACCGGACAATCTGCGAACTGCGTCGGTCCTGCTCCGGCGGCCGTACCGGCCCACCTTCTCCGGCAGCCGGCCCCTCGCCTGCCCTGCTCGTACCGCTTGGCTTGGAACCCCACTGCCCGGACCACCCAGCACGCGCGCCCGCAGCCCGGCGCCTTTACTGGGGTACTGCGTCCCGCAACCACGGGTGACTGCGACTCGATTTCACCTGCTCGTCCTGCGCATGCTTCTCCTGCGGTACCGCTGGGTGATGGCCCCTGATCACTGCGGGCCACCCGGCCCGGTCACCGGTCCTGTCGCCGTACTCCGCTGTCCTTGGCTTCAGGGCCCCGCAACCGTTCCGACCTGTGAACTTCCGTACTGCTTCCCGCCAGTTCGTGCCTGGAGGGTCCCGCTGACTGCTGTCTACGAGAGAAACACTAGCCACGTCCCCTGGCAATGTCTACTCTGGCCAACATAGATTTGTCGGTGTTCGAGAGGAAGGTAGTCTCCGGTCCGGACGGAGACGGACCGGCGCCCGCGCCCCGGCGCCATGGCGGGGCGACCGGCGGCAGCGGTGTTCCGGGTCGGTGGTGGCGGCGGTCCGGGCACCGCGTGTGTCCGCTGCCGCCGGGGGCGTGAGGCCTGATCGGACTTCTCACGAACACCGGAACGGGCCTGCCGGGAGGGGCGTGATCGCCGTGTCCTGACCATGTCCTTGAGGGAGGCCGGCGCCGGGGGACTACCCGGCGTTCGGGGCCGCGGCTGCCCCGGTCGTGGCGGGCGTGTGGGTGGTGGCGGCGAGGTCGGCGCGCAGGGAGGTGACGTCCTGGGCGGCGCGGGCGGCGGGGAGGCCGGTGCCGTTCTCCTCGCAGACGCGGATCAGGTGAAGCTGGGCGCGCTGGAGCCGGTGGAGGGTGCGGGCGGCCTTGCGGCCGTGGATCTTCTTCATGTGCCTGCGCAGGTGGCGGCGTGCGTGCAGGGACCCGAGGGCGTCGCGTTCCTCGGGGGTCATGAGGTCGTCGTCGAGGTAGTGGTCGGCGACAGTGCGGATCTGGGTGCCCTCCTCGCGTCCGGCAAGCTTCCACAGCAGGTAGCCGACGGCGAGGATCGGCAGGCCCTTGACCAGCGAGAGGACGACGATGCCGCCCACGCCACCGCCTCCGATGTCCTGCAGCCAGGGGGAATTCCAGAAGAAGTGCATGGACCAGGCCAGGGCGAACGCGCCGACGGCGACGGCGGTGCGCCGGACCAGGGGTTCGTGGCGGCGGGTGACGAAGTATCCGATGCCGAAGGCGGCGACCGAGGTGTAGAGGGCGTGGCTCCAGATGCCGGTGATCACGCCGCGTACCAGGAACATCAGCCCGACCGGGGCGATCTGGTTGGCGTAGGGGAACTGGATCGCGGTGTTGACCGAGTAGAGGAGGTCCTCCACGATCTGGAAGCCCAGGCCGATCATCGCGCCGACGGCCACGACGGACAGGATCGTGCGGAACTGGGTCCGGGCGATCATGATCAGTACGACGACGCCGAGCAGCTTGAGGAGTTCCTCGTTGATCGGCCCGGCCAGCGCGGGGCCCCACTCGGCGGTGAACTGCGGGCCGAAGAGCTTGGCGGACAGCGACTGGACGGCGGAGTTGACCGGGAGTGCCAGGTAGCAGGCCGCGAAGCCGCCCCAGCCGAAGGCCATGGCGAAGCCGAGCGGAGGGTGCTGCTCGAAGAGGTCGAGCGAGCGGAAGAAGAGCAGGAACGGGACCGCGTACAGCGTCCAGAGCAGGGTGGCGAACACCACGGCCGCCGGCACGATGCGGAATCCGAGGGTGAAGTTGGACACCATCGAGAAGACGCCGTTGGCGAGGAAGAACACGTAGAGCCAGAAGGCGGCGCGGCGGGGCTGGAAGAACCCGTCCACGCCGAGTGGGGCGCGTTCGTCGACCAGGGCCGCGGCGCTCAGTCGGCGGTGCGGGGTGAACGGCTGGTGCAGTGTGCTCATGCCCGGTCCCCTGTCGTGACGCTGTCGACCATCTGCTGGAACTCGCCCGCCGCGGCGGGCAGCGTGCCGGATGCGCTCTGCCCGTTGAGGGTGACCACGGTCTTCGCTCCGGGGTCGTAGGCGATCCACATGGTGCCCTCGATGCCGGAGGTGAAGTAGGAGAACTTCACACCGGTCAGGCCGTTGCCGGTGTGGAAGGACTGGTCGTTGCCGTACAGGTGGACCTTTCCGTCGGCTCGGAGGATCTTCTTCTCCCTGGCGGTCTGCTCCTCCAGGGTGCCCATCCACTCCGCCGTCGAGACGACGAACGCACTGGACTTGCCGGTCACCACCGCACGCTGCCCCGGGGTGGTCTCGGCGCGCTCCAGCGACCAGCCGCCCGCCGGAACGAAGGAGACGTGGTCGGAGACGGTGATCACCGTGCCGGGCCGCACCTCCTCCTTGCCGGAGGTGTGCTCGTCCCAGATCGTCCAGAACCCCACATAGGCGAACACGAGGGCCAGCACCAGGAAGGAACCGCCCAGCGTCCTGTACCGCTCCCGCCGGGGTATCGCCGGCAACACCGCCGGAACCGGCGGTTGACCGATGGCCATGAAAATTCCTCCTAGGAAACCTCAAATGATCGCAAAGACTGAAAAGAATACTCGAAACGACCAAAAAAGCCCTAATGCCTCGACCTCGCGCCCGCAGGTGTGGATTCCGCCGGGCGTACGTGAAGCGTGATCGTCCACATGGACGGGCTGACGGCCGACATACACGCCCTCCCCGCCGTTGCCACCCGCAAGAACCTCGGAGGCCCCGACCACCAGGCCGACCGCGTCATCGAGGAGGTCCACGATTTCCACGCCGGCCGCGCCGCCTGGCCGCCTGACCGTTGATCCCACAGGCGAAGCGTGAGTTGACTACCGGTCTGCCACTTCCCGAACGTGTGATCGATCGGATTTCGGGCATGCCTAAGCCGCACAGGACGACCGCAGGAGGAGCCGGTGTTCACGGCACACCATTGGATCGACGCCCTCGGCCTGGAAGCCCACGTGGAGGGCGGGTACTTCCGGCGGACCTTCCAGGCGGACCACCGCCCCCAGGTCCCGGCACCCGGCGGCGACCGCTACACGGTGACCTCCATCCACTACCTGCTCACCCACTGGTCGCCGGTCGGACACTGGCACCTGAACAAGTCCGACATCCTGCACTTCCACCATCACGGCGAACCGGTCACCTACCACCTGCTCCATCCGGACGGCCGCCACACCACCGCCGTCCTCGGCCAGGACCCCGGCCGGGGGCACCTCCTCACCCTCGCCGTGCCGGGAGGTGTGTGGAAGGCCTCCCACCTCACCGCCGGGGACCACGCCCTGATCAGCGAGGCCGTCGTGCCCGGGTTCGACTACGCCGACATGACCCTCGGCCGGGCCCACGACCTCGTGACCCGCTTCCCGGGCCATGCCGAACTCGTCCACCGCTACTGCCGACCGGACCGAACCGGCCCTCCTCCCCGGTGACCTGGTCTCCGCGATTCCGGCGAACACGGCCGGCACCGGCTTCGGCTGTCCGACCGGCCGGCTCGCGGAACCACTCCTCCGGCATGATCGCGGGACCGTCGCAGGAGTCGAACTGCACCGCGGTGAGCAGGACGAACAGGCCGGCGACCGCTGCGGCGGCGGCGCAGGCGACGCCGCCGAGGACGCCCGGCGTCGCGACGATCCGGCGTGTTCGTTCGCTCATCCTGTCCGTCCGGCGGTTCCTCTCGAATGTGCGCACCGTGCGGGAGGCCGGCCTGACCGGGGCGCCTCCTGGTCCGCCCGGTCCGTGCCCGGCTGAACTGGGCAATGAGCACTGTGTGGGCCGGGCCACGTCCGGCCGCCCGGGTCGGATCGACAGCACCACGGGCGGTCCCTGCCTGGTTCCCGGTCCCTGCCGCTCCCGCCGCGCGCGGCCCGGACGGCGGGGTGGGCGAATCCGCTGGTCATGGGGCCGCCACGCGGCGCGAGGTTACCGCCCGGACCCCGGACGGCCCGTGCGCCCCCGCGATACGCGCGCCTATCGTCGCTCGTGCGGGGCGGCGACAGCCTCTGGACCCCCGCAGCCGACCGGCGTCCTGCCCTGATCTTCGGGACGCTGCGGCAAGCACGCGGCTGGGCCGCGCTCCCCGAGGGATGGGGTGTGGCCCGGCTGTGTGTCCGCCCCTGTCCCGCGGTGGCCTGGTCGTCGGTCCAGGTAACGGAGTTGGCGACGGCGTTGCTGAGCAGGCGGGCCCGGCTGACCGGCTTCCGGTTCCTGAGCACGAGGGCGGTCAGGTGGCTTCCGCACGTCGCGGGGCGCAGGGGTGAGGTGAGGCCGGGTGTGCTGCACCTGGGCAGACGGCGGCCTCGTTGCCGCAGTCGGCCGGTCCGAAGCTGGGGTTTCGCTCACCCTGCTGGGCCCGTCGCCCCGGCATGACGAACAGGACTTCCCCTTGACCGCCTCCGGTACCAACAGCCCTGCCGTTCTCGAACAGCTCCAGCGCCGATCCGCCGACCTGAAGCGGCGCATCCTGTTCACCGGCGCGACCATCGTCACCATGGACCCCGACACCGGGGTCGCGTGGAGGCTGCCCAGCAGGGCCAGTGCGTGGGCGCTGGGGCTGCCGGGTTCGGCGTGGTACATCACCAGCTGCTGGCCCGGGGCGCCGCGGACGTCGAAGGTCTGGTACGTGAGGTCGAGGGGGCCGACGGCAGGGTGCAACAGCTCCTTGCCGTCCCGGGTCTTGCCGTACACGGTGTGCGAGGCCCACAGGGCGGCGAACTCCTCGCTCTCCGCGGCCAAGGCTGCGACGAGATCGTGCAGGCGCCGGTAGTGCGGGTCCAGGCCGGTGGCGTGGCGCAGCGCGGCCACGACCGCCTCGGCCGCCCGCCCCCACTGTGAAGAAACTCCGGGCTGCCGGGTCGAGGAACGTCATGCGGGCCATGTTGTCCACGCGCCCGAACGGTGAGAACAGGGCGTCGGCGAGCGCGTTGGAGGCCAGGAAGCCGCCGGCCGGGTTCAGGACGAACGCCGGGGCGCCCGGGTGCCCGTCCAGCAGCTGCCGCAGCGCGGGGCTCACCGCCCCCCGTGGCTGAGGGCGTTCACCGTCCGGCGTGGTGCCGGCCAGCCGGAACATGTGCTCCCGCGCCTGGTCGTCCATCCGTAGCGCGCCGCTGATGGACTCCAGGATCTGGGAGGAGGGGCTGCGCTCGCGGCTCTGTTCGAGACGGGCGTAGTAGTCGCTGTTCATCCCGGCCGAGACGGCGACCTCCTCCCGCCGCAGCCCCTCCACCCGGCGCGCGCCGTAGGAGGCGAGCCCGACGTCGTCGGGCCGCAGGCGGGCGCGGTGGGCGCGCAGGAAGTCCCCGACATCGTTGCTGGTCACCCCAGCAGGCTAAGCCGCTCCCCTCCCCGCGTGCCTGGGTGCGCCGCACCCGGGCACGCCCCGCCCTGGCCCCCGACGGTGTGCTCTTCCACGAGCACCTCGTCCTGTACAAGGACGAGCAGGCGTGACCCACACGGCGAGGACCATGCCGAGCACCGGCGTCAGCAACGGCCAGGGTCGTGCCCTCCGCCGCCGCCCTGGCGCCGGCCGCAGCGTCGTCGGCGCCGTCCGCACGGTCACCGATGCGGCAGCGTTGGACGTGGCCGTCGGTCGGGACGGCGGCCTCGAAGGTCTGCGGGTGCCGGACGCCGAACGAGGTCGCTGCCATCGCCCCGCCCGGGGGGAGCCGGACCCTCATGGCGGGTGCCGCGCCGCTGCGGGCCGGGTGTGGCTAGGACTCGCCGTTCTCGTGGCGCAGGGTGTGGCGGTCCTGCCGCATCCGGGCCTCGGCGAGATGGCGGCGGCCGGCGGCGAGGTCGTGGCGGACCTCTTCCTCGACGGCGGTGAACACGTCGTAGTAGGTCCGGTCGTAGGCTTCGACGACCTGGAAGGTCCACATGCCCGGTAGGACGTCGCGGCCGACGAGCTCGCGTTCCACCAGGTCGGCGTGGGCGCTGTGCCCGGCCTCGCGCAGCATGCGCACCCCGTCGGTGAGCATCCGGTCGGCGGCGCCGGTCATCTGGTGGACCGCGTACAGGTGGCCGCGGGCCTGCTCGGTGCATTCCAGCGCCTTCGAGAGGACCCCCAGCGCCTCCACCGTGGCGCTGCTCACCGAGGGCGCTCCACCGTCGGGTTCGGCGGCGCGCGCCCTGCTCGGGCCGCGCACCCCGGGGCGGCGGGGTCGGGCGTCGTGCAACGGCTGCGTGGATCCGTCCATGCTCGGCGGGTGCCCAGCCTGGGGCGCCGGAATCACACGGCCGGCGCCTGAACGTCCGTATCGACGGAGGTCTGCCGCCTCACCTCGGCTGCGGCGCCGTCCGATGTGCCGCTCGACACCCCCCGTTCGCGGCGGAGCGCGGCCGTTGCCGCACGCCGCGGCTGTGAGGGTCGGGCGGCTCGGCGGGCCGGCCGGATGCACGGAGCGGTCCGCGCCTCCGGCCGGGGCCGGACGGGTGGACCGGTGCACGCGATGCGTGTGGCGCCGGGGCGTGGCCGCGAAGCTCCGGACACTGGCAGTCGAGGGCCGCGTTCAGACGTCCGGCCTCGCCCACGACGAGGACGGAGAGCGGCCGGGTGCGACAGACGGGCGGACCAGCTGGCGCCTACGACCGGCCCGACAGCAGTGCGGTCGGGTTCGGGGCGGGACTGCGGGTCGTCCTCACGGCTGCGCCGGGCTGCGGGCGCTCTCCGAACACCGCCCGCGGATCCGGGTCCGGCCGGGCCTGCTCCGACCACGTCGGGGGGTTCGCGCCGCGCGGCGGCAGGCGGACCCGGGCCCGGCTGGTCCGGTCCGGGGGGCGGGCCGTCGGTGCGACCGGCAGAGGCCCCGACAGGGGAGTGATGGTCCGGCCGGCGACGTCGACGGAACCGGTCCAGGCGTGCGCCGTCGTCCACGACGACCTGATCGACGCGGCGGCGCGGCGCAGGCGCCCACTGGTCGGCGTCGGTTCCCGAACGGAGGGAGGGGCGCGATGGGCACCGTGACGGGCCGCACCGACCATGTCGTCGTCGTGGGCGCGGGACTGTCGGGACTGTCCGCGGCGCTGCACCTGCTCGGCGCCGGGCGGCGGGTGACCGTCGTCGAACGCGACGGCGGGCCGGGCGGGAGGGCCGGGCGGCTCGACGCGGGCGGCTACCGCATCGACACCGGCCCCACGGTGCTGACCATGCCCGAGATCCTGGACGAGGCGTTGTCGGCGGCGGGCGGGTCGTTGGCGGAGCGGATCGAGCTGGTGCCGCTCAGTCCCGCCTACCGGGCGGCGTTCGCGGACGGCTCCACCCTCGACGTCCACAGCGAACCGGAGTTGATGGAGGAGCAGGTACGGAGGTTCGCCGGCGAGCGGGAGGTCCTGGGGTACCGCCGGCTGCGCCGGTGGATGGAGGACCTCTACCGGGTGCAGATGCGCAGCTTCATCGACGCCAACTTCGACTCCCCGCTGGACCTGCTCGGCGCGGACCTGGCGCGCCTGGCGGCACTGGGCGGCTTCGGCCGGCTCGGGCCGAAGGTCGCGTCGTTCCTGCACGACGAGCGGCTGCAGCGGGTGTTCTCCTTCCAGTCGCTGTACGCGGGGGTGGCACCGGGCCGGGCTCTCGCGGCGTATGCCGTCATCGCGTACATGGACACGGTGGCGGGGGTCCACTTCCCGCGCGGCGGCATGCACAGCGTCGCGCAGGCCATGGCGCACACCGCGGCGGCGGCCGGCGCGCGGCTGCGCTACGGGGACGGGGTCGGCCTGCTGGAGCGCGGCCCGTCGGGGCGGGTGACGGCGGTCAGGACGGTCACGGGCGAGCGGATCGCCTGCGACGCGCTGGTGCTCACGGTCGACCTGCCCGCTGCCTACCGGCTGCTGGGCCGGGCGCCGCGGCGGGTGGCCCGTCTGCGGTGGGCACCGTCGGCGTTCGTGCTGCACGCGGGGACCGACCGGCGGTGGGAGCAGTCGGCGCACCACACCCTGTCGTTCGGCCGGGCCTGGCGCTCGACGTTCACGGAACTGACCCGGACGGGACGGCTGATGAGCGACCCCTCGCTGCTGATCACCAACCCGACGGTGACGGATCCGTCGCTGGCTCCGCCCGGGCGCCACCTGCACTACGTGCTGGCGCCCTGCCCGAACCTGGAGCAGGGCCCGATGGACTGGCACCGGATCGCACCGCGCTACCGGGACCAGGTGGTCGCGGAGCTGGAGAGGCGTGGCATGGACGGCTTCGGGGACGCCATCGAGTACGAACGGCTGGTGACGCCTGCGGACTGGCAGCGGTCGGGCCTCGCCGCCGGGACGCCCTTCTCAGCCGCGCACACCCTCCGTCAGACCGGGCCGTTCCGGCCGCGCAACCTCGTCGCGGGGGAGGAGAACGTGGTGCTGGCCGGCTGCGGGACCACACCGGGCGTGGGGGTACCGACGGTGCTGCTGTCCGGGAAGCTGGCCGCCGCCCGGGTCACGGGTGTTCCGCGCGGGCGCGCCGGCCTGTCCGCGCGCGCCGCGGCGACGGGCGGCGGCCGGTGAGCGCCCGGGAACTGGACAGGGCGGGGGTGTCGGACCGGGACCTGCGGCTGGCCTACGAGGAGTGCCGACGGTTGAACGCCCGTCACGGCAGGACCTACTTCCTGGCGACCCGGCTGCTGTCACCCGCGCAGCGGCCCGCCGTGCACGCCCTGTACGGGTTCGCCCGCTGGGCCGACGACATCGTCGACGATCCGGGAGTCCCCGGGGGCCTCACGGCGCGCGCCGCCGCGCTCGACGAACTGGAGCGCCGATTCGGCACGGCGTGGCAGGACGGCCGAGGGGGGCACCCCGTGGTCGACGCCGTGGTCGACACGGCCCGCCGCTACGGCATCGGGCGGCGGCACTTCACGGACTTCCTCGCCTCCATGCGGATGGACCTCCACGTCGAGGAGTACCCGACCTTCCAGGAACTGATGACGTACGTCCACGGATCGGCGGCCGTGATCGGCCTGCAGTGCCTGCCGGTCCTCCGCACGGTCGGCCCCCAGGAGCGGGCGGCGCCGCACGCCGCCGGGCTGGGGACGGCCTTCCAGATCACCAACTTCATCCGCGACGTCGGCGAGGACCTCGACCGCGGCCGGATCTACCTGCCCGCCGACCAACTGGCGTCGCACGGGGTCGACCGCGACCTGCTGATGTGGTGCCGACGGACCGGGCGCGGCAGCACACGGGTGGCCGCCGCCCTGCGCGAGCGCATCGCGCACACCCGGGGCCTCTACCGGTACGCCTCCCTGGGCGTGCCGATACTGGCCCCCGCCTCCCGCCCGTGTGTGGCGGCGGCCCTGGTGCTCTACCGCCGGATCCTCGACGAGGTCGAACGCCACGGGGTCGAGGTGGTCCTCCATCGGCGGGTCTGCGTGTCGCGCGGCCGCCGCGCGGCCGTGGCGGCCCGCGGTGCGGCCGGGGCCGCGGTCGCACGGTTCGGCGCAGCGGCCGCACGGCGCGGGGGCCGCTGATGGGCGGGGACCGCGGGAACGGCCCCCTGGTACGCGGCCGCGGCCCGAGCCCCGGCACGGCACCGAACACCGCACCACTCCCCCGGAGGAAAGACGACCCCGTGACCGAGCACCGCCCGCCCCCGACCGGCCTCCTCCCCGTGCGCAGGCGCCGACGCGAACGCTGGCTCGACCAGAGTCCCACCTGGGAGCAGGCCCGCCCTGCGGTCATCCAGGCGGCCGTCGTCCGCGCGAGCGCCCGCCCCACCGGCAACTGGTACGTCCTCGGGGCGAGCAGCACCCTTCGGCCGGGCCGGTCGGCGGCCCGGTACGTGGCCGGCCGCGAACTCGTCGTATGGCGCGCAACCGGCGGTGACGTCCACGCCGGGCCCGGCGCCTGCCCCCACCTCGGAGCACCCCTGTGCGGCGGCCCCGTGGACGGCGCCGACCTCGTCTGCCACTGGCACGGGATGCGGCTCGGACCGGCCGGCACACCGGCCTGGCGCACCCATCCCTGCCACGACGACGGCGCGCTCCTGTGGGTGCGCCTGGACGGCATCGGCGGGGAGGACCCCACACCCCTTCCGCCACGCACCCGCCGCCCCGACCCGCGGACGGCGCTCACCGCCGTCACCTGCGTCGCCGGCAGGTGCGAACCCCGCGACATCCTCGCCAACCGACTCGACCCCTGGCACGGCGCCTGGTTCCACCCCTACGCGTTCGGCGCCCTGCGGGTCAGCGAGAGCCCGCCCGCCGACCTGCCCCGCGACACCCCCGCCGACACGGACCGCTTCCTCGTCGAGGTGGAATTCCGTCTGGGCCGGCGCCTCGCCGTCCCCGTCACCGCCGCATTCACCGCCCCGGGACCGCGCACCGTCGTCATGGAGATCATCAGCGGCGAAGGAACCGGCAGCGTCGTGGAGACGCACGCCACTCCCCTGCGCGGCCCGGACCGACCGGCCCGCAGCATCGTCACCGAAGCCGTCGTGGCCGCCTCCGGCCGACGCGGATTCGCCCTCGCCCGCGCCCTCGCCCCCCTCGTCCGCCCGGCCGTCCGCCGCACCGCGGCCCGTCTGTGGCGCGACGACATCGCCTACGCCGAACGACGCCACCTGCTGCGCACCCGGACGGACCCCCGGTGAGCGGGCCGGACAACGTCGACATCGTCGTCATCGGTGCCGGAGCGGCCGGCCTCACCTTCGCCCACCGGCTCGCCACCGCAGGCCCGGCCGCACCCACCGTCGCACTCGTCGAACCCTCCGACGGGGACAGCCGTCGCCCGGCCCCGCGCACCTGGTGCTTCTGGGAACCGGCGGGCGGCCCCTACGACGGCCTGCTGACCGCCAGTTGGGACAGCGCAGCCCTCTGCTCCACCGACGGCACACTCACCCGGCACGCCCTGGGACGCCAGCGCTACAAGATGCTCGACTCCGAGACCTTCCGCCGAGCCGTCCACCGGCGCCTGGACCGCTGCCCCAACTTCCGGCACGTCACCGGGGTCGCCGGGGAGGTCTTCGACACGCCCGCCCGCATTCTCGTCCCCGTCGACACCGGCGCCGCCACCCGCACCCTGCGCGCCCGCTGGGTCCTCGACTCACGGCCCAGACCACCGCGGCCGAATGCGCGGACCGCCCTGCTCCAGCACTTCCGGGGCTGGTTCGTCACCACCGACCGGCCCGCCTTCGACCCGTACGTCCCCCTGCTGATGGACTTCCGCGTCCCCCAGCCGGCCGCAGGGCTCGCCTTCGGCTACATCCTGCCGCTGGACGAGTGCCGCGCCCTGGTCGAGTACACCGTCTTCAGTCGGCGCACCTGGCCCGAGCCCGCCTACGACCCGGCCCTGCGCGGCTACCTGCGCGACCGGATCGGCACCACCGGCTACCGGATCGACGCCGTCGAACACGGCGTCGTCCCGATGACGGACGCCACCTACCCCCGCCGCGAAAGCCCCCACCACATCAGGATCGGCACCAGCGGCGGCGCCACCCGGCCCTCGACCGGATACAGCTTCGCCGCCAGCCGGCGCCAGGCAGACGCCGCGGCACGGTACCTGCTCGACGGAAAGCCACCCGTACCACCGCGCCCCCACCCGCGCCGCCACCTGGCCCTGGACGCCGTGCTCCTCCGCGCCCTCGACCAGGGCCGCATCGGCCCCGACTTCTTCACCACACTCTTCCGCGCCAACCCCGCCGAGACCGTGCTGCGCTTCCTCGACGGCGCCTCGACCGCCCGCCAGGAACTCGCCATCGGCCTGCACAGCCCGCTCGCACCGATGCTGCGCTCCTGCCTGGACATCGCGCTCCACCGCGCCCGCCGAGGGCCCGCCGCCCACGCCCCGGAGCACCGATGACCGTCCTGCACGGCCCCGCGCTGAACGACGCCTTCAACCGCGCCTGCGGGAACTACGACCGCCTCACCGCCCTCAGCCCCGGCTACCACCGCCAACTCGCCTCGGCCGCAGCACTCCTGGGACCGGCCGGCGCAACCCCCCGACGCATCCTGGACCTCGGCTGCGGCACCGGCGCTTCCACCCTGGCCGTCACCACAGCAGACCCAGGCGCCGTCGTCACCGCCGCGGACGCGTCCGCCGGCATGCTGGAGCACGCCCGCGCGAAACCCTGGCCCCCGCGGGTCGAATTCGTCGAGGCCCGGGCCGAGGACCTCGGGCGGCCACCGGTGCAGGGCCCCTACGACGCCGTCCTCGCCGCCTACCTCCTGCGCAACACCGCCGACCCCGACCACGTGCTGGACCGCATCCGCCAGGTCCTGCGCCCCGGCGGCCCCCTCGTCGTCCACGACTACACCCTGCGCGGACGCACCATCGACCGGGCCCTCTGGAACGCCCTGTGCTGGGGCATCGTCATCCCCCTCGGCACGGTCGGGGCGGGCGGACCGACGCTCTACCGCCACCTGCGCCGCAGCGTGCTCGGATTCGACACCGCGCACGCACTGGCGGCCCGGATCGAGCGCGCGGGATTCACCGACGTCCGGGTCCACCCGGCCACCGGGTGGCAGGCCGGCGTCGTCCACACCCTGACCGCCGTCCGGCCACCGGAGCACCCGTGACCCGCAGATCCCTGCCGCCCGGCGCCCGCGACACCCGCGCCGTCCTGTGGCCCGCCCACCACGGCGCGACCCGCGCGGGATCCCCGCCGCCGCGCGCCGCCGTCGTCGGAGGCGGCATCGCGGGCCTGACAGCCGCCGTCGCACTCGCCGAGCGCGGCATCGCCGTCAACCTCTACGAACGCGGCCCGCACCTCGGCGGCAGACTCGCAGGCTGGGACACCACCCTCGCCGACGGCACCACCGTCACGATAAACCGCGGGTTCCACGCCTTCTTCCGTCAGTACTACAACCTCCGCGCCCTCCTGCGCCGGATCGACCCCGCTCTCGGCTTCCTCACCGCCCTACCCGACTACCCGCTGCACAGCAGCACCGGGGGGACCGACCGCTTCGCCGGGCTCCCGCGCACACCGCCGTGGAACGCCCTCCTCTTCGCCCTGCGAAGCCCCACCTTCCGGCTGACCGACCTGGCGCGCATCGACGCCCGCCGCGCCCGCCCGCTGTTCGACGTCCGCGTCCCCGACGTCTACCACGCGCTCGACACCTCCAGCGCCGCCGAGTTCCTCGCGGCCGTCAACTTCCCGCCCAAAGCTCGCCACCTCGCCTTCGAGGTCTTCTCACGCAGCTTCTTCAGCGCCCCCGAGACACTCTCGGCCGCCGAACTCGCCCTCATGTTCCACATCTACTTTCTCGGCTCCTCCGAGGGCCTCCTGTTCGACGTCGTCAACGAACCCTTCCCGCAAGCCCTGTGGAACCCGCTCGCCGACCGGCTGGCCGCACTGTCCGTCCAGGTGCACACCGCCACCGCCGTTCGCGCCGTCGCGCCGCGTCCCGACGGCGGCTTCGACCTCGACCTCGACGACGGCGCCGAGGCCTTCGACGCCGTCGTCCTCGCCACCGACCCCGCGGGCCTGCGGACCCTGGTGGAGCGGTCCCCCCTGCTCGACGACCACGAGCTGCGGGCCTGCGCCGCCGCCGTGCGCCAGGCTCCGCCCTTCCTCGTCAGCCGCCACTGGATCGACCGGCCTGCCCGCCCCGACCGGGC
>NZ_JAQYWZ010000419.1:0-4884 GCF_036290945.1 Streptomyces sp. BE303
GGTGAAGTCCAACATCGGGCACACCCAGGCGGCGGCCGGCGTGGCCGGGGTGATCAAGTCGGTGCTGGCGATCCGGCACGGTGTGCTGCCGCGCACCCTGCACGTCGACGCGCCGTCCCCGCACGTCGACTGGTCGGACGGCACCGTCAGGCTGCTCACCGAGCGGCAGGAGTGGCCCGCCCTGGACCGGCCGCGCCGCGCCGCCGTCTCGGCGTTCGGCGTCTCCGGCACCAACGCGCACGTCATCGTCGAGCAGGCGCCGGAGGCGTCGGAGCAGGCGGCGGACACCGCGGCCCCGTCCGCCCCGGCCGTGCTGCCGTACGTCCTGTCCGCCCGCACCCCCGAGGCGCTCACCGCCCACGCGGCCCGGATCGCCGGCCGGCTCGCCGGTGATCGCACCGACGGCCTCCCGGGCCCCGACGCGGTGGCCGCCGCCCACACCCTGGCCACCGGCCGCGCCGCCCTGGAGGAGCGCGCCGTCGTCGTCGCCCCGGTGGGCGACGGCCCGACGGCCGGTGCGCCGACGGCCGACACCCTGGCGGCGCTGCGCGGCCTCGACGGCCCCGGCGTGGTCCGCGGCCGGGCCGGCACCCCGGGCCGCACCGTCTTCGTCTTCCCCGGCCAGGGCTCCCAGTGGACCGGCATGGCGGCCGGCCTGCTCGCCACCGAGCCCGTCTTCGCCGACGCCCTGACCCGCTGCGCCGACGCCCTGGCCCCGCACACCGACTGGTCGCTGCTCGACGTGGTCCGGGGCGCGGCCGACGGCCCCGACCCCGACCGGGTGGACGTGGTCCAGCCCGTGCTCTGGGCCGTCATGATCTCGCTCGCCGAACTCTGGCAGGCCTACGGCGTCCGCCCCGACGCCGTCGTCGGCCACAGCCAGGGCGAGGTCGCCGCCGCGTACGTCGCCGGCGGGCTCACCCTGGAGGACGGCGCCCGGATCGTCGCCCTGCGCGCCAAGCTGCTCGCGCGGATCTCGCACAAGGGCGGCATGGTCTCGGTCTCCCGCCCGCTCGCCGAGGTCGAGCAGCGGATCGCCGCCTGGCCCGGCCGGCTCTCCATCGGCGTCGTCAACGGCCCGCAGGCCACCGTGGTCTCCGGTGACCTCGACGCCCTCGCCGAGCTCACCGAGGCGTTCACCGCCGACGGCGCCACCGTCCGTCCCGTCAACATCGACTACGCCTCGCACTCGGTGCAGACGGAGGCCCTGCGCGAGGAGCTGCTCGCCCTGCTGGCCGACGTCCGCCCGCGCGCCGGCACCGTCCCGCTGCTCTCCACCGTGACCGGCGACTGGCAGGACACCGCCGGGCTGGACGCCGGCTACTGGTACCGGAACCTGCGCCACACCGTCCGCTTCGAGCAGGCCACGCGCCGGCTCGCCGAGTCCGGGCACACCGTCTTCGTCGAGGTCTCGCCGCACCCCGTGCTCACCGGCGCGATCGAGGACACCCTGGACGCCGCCGGGGTCGCCGACGCCGTCGTCACCGGCTCGCTCCGGCGCGGCCGGGGCAACCGCGACCGCTGGCTCTCCTCCGTCGCCGAGCTGTACGTCCGGGGCGTCGCCGTGGACTGGGCGACCGCCTTCGCCGGCACCCGCCCCGCCCACGCCGACCTGCCGGGCTACCCGTTCCAGCGGCAGCGGTACTGGCTGGACGCCAGCCGCTCGCCCGAGCACCTGTCCGCCGCCGGTGCCGGTGCTCCCGGTTCCGGTGCCGCCGGGGACAGCCTGTTCTGGGAGCTGGTCGCCGGACGGGACGCCGGCCGGCTCGGCGAGGCGATCGGCGTGGACGGCGACCGACTGGTCCCCGTCCTGCCCGCGCTCGCCTCCTGGTGGGACCGCCGCCGCGCCGCCACTGCGGCCGACGGCTGGCGCCACCGCCTGACCTGGCGGCCGGTCACCGTCCCGGCTGGCCGGGCCGGGGGCCGGTCGGACGGCCGCTGGCTGGTCGTCGTCCCGGAGGAGGCGGTCGGACACACCTGGGCCGAGGGGCTCGGCGAGGCGCTCGCCGCGGCCGGCGGCTCCGTCGAGCTGCTGGTCGGCGGGGTCGACCGGGCCGCGCTCGCCGCGAAGCTCGCCCTGACGCTCGGCGGAGCATCCGCCGGACCGGCCGGCTCCGGGACGCCCCCGGTCGCCGGCGTCGTCTCGCTGCTCGGCCTGCACCCCGGCCGGCACCCCGAGCACGACGACCTGCCGTGGGCGCACGCCGCCCAGGTCGCGCTCGCCCAGGCCCTGGACGAGACGGGCCTGACCGCGCCGGTCTGGTACCTCACCCGCGGCGCCGTCGGCACCGGCCCCACCGACCCGGTCACCGATCCGGAGCAGGCCCTCGTCTGGGGCTTCGGCGCGATCCTCGCCGCCGAGCAGCCGGCCCTCTTCGGCGGACTGCTCGACCTGCCGGCCGCGCCCGACCGGCAGACCTGGCAGCAGGCGGCCGCGCTGCTCACGGACGCGTCCGCGGAGCGCGAGGTCGAGCTGGCGCTCCGGCCGGCCGGGGCCTTCGCCCGTCGGCTGGTCCAGGCCGCCCCGCTGCCCGCCGCCCCGCTGTCCGCCGCTCCGGCGGCCTCCCCGGACGGTGGGCAGGACGGGTCGCAGGACGCCGCCGACCGGTCGTGGAAGCCGCGTGGCACCACCCTGATCACCGGCGGCACCGGCGCCCTCGGCGGACACGTCGCCCGCTGGCTGGCCGGACGCGGCGCCGAACACCTGTTGCTGGTCAGTCGACGCGGGGCCGACGCCCCCGAGGCGTCCGCCCTGGAGGCCGAACTCACCGCCCTCGGGACCAGGGTGACCTACGCCGCCGCCGACGTCGCCGACCGGGCCGCCCTGACGGCCGTCCTCGACGCCGTCCCCGCGGACCTGCCGCTCACCGCCGTCGTCCACACCGCCGCCGCCCTGCACGACGGCCTCATCCCCACGCTCACGCCCGAGCAGCTCGCCGCCGCCCTGCGCGCCAAGGCGGGCGCCGCCCGGCTGCTGCACGAGCTGACGGCCGGCCACGACCTGTCCGCCTTCGTCCTCTTCTCCTCGCTGGCCGGTGTCGCCGGCATCCCGGGTCAGGCCAACTACGCGCCCGGCAACGCCTACCTCGACGCGCTGGCCGCCGAGCGGCGCGCCGCCGGTCTGCCCGCGACCTCGATCGCCTGGGGCCACTGGGCGGGCGCGGGCATCGCCGCCGACGGCGCCGAGCAGCAGCTGCTCCGGCACGGCCTCGCCTCGCTGCCGCCCGTCCAGGCCGTCGCCCTGCTCGGCCAGGCCCTGGACCACGGCGAGAGCCACCTGGTCGTCGCGGACGTCGACTGGCCGGTGCTGTTCCGTGACCGGCCGCACCCGCTGGTCGCCGAACTGGTGCCGCGCGCCGCCGCCGCTGCCGCCCCGGCGGCGGCCGGCGGGAGCGACGTGCTGGCGCGCCTCGGCGCGCTGCCCGCCGCCGAACGGCGCCGCAGCCTGCTCGGCGTCGTCCGGGCCGAGGCGGCGGTCGTCCAGCGGCACCGTTCGGCCGACGCCGTCGACCCCGCCAAGGCCTTCGGCCAGCAGGGCTTCGACTCGCTCACCGCCGTCGAGTTCCGCAACCGGCTCGGCGCGCTCACCGGCCGCCGGCTGCCCGCCACCGTCGTCTTCGACCACCCGACGCCCGCCGCGCTCTCCGACTGGCTGGCCGAGGAGCTGTGGGGTGCCGAGGGCGGGTCCGGTACGGCCCCCGGCGCGGTCACCGCCCCCGGTGCGGCCGTCGTCGACGACGACCCGATCGTCATCGTCGGCATGGCCTGCCGCTACCCCGGCGGCGTCGGCTCGCCCGAGGACCTCTGGCGGGTGGTCTCCGAGGGCGTCGACGCGCTCTCCGGGTTCCCGACCGACCGCGGCTGGGACCTCGACGCCCTCTACTCGCCCGACCCCGACCGGCCCGGCACGTCCTACGCCCGGCACGGCGGATTCCTCGACGGCATCGGCGAGTTCGACGCCGAGTTCTTCGGCGTCCCGCCGCGGGAGGCACCCGCGATCGACCCGCAGCAGCGACTGCTGCTGGAGACCACCTGGGAGGTCTTCGAGCGCGCCGGCATCGACCCCACCTCCCTGCGCGGCAGCCGCACCGGTGTCTTCGCCGGGATCTCCGGCCGCGACTACGCGAGCGCTGCCCAGCGGGTCCCGGCGGAGCTGGAGGCCTACCTCGGCATCGGCAACGCGGGCAGCGTCGCCTCCGGCCGGATCTCCTACACCTTCGGTTTCGAGGGCCCGGCGGTCACGGTGGACACCGCCTGCTCCTCCTCGCTGGTCGCGCTCCACCTGGCCGCGCAGTCGCTGCGCTCCGGCGAGTCCGACCTCGCGGTGGCGGGCGGCGTGCTGCTGATGACCACCCCGACCACGTTCGTCGAGTTCTCCCGCCAGCGCGCGATGTCGCCCGACGGCCGCTGCAAGGCCTTCGCGGCGGCGGCCGACGGCACCGGCTGGGCCGAGGGGGTCGGGCTGCTGCTGGTCGAGCGGCTGTCGGACGCGCGGCGGCTGGGTCACGAGGTGCTGGCGGTGCTGCGCGGTTCGGCGGTCAACCAGGACGGCGCCTCCAACGGCCTGACGGCCCCGAGCGGTCCCTCGCAGCAGCGGGTGATCCGGGCGGCGCTGGCCGGCGCGGGCCTGGAGCCGGCCGACGTCGACGCCGTCGAGGCGCACGGCACCGGCACCACGCTGGGCGACCCGATCGAGGCGCACGCGCTGCTGGCCACCTACGGGCAGGGCCGGCCGGAGGACCGGCCGCTCTGGCTGGGGTCGGTGAAGTCCAACATCGGGCACACCCAGGCGGCGGCCGGCGTGGCCGGGGTGATCAAGTCGGTGCTGGCGATCCGGCACGGTGTGCTGCCGCGCACCCTGCACGTCGACGCGCCGTCCCCGCA
>NZ_JAQYWZ010000420.1:0-141910 GCF_036290945.1 Streptomyces sp. BE303
CCCCGCGGCCCTGCGTCGTCTACTTCACGACCACCCGCACCGGGATGGTGCGGGTGCCCACGACGCTCCCCGGCCCCTGCTGGGGCACCACCATCGCCGTGAAGGTCACCGGCATCACCCCCGCGCCGTCCTGGGGGGTCAGCTTCAGCCGGAGCTTCAGCGTCACGCTCTGCCCGGGCGCGAGGGCGACGATTCCGTTGGACCCGTCCCTGGCGGGCTTGGTGATCCCGATGTCGTACGTCTGCCAGGCACCGGCGCCGTCCTGCCGCTCCACCGTGCCGCGCACGGCGGAGCCCGCCCCCGCGGCGGGCGCCCCCGGGTACGGCTCGGCGTAGACGAAGGGCACCATCGCCGCGTAGTCGGTCTGGCTGGTGTTCTTGTACGTGACCGTGACCGGCACCGCGCTGCCGTCGTTCGGCACCTGCTGGCCGACGCCGATCCCCTCGACGCTCACGCTCACGTCGTTCTGGTGCGGCACCTGCACCGGAGCCGGGTGCCCGCTGACGTTCAGCGTGTCCAGGAGCGACACCAGGCCCGCCTGGTACTCCGGCTTGAGTCCGTTGGCCACGATGAACACCTGGTCGGCCGACAGCCCCCACAGCTGGGCGGTGAACGTGTCGGCGCTGGTGCAGGACACCTGCCACTGCGTCTTGTCGATCGCCCGGCCGGCCACGATGTCCTTCGTCCGGACCGGTGCGCCCACCGACGCGTACGGGCCGGTGGGGATGTAGGGCCTCCCCCAGATCGGGCACGTGGGCTGGTGCCCCCACCCGGAGGTCGAGCCGAGGTCCGCCGTCGTGGGCCAGGTCGCGCCCTCGACCTCGCTCGCCGAGTCGTACACCACGACGGAGACGCCGTACGGCTCGCAGGAGTCCGGCGACCAGCCCGGCTGGGCGCTCGTCGGCGCCCCCGGACTGAGCACGCAGACCCGGTCGTCGGTCGGCTTGGGCGGTGAAACCCGCCAGCCCGGCGGGACCTTGAACTTGACGCCGCGGAAGGTGTACGGAACGGCCGCCGTCTGCGGCGGGGCACTGCTGCTCGACGTGCTGGTGACCGGCGGGGTGCCGCCGGAGGTGCTCTGCGGCACCTGGCCGCCGAGCGGCGCGCCGGTCGCGCCGCCGGTCGGCCGGTCGCCAGGCCCGGCCTCCTCGTCCGCGTCGGCCGACGGGGAGGCGTCCGCGGTCGGAGCCGCCGTGGGGCTCGGCTCCGGTGTCGGGGTCGGCGTCGGGACCGGTGACGGCGTCTCCGTGACGGTCACGGTGGCGGCCGGGCCGGGGTCCTGCTGCCTGGCCACGGTGTCGCCGCGGAAGCCGAGCACGCCGAACGCCAGCGCGGCGGCCAGGGCGAACAGCGGGACGGCTGCGAGGTAGACCGGCCGCAGCCGGCGGACCCGCCGGTTCGGGGGCGCCGCCGGACGGAGGTCGTGCGCGCCGATCTGCGCCGCGCGGGCACTCATCGCCTCGCGGAGCAACCGTTCGACCGGGGTCTCGTCCGGCCCGTCGTCGCCGCCGCCGGAACGGCGGGGAAGCCTGTCGGTCATCGAACCTTCTCCAGATGCTTTTCCAGGGCGTCCAGTGCCCGGCTGGCGGTGGACTTCACGGCGCCCCGGGAGAGTCCCAGGGTTTCGGCTATCTGTGCCTCCGAGAGGTCGGACCAGTAGCGCAGCACCAGCACCTCGCGCTGACGCGTGGTCAGCTCCTGCAGGGCGACCAGCACCCGGCGGTGCTCGTCGTTGAGCACCGCGTGGTCCTCCGCCGACGGTGCGTCCGCCTCGTGCGGGGGAACGTACTCGCGCGCGGTCCTGCGGCGGCGCAGCATCGACCGGGCGCCGTTGACGACCGAGGTGCGCAGGTACCCGAGCGCGTTGTCCAGGTCGTCCAGCGTTTCCCCGTGCCGCTGGTAGAGCTGGGTGAAGGCCTCCTGGACCACGTCCTCCGCCAGGTCCTGATGGTCCACCAGCAGCACCGCCATGCGTACCAGGCCCAGCCGGTGCGCGTGGTACAGGTCGGTCAGGGTGGGCCGTTCCTCCTCGGCCGCCGACCGCCCTCCGCGGAGCAGCCTGAAGCCCATGCGCCGTTGCGCCGGCCCCTGCTCCCCGACCGGACCGGCGGGCGCCTCGGCCTCCTGCGCGCCGAACAGCAGCCCCGTCAACCCGGCGAGGGAGAAACGCCGCCCCCCACCCCGTCCCGCGATCGGCCCGATGGCCATGGACATGTACGTTCTGCTTTCCCCCAGGACGGCTCCCGGCGCGAACCGGCCCCGTCATGACACGTGATCAAGGTTGTGATCTGCGGGAATACTGCCAGTACCGGTTCTCCGGCTCCCCCCGCCCCCGTACCTATGGACGTGTGGGGGCGCCCGGGGTTGCTGCCCGGTTCCGGGAAATCGGATCCGGCCGAAACGGCTACACTCCCCGACATCCCGCCAGCCGCGCCGCCCGCCCGAGGGGACCCCATGGCCGACCAGCAGACCACCGGGCCGGTGGCCGTCACCGTCGGACGGCGCCCGGAGCCGGTCCACGACGTCGCCGTGTACGCCTTCGACGGCATGACACCGTTCGAACTCGGCGTCGTGGTCGAGGTGTTCGGGCTCGCCAGGCCGGAGCTGAGCGGGCTGCTCGCCGCCCCCTGGTACGGGCTCAAGGTCTGCGCCGACCGCCCCGGGACCCCGCTCCGCTCCGTCGGCGGCTTCTCCCTCACCGCCGAACACGGCCTGGACGAACTCGCCGCCGCCGACACGGTGGTGGTGCCCGGCGTGCCGAACGCCTTCGGCGGCGTGGGCGCGCCTCCCGGCCGCCAGGCCGGCGGGGTCTCCCCCGGCCTCGTCGCCGCGCTGCGCACCGCGCACGAACGCGGCGCCCGGATCGTCTCCATCTGCTCCGGAGCCTTCGCACTCGCCGCCGCCGGCCTGCTGGACGGCCGCGAGGCCACCACCCACTGGCGGTACGCGGAACTGCTCCAGCAGCGCCACCCGGCGGTCCGGGTCAACCCCGACGTGCTGTACGTGGACAGCGGCTCCGTCCTGACCAGCGCCGGCAGCGCCGCCGGGATCGACCTCTGCCTGCACCTGGTCCGCCGCGACCACGGCGC
The DNA here is from genome assembly GCF_036290945.1 of Streptomyces sp. BE303. NCBI lineage: Bacteria > Bacillati > Actinomycetota > Actinomycetes > Kitasatosporales > Streptomycetaceae > Streptomyces > Streptomyces sp. BE303. The sequence continues at coordinate 3,090 of NZ_JAQYWZ010000420.1, forward strand.
CCGGGTGGCCAACAGCGTGGCCCGCCGCTTCGTCGTGCCGCCGCACCGGGACGGCGGCCAGGCGCAGTTCGTCGAGGCCGCGGTCCGGCCGGTCGAGGAGGGGGACGACGGGATCGGCCGCTCCATGCAGTGGGCGCTGGACCACCTCGCCTCGCCGCTGACCGTCACCCTGCTGGCCCGGGCCGCCGGGATGTCCGACCGCTCCTACCTGCGGCACTTCACCGCCCGCAACGGCACCAGCCCGATGCGCTGGGTGATCAGCCAGCGCGTCGCGGCCAGCCTGCCCCTCCTCGAAGCACCCGCCGGGACCGTCGAGGAGATCGCCGTCGCCGTCGGCTTCGAGAGTGCCGCCACCTACCGGCACCACTTCGGCCGGGTGATGCGCACCTCGCCCACCGCCTACCGCCGCGCCTTCGGCCACGGCGGCGCCTGAGCCCGGGGGGCCCGGGGGGTCCGGGGCCCCGGCGGGCGTCCCGTGGCGGAGGACGGCCGGGGCCCGGTCATCGGGTCACGCCTGCGTCCCGGTGCGGAGGGCCGCGTTGGCGAGGATGGCGTCGTGCAGCCACTGCGCGAGGCCGGGGGCGAGCCCGTCGTAGACGGCGGTGAAGCGCGGGTCGGCGACGTACATCTCGGCGAGGCAGCGGTGCATCTCGTAGCCGCACGCGTAGAAGTTGTCGGTGATCTGCTGCCGGTGCGCCTCGGCGAGGTCCGCCGCCGGGCCGCCGCCGGCCGGTTCACCGGCGGTGAAGGCCTCGGCCAGACGGGCGTTGAGCGCGTCCCCCTCGGCCTTGATCCGTTCCCAGTCGGCCTTGCCGTAGCCGCCGGTGCGGCGCCGGGACTCCGCCCAGGCGTCACCGGAGCCCCAGCGCTGCTCGGCCTCGGTCTCCCACTCCTCGCGGTAGGAGTCGCCGAAGACCTCGAACTTCTCCTCCGGGGTCAGCTGAATGCCCATCTTCTCTGCCTCCATGGCGTGTTCGACGGCCGCGGCCAGTTCCTGGAGGCGGGCGATGCGGTCGGTCAGCAGTCGGTGCCGGCGCCGCAGGTGCTCGCTCGGGCTCACCGAGCCGTCGTCCAGGACGGCCGCGATCTCCTCCAGGGGGAACCCGAGTTCGCGGTAGAACAGGATCCGCTGCAGCCGGTCGAGGTCGGCCTCGTCGTACCGGCGGTAGCCGGCCCGGGTGCGGCCCCGGGGGGACAGCAGGCCGATCTCGTCGTAGTGGTGCAGGGTGCGGACGGTCACCTTGGCGAACTTCGCCACCGCGCCGACCGCGTACCCCGTACGGTCGGGCCCTTCGCCGCCGTTCATCCGGGTTCTCCCTTCGTGCTGCCCCACTCTCTTTCCTCCCGTTGCGTGAGGGTCAAGTCCAGTTTCACGGGTGCGACGCGCGCACGCCCCGCGCGCACGCCCCGCGCGCACGCCCCGCGCGCACGGCCCGCGTGGACGCCCCGCGCGCACGGCCCACGTGGACGCCAGGCGCGCGCGGCCCACGTGGACGAGTCTCCGAGCGGGCGGACCGGTGGCCGGTCCGGATTGGACGGAGCCGCCAATTGCCGGGCCCTGCGGGCGGCGGCCAGCATGGGCGCATGACCACCCCTCCCGCTCCGCCCCTGCGCCGCCGGCTGGCCGCGGAGGCGGTCGGCACCGCGGTGCTGGCCGCCGTCGTGGTCGGCTCCGGCTTCCGGGCCGACGCGCTGACCGCGGACGCCGGGGTGCGGTTCCTCGCGAACGTGGGGGCCTCGGCCGCCGCCCTGGCGGTGCTGGTCGACCTGTTCGGGCCGGTCTCCGGCGGTCATCTCAATCCACTGGTGACGGCCGGGTGCTGGTGGACCGGGCGACGGACACCCACCGGTCTGCCGCTGCGCGAGGCGACCGCGTACGCCGCGGTGCAGACCGCCGGCGCGCTCGCGGGGACGGGACTGGCCGACGCGATGTTCGGGCACCCGCTGTTCGAACTGTCCGCGGTGCCGCGCGGGGGCGGGGCGCTCCTGCTCGGCGAGGCGGTGGCCGCCGGAACGTTGCTGCTGGTGGTGACCGTGTCGGCGGGCGGCGGCCGTCGGCGACCGGTGTCGACGGCGGTCGGGCTCTGGGTCGGGGCCGCTTGCTGGGCGACCTCCTCGGGCGGCTTCGCCAACCCTGCCGTCACGCTCGGCCGGGCGTTCAGCGACGGCTGGACCGGCATCGCCCCGGGGTCCGTCCCTGGCTTCGTCCTCGCGCAGACCGCGGGTGCCGCGGCCGGGCTCGCGCTCGCGGCCCTGTCGACCGGCAGGGTGCACCGGGCGGCGGACGGTCAGGCCGTCACCGGTTCGCGTTCGGGTTGCGGCTGAACGGACCGTGGTCCCCTACGCCCGGACCGCCCGCGCGGCCCGCGCCGTCGCCGGTCGGGCCAGAACAGCACGTACCCGGCGGACACCACCACGAAGGCCAGCCTGGCCAGGCCGCGTGCCGCGTCGGACGGGAGCAGCAGCGTGCCCCCGTACAGCGAGGCCAGCGCGATCCAGCTCCACCACGGCACCAGGCGCTGCTGGCCGACCGTGTCCCAGAGCAGGGTGCCGAGCAGGATCGACGCGGTGTAGTACGTGTAGACGCTCGGGTCGAGCAGGATCCGGGCGTCCGCCCCGAGCAGGACGACGGCCGGCCAGCGGCCCCGCCGGACCGCCAGGCAGCCCAGCGTGAGGCCGAGCGCGAACTGGGCCGGCCGGTCCCACCACGGGGTGGCCGGGTCGGTCACCCCGAACCATCGCAGGGCGGAGGCGGGCTGGTTGGGGATGGTGAACTTGGCGGCCGCCATGGTGTCGAGGTCGCCCAGGTAGAACGGCAGCCAGGCGACGGCCACCAGCCCGGCGAACCATAGCGCCGTCCGCAGCCAGGCCGGCCGGGGCAGGGCGAGGATCAGCGGCGCGAACGCCAGCGCCCACGGCTTGGAGTCGACCGCCAGCGCCAGGAAGACGCCGACCAGCCAGGCCCGTCCCCGGCTCAGCTCGTGCACCGCGAGGGTGGTGAAGAAGAGCGCCAGCACGTCGTCCAGGTGCGCGAAGCGGACGGACACCTCGACCCACATCGGGATGAACGCGAGCCCGGCGATCAGCAGCCGCTGCTGGAGCCGGCGGTGGTTGGTACCGGTGCCCAGGTAGTGCCGGGCCGCGGTGCGGCCGACCAGGACCAGCATCGCCAGGCCCAGCCCGGACATCACCGCCTCGGCCAGGACCGCGCCGGTGTGTGCGGGGAACGGGCCGAAGAGCCGTGCCACGGCCAGGCTGACCGGGCCGATCTGGAGCTCGGGGTGGTGTGCGTAGAGCGAGAGACCACCGTCGGGCCGGTCGCTGAAGAGCAGTTCCTCGCCCTGCCGGAGGTAGTGCCAGGAGAAGCCGCCGCTCGGTTCGACCAGCAGGAACCAGAGCACCGTCCAGGCGGCCAGCAGGACGTGGTGCCGGCGGACCGGCAACCCGGCGATCCGGCCGGTGGCCGCCCCGTAGTCCGTGCCGGCCCGTCCCGGACGCCCCGAACCCCGTTCCCGCACACCCACCTCGTCCGCCGTTCCGCCCCCTCGGCCCGCCATCCTAGGTGACCTGACGAAACCGCCCGTGCCCCCGGGGTGCGGGAGCACGGGCGGTACGCGTCAGCGACGGGCGTCAGCGACGGGCGTCAGCTGTGCGCGTCGTCGACGGGCGTCGGCGGTGCGGCTCAGCCCTGCTGGGCGGAGCGACGGCGGCGGAGCACCACCAGGGTGCCGACACCGGCCGCGAGGACGGCGCCACCCGCGATCGCGATGGCGGTGGTGTTGTCACCGCCACCGGTGGTGGCCAGCGCCTTCTCGGCGTTGTCCGCGTTGGCGTTCGCCTTGACCACGGCGGCCGGGGTGATCGGCGGCGGCGAGACCTTCGGGATGCTCACCGGGAAGTCGATCGGCTCCCGCGTACCGGAGCCGCTGGGCGCCGGGGTGGGGCTCTCCGGAACCGTGGTGGCCGGAGCCGTCGTGGCGGGCGCGGTGGTGACGGGGGCGCTCGGCGAGGTGCTCGCGCTCGGCGTCGTGCTCGCGGACGGCGTCGTGCTCGCGGACGGCGTGGCCGTCGTGGACGGCGTCGCGGTCGCGGACGGGGAAGCGGTCGTCGTGGCCGACGGGCTCGCGGTGGTGCTCGGGGTCGCCGTCCCGCTCGGGGTGGTGCTCGGGGTCACCGTGGCGGACGGCGAGGGGGTTCCCGTCGGCGTCGTGGTGGCCGACGGGCTGCCGGTCGGCTTCACCGTCGGGCTCGTGCTGGGGGTGGTCGGCTTCGTCGTGGACGGCGTGGCGGTCGGGCTCGGCTTGCCGCCGGGCACGATGGTGAAACGCTCGCCGTGGATGCCGTCGCAGCTGAACTCGCCCTCACCGATGGGGGTGTTGCCCTCGGCCGCCGCGGAGAAGACCACGGGGACGACCCCGGCCGTGCCGAGCGGCGCGTCCTTGGTCACCGCGACGCGGACGGTGAGGGTGAGGCTCTTGCCCTTCTTGACGGCGAGCAGCGAGTTCTCGTAGTCCGGGTTGCCGTTGACGAGCTTGCTGAGCAGGAACAGCACACCGTCGTCGTCGGTCTCACCGCCGCCCGGGGCGGGGGCGGCGGGCAGCCACGTCTTGGTCTTGTCCAGGCCCTCGGGCAGCTGGTACTCGACCTTGAGCTGGTCCGCGCGCAGGTTGCCCTTGGCGTTCTTGAACTTGAGCAGCGGGTAGAAGACGAAGTCCGTCTTGGTGTCGTTGTCGATGGTGAAGCTGAACTGCTTGGACTCGCCGCCCGCGACGAAGGTGCTCGGCACCCCGTCCAGCGACAGGTCGAGCTGGCGGGAAGCCGCCTTGGCGGCCTGCGGCGCGGCGGCCGACGGCGAGCCCGTGGCGGCGGCGACGGCACCCTGGGCACCGGTCAGGGCCATCGAGGCAGCCAGCGCGGTGGCACCGGCGAGGGCGAGACTGCGCGGTATGGAGATGGACACGGGAGACCTCACGAGAGTGTCCGGGCAGGACCCGGGAGCGCGGGCGGACGCTGCTGTCCGAGCTGCCTTCCCCCCGCGAAGCTGGAAGTCCGACGGAGACTACCGAAGGAACCAGCCACTCGGAAAGGCGGGTGCCGTGTTGTCCCGAACCCCGCCCGATATCTGCCCAATTGACCCAACTCGGCCCCCTGACAGGGCTTTTGATCCCTTCCGTCAGATGCTCACGAAGTGACCGGAACACGCCCGTGGGGACCGTGTCGTACACCTCCGTGGCTTGAACCCGACGGCTCCAACGCGTGCGGCCTCCGTCCGGTTCCGGGTGGCGGCGACCGGTTCGCACCCGGCCGTGCCCGGCGTCCGCCGGCCGGCGCTACGCCGGCAAGCCGGCCCGGCGGCGGGCGACGGCGGCGACGGCCGCCCAGTCCTTCTCGCCGTCCCCGTGGGCGAGCGCGTCCAGGAAGGCGTCCCGCAGCACGCTGCCGAACGGCAGCGGGACGTGCGCCGCGGCGCCCGCGGTGAGCGCGAGGTCGACGTCCTTGAGGCCCAGCGGAAGCCTGAACCCGGCCGGCTCGTACCGGCGTTCGGCCACCATCGAGCCGTAGCCGGTGTAGGCCGGTCCGGGGAAGAGGGTGCCGGTGAGCATCTCGACCAGGTCGGTCGGGCGGACCCCGTTGGCGTCGGCCAGGCTGCACGCCTCCGCCAGCGACTCGATCGCGCAGGCCAGCAGGAAGTTGGTGCTGATCTTGGCGGCGTTGGCCTGGACCGGGCGGTCGCCGAAGTGCCAGGTGCGCCGGCCCATCGCGGCCAGCAGCGGCTCGACCGCCGCCAGCGCGTCCGGGCTCCCGGCGGTCAGGATGTCGAGCGTCCCGGCCGCGGCCGCCGGTGGCCGGCCGAGCACGGGTGCGGCGACGTAGCCGATGCCGTGCTCGGTGTGCAGGGCCTCGGCCCGTTCGGCGAGCGCCACCGAGACCGTGGCCATGTTGACGTGCACGCCGGCGGCGGCGCCGGCCAGCAGCTCCGGGTCGAGCAGCAGCCGTTCGAAGGCCGTGTCGTCGGCGAGCACGGAGACCACCACCCCGGCGGCGAACACGTCCGCCGGCCCGTCGGCCGCCTGCGCGCCCCGGGCGACCAGCTCGGCCACCGGTCCGGGCGAGCGGTTCCAGACCCGGACGGTGTACCCGGCTCCCAGCAGGTTCGCCGCCATGCCCCGGCCCATCGCGCCCAGTCCGACGAAGCCGACCGTCGTCCCGCCCATCGCACACTCCTGCCGCCGCCCGGTGGGCCGGTCGTCCGGCCACGATGCGCCCGACTGTACGTCAGCGGGCGACGACCGGCCCGGCGGGCGGGCGCGCCGTTCCGGTCCGTCCGTCGCGGGTCCCGTCGCGGGTCCCGTCCGGGCGGCGGCCCGGGCAGCGGCTCGGGAAGCGGTGCGGGAATCGGCTCGGGTGCCGACCAGGGTGCCGGCTCAGGCGCAGGCCCGCTCCGGCAGCCGGCCGGCGGCGACCGCCCGGCCGGCCTCAAGGTGTGCGACGACCCGGCCGCGCAGCAGCTGGTACTGGGCCTGGAGCCGGCCCGGGCGCTGCGGGCGGGCGACCGGGCGGCCGGGGCCGACCCGCTCGTCCGGGCCGAACCGCGACCGGGTGAGGTCGACCTCGACGCCGGCGGCGGACCGGTTCCACCAGTGCAGGTCCGTCCGGACGCCGCCGGCGTACACCTCGCCCATCATCAGTTCGCCGCCGAGCAGGTCGTGCACCACCAGGGCGGTCGCCCCGCACTGGCCGCGGGCGGGGTTGTCGGGACGCCAGTGGGCCAGGTCCTCGGGCGCGCAGGTGTCGACACCCCAGGAGGAGCGGATCGCACGTTCGATGTCGTTGAGGGTCCACGCCGTCATAGCGGGAAGCCTGCCACGCGGCACTGACAGCGGCACAGGCTTTTCAGTGGGCAACCCCGTGTTCTGCGCTGACCTTCTCGATCTTCACCCGTACGAGGAGCTCGCCGGGGACGCCGTTGCGGGCGCCGTACTGCTCGGCGAGGTCCTCCCCCATGTACCGGGCGGCGATCCGGGTGGCCCACTCCCGCACCTCGGGCAGGTCGTCGACGAGCCGGGCCGTGCCCTGGACCAGGACGTAGGAGAACGGCGGCCGCTCGTCGTCCACGCAGAGCATCACCCGGCCGTCGCGGGCCAGCGTACGGCCCTTGACGGTGGCGGCACCCGTGTTGAAGACGATCTCGTCACCGTCCAGCAGGAACCAGACCGGCGCCACGTGCGGGCGGCCGTCGGCCCGGGTGGTGGCGATCTTGGCGGTACGGGTGCCGGCGGTGAGGAAGGCGCGCCATTCGGCCGCGGTCATGTCTGCCATGCCCCCATCCTGACCGCTCGGACGGCGCGGCGCGCGGAGGTCCGGCCACCTTGTTCGCGCCGGAGTGCGCCGTGGTGCCCCGGAGCGTGCCGAACCGCACCCACCCGCGCGGGGCTCGTACGGCCCCGGCCGGGGCAGGTGCGTGCGGTGCGCGCCGGGGCGATCGGGGGCCCGCCCCGGCGCGCACGTCCCGTGCCGGGCGTCCGGCTGCCCGACGAGGGCCTCGACGCCCGTTCCCTGCCGAGGCCGCGCCGCCCGCGATCCGGCGGGCGTCGCGGCACCCGCTACTTGCCGAGCGCCGCGACGCCAGCCTGCGCGAACTGCTCGTCGAGGTCGCCGCTGGGCGCACCCGCGACGCCGATGCCCGCGACGGGCGCGCCCTTGGCCTGCACCGGGGCGCCGCCGGCCAGGAACAGGGTGCCCGGGATGTCCTTGAGGTTCGGCGCCTGGGCCAGCCGCTTGGCCAGCTCGGAGGTGGGCGCGTTCCAGGAGACCGCCGTGAACGCCTTGCGCTCGGCGGACTCCGGCGACTGCGGGCCGGCACCGTCGCCCTTGAGCAGGACCCGGGTGATGCCGTCCCGGTCCACCACCGCGACCGAGACGCGCTGGCCGGCCTTGGCGGCGGCGTCCAGGGTGGCCTGGGCGGCCTTGGTGGCGGCCTCGATGGTCAGGCCGGTGGTCTGGGTGAGGTTCTTGTTCTGGGTGTCGGCCTTGACGGCGGCCGCGACGGCCGGGGTCTCGGAGGAATCGGCGCTGGCCGAGACGGCGCCCACGGTGGCGGCGGCCAGCGCGGCGGCGGCGACGGTGCCGGTCAGCACCTTGGCGCGGGCGGAGGTCTTCTTCATGGTCGGGCTCCTCGTCGGATCGGTGGTGGGGACGGGATCGATCCTCCGGTTCCGGCCCCCCGCGCCGCATCGGCGTTCCGGACACCGCCCGCAGGCATGATGGACGACGGACCCGTCAGCCGATCGGTTGATGCGCGACCGGCCCGCACGGGTCACCATCGAGGGATCGGCGCAGCTCGGCGCCGTACCCGCGCGCCGCGACCGGGGCGGGCGGACGGAACAGGCGGCGGAGTGAGGAGGGGCCCGTGGACCGTGTCGGCCGCCCCCTCGCAGGCCCCGGCCCGGACGGCCCCGGCCCGGACGGCGACGCCTCCGACGCGCCCACCGGTCACGGCCCCCGCCCGCACCCCGACGCGCACGTCCCCGACCCGGACGCGGGCCGGCTGGCCGTACTGCTCGACTCCGCCTTCCTGCTCCTGCTCGCCACCTCGCTCAGCCGGTTCCTCACCCATCACCCCGGCAACCCGCGCATCCCCTGGGTGCTCGGCCTGAGCATCACCCTGGCCGTCGCCCAGCCGGTCGGCTCCTGGCTGGCCCACCACCGCCCGCCCGCTCCGGGGCGCCGCCGCCGGCTCTGGCCGCTGACCCTGGTGACCGCGATCTGGGTGGTACTGGTGCTGATCGCGCCGAGCTTCGCGTGGTGCGCCGTCCCGCTGGTCTACACGGCGCTGCGGACCCTGCCGGCCCGGGCGGCGATCCCGCTGGTCGCGGCACTGACCCTGCTGGTGGTGGTCGGCGAGGTGCGGCTGCCCGGCGGGGTCGACGCCAACCTGCTCCTGCTGCCGCCCGCCGTCGCGGCCCTGGCCACCTCCGTCTTCCTGTACATGGAGCGACAGGCCGAGCGGCAGCGCGCGCTGATCGCCGACCTGGTCCGCACCCGGCGCGAGCTCGCCGAAACCGAGCGCCGGGAGGGCACCCTGGCGGAGCGTGAACGGCTGGCGATGGAGATCCACGACACCCTCGCCCAGGGGCTCTCCAGCCAGCAGATGCTGCTACAGGCCGCCGACCGCACCTGGGACGGCGACCCGGCGACGGCGCGCGCCCACGTCCGTACGGCCGCCGACGTGGCGGCCCGGAACCTCGCGGAGGCCCGCCGCTTCGTCCACGACCTCGCACCCGCCGAGCTCGCCGACGGCCGCACGCTCGACCAGGCGCTCCGCTCGCTCGCCGAACGGGAGTCCGCCGAGAGCGGGCTGCCGGTCCGCTTCCACCTGGACGGCGCACCCGCCCCGCTGCCGGCCGCCGCGCAGGCCGCGCTGCTGCGGATCGCCCAGGGGGCCCTGGCCAACGTCCGGGAGCACGCCGGGGCGTCGGCCGCCGCGCTCACCCTCTCCTTCCTCGGCGACCAGGCCGTGCTGGACGTCGCCGACAACGGCCGCGGGTTCGACCCGGCCTCCCCCGGAACCTCCTCCGCCGACGGCAGCGCCCCCGCCTCCTCCCCCGCCGGCAGCCGCGGCCACGGCCTGCCCGCGATGCGCGCCCGGCTGCGTCAGCTCGGCGGCGCCCTGACCGTGGAGAGTGCCCCCGGCGAGGGCACCGTGGTCTCCGCCGCGGTCCCGCTCGCCCCCCGTCCCCCCGCCGAGCAGCGCCGACAAGCCCCGGAGCCCCGATGAACACCGACCCCGTGCCGTCCCCGGTCCGGCTGCTGGTCTGCGACGACCACGCCGTGGTCCGGGCCGGGTTGCTCGCCCTGCTGGCGAGCGCCGGTGACATCGAGGTGGTCGGCGAGGCGAGCAGCGGGGAGGAGGCGGTCGAGCTGGCGGCGCGGCTCGCACCGCAGGTGGTGCTGATGGACCTCCAACTCGGCGACGGCATCGACGGGGTGGAGGCCACCCGGCGGATCACCGCCGCTCCTGGCGCGCCGCACGTCCTGGTCCTCACCACGTACGACACGGACGCCGACATCACGCGGGCGATCGGCGCCGGCGCCACCGGCTACCTGCTGAAGGCCGAGCGGCCGGAGGAACTGTTCGCCGCGGTGCACTCGGCCGCGCAGGGCAGGACGGTGCTCTCCCCGCCGGTCGCCTCCCGGGTGATGGCGCAGATGCGGGCGCCGGCGCCACAGCCGACCGAGCGCGAGCTGGAGATCCTCGCCCAGCTCGCCCAGGGGCTCGGCAACCGGGAGATCGCCCGCGCGCTGTTCATCAGCGAGGCGACCGTGAAGACCCATCTGGGCCGGATCTACGAGAAGTTGGGTGTCGACACCCGGGCGGGCGCGGTGGCCGTCGCCAAGGAGCGCCGGCTGCTGCGCTGAGCGTTCGGACGGCCCCGTTCGGTATCGGCGGCGACGCGGAATGCCGGATTTCGACGAGGGCCCACGGGCCTCCGGCCGGCGCTCCCGCCGCCTGTCGCCGCCCCCTCCTCCGCTCCCTCCTCCGCTCCCTCCTCCGCTCCCTGCGCGAACGGCCCTTTCCCGGCGGCGACTTCCCTCGACCCCGGTCCACACCCCAGAATGTGGATGTTTCGTGGATCTCACTATTGACAAACCAACCATGCGGTTTGTTAACGTAATGATCAACGACGCCCTGCAGACAGGGGGCCTGCCGGGCCTGTGCGGAGCGCTCTCGCCGGAGAGCGGAGCCAGGGGGGACGGCGGGAGTCCGGGGAGTCGGGGGGAGCGGCGCATCGAGCCGTGCGAACGCGGCGCGGAGCGAGTCCGGGGGGACTCGCTCCGCGCCTCCCTGCTTTCCCGCCGACCTCGACGCCTCCCACGCGCCCGCACCCGTTCCCACACCCTGCGCCCCGCGCCCCGCACCCTGCGCCCCGCGCCCCGCGCCCGACACCCTTCCCCGCACCTCGACGTCCTTCCCCTGCGCTCCGGGCCGCCCGTCCGGGTAAACTGCACCGAGTAGTGCAAATGAGGCCTGAGGAGGGACCCGCCCGATGAGCGCAGCGAACCCGGCACCGACCGCCGGCTCACGCCGGATGCCGGAGAAACGGCAGGCCATCGCCCGCGCGGCGAGCACGGTGTTCGGGCGCGAGGGCTACACCCGGGCGAGCGTCGACGCGATCGCCACCGAGGCCGGGGTGTCCAAGCGCACCATCTACAACCACTTCGGCGACAAGGAGAAGCTCTTCCTCTCCGTCGCGCTGGAGACCGCCGGCGAGCTCACCGAGATCGTCGCCGCCCTGGCCGACCGCCATCTGCACAAGATCGTCGACCTGGAGGCCGACCTGATCGCCTTCGCCGTCGACCGCGCCAAGGCCGTCCTCGCGGCCGGCGAACACTACGCGCTCGGCCGGACCATCCGCGCCGAGGCCGGCAACATCCCGCCCGACGTCCTGAACGCCTGGCTCGCCGCCGGCCCGCTCGCCTCCCACCGCGACCTCGCCGCCCACCTGGTCCGCCTGGCCGGCCAGGACCTGCTGACGGTCGACGACCCCGACCTCGCCGCCACCCACTTCACCCTGCTCACCTTCAGCGGCGCGGCCGACCAGTCCTTCTACGGCGCCGTCCCGATATCCGACGCCGCCCTCCACACCACCGTCTCCACCGGCGTCCAGGCCTTCCTCCGCCTCTACCGCCGCACCGCCCCCCGCCCCGCCGGCGCCTGACGGCCGCCCCCACCCACAACCCCCCACCCCCGCGTCCCGCCCCACCTCAGCTGCCGCCGCCGACCGGCCCAGGCATCGGCCCAGGCACCGGGGAAAGCCGCAGGTCGCACGACCTGCGGCCGGACCGCGAAGAGCGAACGGACGAGACGGCCCGACCGGAGCGGCCGGGCCCGCCCCGCTCAGGCCGTCCGCCCCCCGTTCCCCAGCGCCACGCGCGCGGGGATCCAGGTGCCCACGGCGGCGAGCGCCGCGCCGCCGACGACGACGATCACGAGCTGGGTGACCGGTACCGCCACCGGGGCGGTACCCCGGGTGATGCCCCGGGCGTAGGCGGTGAGCACCCCGAAGGCGATGCCCAGGCCGAGGACCGTGGCGATCGCGACGGAGGCCGCGGTCTCCCAGCCGAGCATCCGCCGGACCTGGCCGCCGGTGGCCCCGGTCAGCCGCAGGGCGGCGAACTCGTGGCGCCGCTCGGTGATGCTCATGGCCAGGGTGTTGAGGACGGCGATGGCGACGAAGGCGACGATCAGACCGAGCGTCACGTAGCCGATCTGGGCACTCGTCCGGTCGCCCGCGGACTGGGCGGCGACGCGGTCGAGCACGCCGATGCCGGGCTCGGTCCGCAGCGCCGCGGCCAGGGCGTCGCGGGTGACGCCGTCCCCCCGGACGAGCAGGCTGTCGTCGAGCGGGACGTCGACGTGCGCGGCGACCGGTCCGTGCGCCAGGGTCAGGTCGCCGAAGGCCATCCCCCGGGCGTACAGGGCGACGACGGTGACCTCGTACGGCGCGCCGTCGGCGAGGGTGAGCCCGACCCGCTGGCCGATCCGGTACCCCAGCCCGTTCGCGGCCGCCGCCGTCCCCTCCGCCAGCCGGCCGAGGTCGCCCGCGGTCACCCCCAGGTCGAGGGTGTCGGACAGCCGCTCGGGCGTGACCGCCTGCACGCTGCGCTTCTCCAGACCGTCGCGCACCTGGCTGTGGAGCACCCGGGTCACGGTCCGGACGCCGGGGACGGCGGCCGCCACCGCGGCGACGGAGGAGGGGACGCGGGGCCCGACCACCAGGTCGGCGACGTTCCCGCGGTCGCGCTGCGCGCTCGTCGCCCGGTCGACGGTGGTCCCGGTGAAGAGGATGGTGCAGGCCATCGCGATCAGCAGCGTCAACGGGGTGACGACCGAGGCCAGCCGGTGCGCCGCGGCCCGCAGGTTGTGGGCGGCGAGGTAGCCGCCGACCCGGGACGCCCGCAGCGGCAGGCCCAGGACCGCCGCACCGGCCCGGGCGACCGGCGGCCCCAGCAGGGCGAGCGCGGTGCACCACAGCAGGACGGCGTTGAAGCAGACCGGGGTGGAGGACTGGTCCGAGTGCAGCGCGGTGAGCAGGACGGTGAGGACGACGGCGCCGGCGGTGGCGACGGCACCGAGGACGATCCGGACCGGGCCGATGCGCGGCGGCCTGGACTCGGCCTCGCCGAGGGCCTCGACCGGCTTGACGGCGGTGGCCCGCCGCGCCGAGATCCGGGCCGCGCCCCAGCCCGCGAGCAGGGTGGCCCCGGCCGCGGCGGTCGCGGGGAACGGCGAGAGGACGACCGGGAAGTTCGCGGGGATCACGTCCAGGGAGACGAACCGGTCGTGCAACCGGTCGCCCAGCGGCACGCCCGCGGCGGCACCGAGGATCCCCGCGGCCAGGCCGACCACGAGCGCTTCGCCGCCGATCATCTTCCGGACCTGCCGTCCGGTCGCGGCGACCGCCCGCAGCACCGCGATCTCGCGCTGGCGCTGCTGGATCGACAGGGCGAAGGTGCCGACCACCACCAGCAGGGCGACGATCAGGGACGTGCCGCCCAGGACGGCGCCCATGCTGATCAGGCGCACCTGGGCGTTGGCGGCGTCGGGGAACTCCACCCGCCCGCGCTCGTCGCCGGTGCGGACCACGGCGACCGGGCCCCCCGCCATTCCCCGGAGCAGCTCCCTGACGTCGTCGGCGGCCGAGGGCGAGGACGGGAACACCCCGATCGCGCTGACCAGACCGTCGTGACCGGCGAGCCGACGGGCCTGCTCCGGGGCGAAGTACACCCCGGCCTGGGCGGCGAACCCCTGCGTGGTGACGCCGACGACGCGGACGGTCGACGACCCCGTGGCGGTGCGGACCTGCACGGTGGAGCCGACGGAGAGGTGGGACCGGGCCGCCGTGGCCGCGTCCAGCACGACCTCGTCGGCGGCCGACGGCGCGCCGCCCGAGGCCAGGGTCAGGCCGGACAGCGGCGCCGACTCCCAGCCGTGGCCCCACGAGTTGCGCGTGGGCCCGCCGGGCAGCAGCACGGGGAACATCACCTCGGTCGCGACGGCCCGCACCGAGGGCAGCGCCCCGATGCGCCCGGCGAGTGCGGCGGGCACCCAGGCCCGGTCGGTGATCGGCTTGGCCTTCTCCCTGGTCCTCCCCTCGCCCCGGTCCTCGACGTGGTGGACGTTCTGGTCCCCGGTGACCACGACCGGTGCGGCCGCGTACCGTTCCGGTTCGACGCTGCCGAGGATCCCCGTGGTCAGCAGCGTTCCGCAGCCGCTGACCAGGGCCGCGGCGCAGAACAGCGCGACGAACGCGCCGGCGAATCCGGCCCTGCGGTGCCGGAGGGTGGCGAGGGCGAAGCCGAGCATCATCGGTTCCACGCTCCCAGGCGGATCATGCGGTCGGCCACCTTGGCGGCGGTCGGCTCGGACATCGTGTCGGCGACCCGGCCGTCGGCCAGGAACAGGACGTCGTCGGCGTAGGACGCCGCGACGGGGTCGTGGGTGACCATCACGACGGTCTGGCCGAGCTCGTCGACGGCCTGCCGGAGCAGGGTGAGGACCTCACGGGCCGTCATGGTGTCGAGCGCACCAGTGGGTTCGTCGGCGAAGAGCACCTCGGGATCGGAGACCAGGGCCCGGGCGATGGCGACGCGCTGCTGCTGCCCCCCGGACAGCTGGCCCGGGCGGTGCCCGGTCCGCTCCTGCAACCCCACCCGCCCGACGAGTTCGGCGAGCCGCGCGGCGTCGGCCCGCCGGCCCGCGAGGCGCAGCGGCAGCGTGATGTTCTGCTCGACGGTCAGCGCCCCGACGAGGTTGAACGCCTGGAACACGAACCCCGCGCGCTCCCGGCGCAGTTCGGTCAGCTTCGTCTCGCTGAGTCGGGACAGGTCGGTGTCCCCCAGCCGGACCGTTCCGGACGTCGGACGGTCCAGGCCCGCCGCGCAGTGCAGGAACGTGCTCTTGCCCGAACCGGACGGCCCCATCACCGCGGTGAATCCGCCCTTCGGCAGCCGCACCGTCACCTCGCGCAGCGCGGCGACCGCACCCCGCCCCTTGCCGTAGACCTTGCTCACTGCTTCCAGCGTGATCGCTTCGCTCATGCTCCTCAGCCTGCCGATCCCCGGGCGCCCCCGGCAGGGACGGGATCACGAGCCACCCGTGACATCGTCACGGGTAGGGTCGGCGCATGATCAGACTCCTGCTGGCGGAGGACCAACACGTGGTGCGCAGCGCGCTGGTGGCGCTGCTGGAGCTGGAGCCGGACCTGGAGGTCGTCGCGCAGACGGGCTCCGCCGACGACGTGGTGCCGAGGGCGCTGGTCTTCACCCCCGACGTCGCGGTGCTCGACATCGAGATGCCGGGCCGGCTGGACGGGCTGCAGGCCGCTGCCGCGCTGAAGGAACGGGTTCCGGGCTGCCGGACCCTGATGCTCACCTCGAACGGCCGGCCCGGGCTGCTCCGCAGGGCCCTGGAGGCGAAGGTCGACGGCTTCCTGCTGAAGACCGCCCCGCCGGAGGAACTGGTGGCGGCGATCCGGCAGGTGGCCGGCGGCGGACGGGTGCTCGACCCGGGACTCGCGGTCGCGGCGTGGGACCTCGCCGACAACCCGCTGACGCCGCGGGAGAACGACGTGCTGCGGGAGCTGGCCGAGGGCGCCGAGCCGCCGGAGATCGCGACCCGGCTGCACCTGTCGACCGGCACCGTCCGCAACGTGCTGACCGCGGTCGTCGGCAAGCTCAACGCCCGCAACCGGACGGACGCGGTACGCATCGCCCGCGACGCGGGGTGGTTGTAGCGGCCGGCGCCGGCACGGTGGCCGTCAGTCCCGCGGCACCTCGGCGCGCAGCACGTACCAGCCGTCGTCCGGGCCGGCCGACAGGGTGCCGCCGATGGCGGCGAGCCGGACGGTCAGCCCGCCGATCCCCGATCCGGGCGCGCTGACGCCGTCCGGCACCCCGTCGTTCTCCACCTCCAGGCGCACCGAGTCCCCGTCCAGCGAGGTGGCGATGCGTGTGTGGCGCGCGGAGCTGTGCCGCAGGAGGTTGGTGACGGCCTCCCGGAGGACCACGCTCAGGACGGCTCCCGCGGCCTCCGGAACCGGCCCGTCGTCGAGCTCCACCGTGATGGCGGCCGCCTCCAGGACGGCCGCCGCCGAGGCCAGTTCCGCGGCGAACGACAGCCGGGGGGCGGCGTCGACCACCGTTCGCAGCTCGCTCTCCCCGCGCTCGGCCAGACGCACGATGTCGCGCAGCTCGGCCCGGCTGCGGTCGGCGTCCGAGGCCGACAGCCGCCGGGCGAGCTCGGCCTTGAGCAGGATCGCGGTCAGCCCGTGGCCGAGCAGGTCGTGCAGGTCGCGGGCGGCGCGCAGGCGTTCGGTGACCACGGCGGCCCGGGCCAGCCCCGCCCCCGCCCGCTGGAGCTGCCGCACGAGGCGGACCAGCCGCAGCACCCCGTGGACGACGACGCAGGAGATCAGGACGTCGACGGCGGCGAACAGCCCCGGCACCGCACCGCCGCCACCGGCCGCGCCGCCGCCGACCGTCCCGCCGGGGATCAGGCCGCCGGTGATCAGGCCACCGGCCACCGCCGCCGCGACGGCGAGCGCCAGGCCGGCCCGGGGCGGCAGGGCGAACAGGAGCGCACCGGCCAGGATGCCGACCGCACCGATCCAGTTCCGCCCGAACCAGGGCAGCGGCAGGAAGGCGAGGGCCGCCGAGCCGAGCAGGAGCAGCCGGGCGGGGCGCGCCGCGTCGCGGGTCGCGAAGCGGACCTGGAGTCCGCAGAGCAGCAGCAGGCACGGGACGCCGAGGCCGAGCAGGGGCACCGGGACGAACAGGACGGCCTTGACGCAGAAGGTGCCCAGCACGAGGACGTACAGGCCGAGCACCGTCCGCAGTTCGGGCGGATCCGCCAGCGCCGCCGGGGCGGGGGTGGCCGCGACCTCCGCCTCGACGGCGAAGCGCCCGTCCGGCTCCAGACCCGCCGTCAGCGAGCCGCCGACGGAGCGGACCCGGTCGGCGAGGCCGTCGAGGACCTCGGCGCCGAGCGCGGCCGTCGGCACACCGTCGCTGACCACCCGCAGCACCACCCGGCCGGCCCGCTCGCCGGTGACGATCTCGCACCGCCGCGCGTCCCCGACCCGGACGACGGCGGTGACCGCCTCCCGCAGGACGGTCGCCAGTACCGTCCCGGCCGGTCCGAGCGGCTCCGAGTGCCCGATCCGGAGGTCGGCGGCGATGCCGGCGGAGGCGAGCAGGGCGCGGGCGCTGGCCGCCTCCGGGGCGAGCGACAGGCTGCGCAGCTCGGCCGCGGTGGCACGGGTCGCCGCCAGGGTCCGGCGGGCCGTGGCGATCAGGGCGTCCAGGACGGCCGGATCCTTCCGGAGCGCCAGGCCGCGGACCTCCCGCAGGCCCTCCGCGAGGCCGGCCTGCAGGCCGGCCGCGATCCGCAGCCGTTCGGCGGTCACCGCGGAGGCCGCCAGGGTGAGCCGGGCGGCGTGGACCCGCGTCGCGAGCAGCGCGAGCGTGGTGACGGCGTACAGCATGGCGGCGCCGATCACGAGGATGAGCATCAGGTCGACGACCGCGCGCGCGCTGCCCGACCGGGCCGCCTCGGTGAGCGCCGCCGCGCCACCGAGCAGGAACAGCGGGGTCCGGCGGCGCTCCAGCAGCAGCGAGGCGGCCGGGAGGCACAGCAGCCCGATCGAGACCCCGAGCGGAACGACCGCCAGCCAGCCGACGGCCAGCTCCGTGAGCGTCCAGGCCACGGGCGGCGCCGCGGGGACGGCCCGCCGCAGGCCCGGCTCGACATGGCGGAGCTGCACCGCCACCAGCAGCAGGCACGCCACGACGACCGCGAGCCCGGCACCCGGCTCCGCCGGTACCCGGACCAGCCCCTTCAGGAGGTGCACCGAGGCCACGGCGGCGGCCACCCCGCCCACCAGCGCACGCGACGACCGCGGCGCGACGTCGCCGCTCGCTACCCCCTCCACCCGGGGCATGCTACGCGGAACCCGATCACCCCGGACGACGAGAAAGCCCCAGGCCGTGGGCCTGGGGCTTTCCTTGTGGAGCGGGCGACGAGAATCGAACTCGCACTCTAAGCTTGGGAAGCTCATGTTCTACCACTAAACTACGCCCGCCTGACGAGCCGTCAGAGACCGCTCGATCTGTGCCCACTGTACCCCATGGGTGACACCCGTTGCACAGCTGATCGGAGGCCGTGGCGGAGCCGCGGGGGGCGGTCGGCGAGGCGTACTGTGTGGGCCGCGTGAGAGCGCCGCGGCGGGCGGGGCGCGGGGCGGCGAGCCTTGGTGTGGAATGTCCGGAACATCCCCTAATGTGACGCTGGTCCCGTGGGCTGTCGCCCGTTCGGGGCGCGACGAGTACGGGTGAGTAGCGGGGTAAGGATGGGAAGGGGATCGATGGAGCAGCGCGCCGTCGTTCGTTGTGCCGAGGGGCACCTGTTCAGCACCACCACGTTCCCGATGCAGAATCTCGGGCCCGGCCGGCTGGGGCCGGGGCGGCTGATCCGCTGTCCGCAGTGCGGACGGCTGAGGAGTTCGGTGCTGGCCGATGTGCGGGAGCTGTCCGAGCCGCAACTGGCCCGGGCCCTGCAGCTGGAGGCCGCGGAGTTCCTGGCCTGACCGGGGTGACCGCGGGACGGTGGTGACTGGTGCGGCCCCGGGCGATTCGTCCGGGGCCGCGTCGTGCACGTAACCTCGAAGCGTGCTGCTCTCTGACAAGGACATCCGGACCGAGATCGACAAGGGCCGGGTCGTGATCGACCCCTTCGACCCTGCGATGATCCAGCCCTCCAGTATCGACGTACGACTGGACCGCTTCTTCCGGGTCTTCGAGAACCACCGCTACCCGCACATCGACCCCTCCGAGGAGCAGCCGGACCTGACCCGGCTGGTCGAGCCGGAGGAGGACGAGGCGTTCATCCTCCACCCCGGCGAGTTCGTCCTGGCGTCGACCTACGAGGTCATCTCGCTGCCGGACGACGTCGCCTCCCGTCTGGAGGGCAAGTCCAGCCTGGGCCGCCTCGGGCTGCTGACGCACTCCACGGCCGGCTTCATCGACCCGGGCTTCAGCGGGCACGTCACGCTGGAGCTGTCGAACGTCGCGACGCTGCCGATCAAGCTCTACCCCGGGATGAAGATCGGGCAACTCTGCCTGTTCCGGCTCTCCTCGCCGTCCGAGCACCCGTACGGCTCGGAGCGCTACGGCTCGCGCTACCAGGGGCAGCGCGGTCCGACGCCGTCCCGCTCGTACCTGAACTTCCACCGCACCAAGGTCTGACACCGCGCGCGGCGGCGACCGCACGACGGCAGGACGGCACGGCAGCAGAGCAGAGCCGACGTGGGCGGTCGCCCCGGGAGACCGGGGCGACCGCCCACCGGCGTTCACGGGTGTTCCGCAGGTGCGGCGCCGGCGCTCAGGCGCGCTTCGGGCGGGTGACGGCGACCAGCTCGCCGCCGTCCTCGGAGAGCCGCAGCTCGGTGCGGAGCTCGGTCAGCTCACCGAGGTGGTGCAGGTGGGTACCGCCGCAGGCGATCCGCGCCGGGCCCTCGGGCAGCTCGCAGTGCCACTGCCGGCGCGCGGTGAGCTCCGGGCCGGGGACGTCGATGCGGACCGGGGCGTCGGCGGCGACCCAGGCGGCCAGCCGCCGGTTGACGGCCTCGGTGAGCGCGGGAAGCGCGTCGGCGAGCGCGGGGTGGTCCTCGGTGGCCTCCGCGGTGAAGCCCTTCTTGCGGAGCGACTTGCCGAGCCGGTACGTGTCGGTGCTCGCCTCGGTGTCCATCACGGAGCCGGCCATGGCGAGGCTGTCGAAGTCCGGGTGGCCGAAGGCGTCGGAGCGGCCCGGGTCCTTGCGCCAGCGCGGGGCGAGCGCCTCGTTCAGGGCGAGGGCCAGCAGGTGGCAGCCGCTGTGGGAGGCGCAGAGGGCGCCGCGGCGCTCGGCGTCGACGGCGAGCGTGACGGTCCGGCCGACGATGTCGCCCGGGTCGGCCGCCAGGACGTGCAGGACCAGCCAGGACCACTCCTCGTCACCGCGCCGGACCGGGATGTCGGCGCCGACCAGCAGCTCGCCGCCCTCGGGACCGACGGCTCCGGTGAGGCAGTCGACGACGGCCAGCCCGGTGCCGTCGACGGTCAGGGTGCCGAGGTCGGCCGGCTGGTCGGGCCAGGTGTGGTCGAGCGGGTGGAACGGGGTCGCCCCGGTGACGACGGCGTACCGGCCGCCGTCCAGCGGGTGCACCGCGAGCACCGTCGACTCGCCGGTCACCGCCCCGGCCGGGAAGCTGACGTGGGTGGTGGGGAGGGTCATGCCTGGCTCCGTGCGGGTGAGGGTGGACGCAGTACGCGGACATGCGGACGGGCCCCGAGACGGGGCCCGTCGACCATTCTCCCCCGGCCGGAGGACGCCGGGAGAGGCCGGGAAGGAGGCGGAGAACCGGAGGGAGCCGGGGGAACCGGCGAGAAGGACGGCTCGGATCGGGGCGGCGGGTCCTCGGCCCGGGGGCCTCAGCCCAGGGTCGGCAGCTTGATCAGCACCAGCAGCGCCAGCAGTTGCAGCGCTCCCGCGCCGGCCGCCTTGCCCCACGGCAGGTCGTGCAGCCGCCGGACCATGGTGGTCAGCAGGACGGCGCAGAGCAGCCAGGTGGCCCAGCCGACGACCTGCACCACGATGTTGTCGGCCGGCAGCGCGAGGGCGAGCAGCAGCCGGGGCGCGTCGGTGGTCCAGCCGATCAGCACGGCGAGGCCGACCGTCGACTTCCAGGGGCCGTCCCCGCCGAACTGGCGGGCCAGCGCGTACGTCACCGCGCCCAGCATGCCGCCGGCCAGGGTGAAGCCGACCGCCGCCGCGAGCAGCGAGGTGAGCGCCACGGTGAAGGTCGAGTTGACCACGTCGTCGCGGGTCATCCCGAGGCCGAGCACGGCGAGGGCGCCGTACAGCAGCGAGACGGTGACGGCGGGCAGCCAGACCTGGTGGTCCCGGGTGCGGTCGAAGGTCGCGGTGGGGGTGCGGAAGAGGCCGATCAGCAGCTCGCGCCAGTTCGGCCGCGGCCCGGCGGCGTGCGGCGCGGACTGGCCGCCGGCGCGGTAGACGGCGACGTTGTCCTGACCGTAGGGCTGCTCGTCCGGGTAGCCCTGCGACTGCCCGTACTGTTCCTGCCCGTACGGGGGCGCCTGGTACGGCTGCCCGTGCTCGTCGTAGTAGTACGGCTCGCCCGCGTACGGGTCGCTGCCGGTCGGGAACGCCCGGGTGTGACCCGGCTGGTTCGCCGCGTACGGATCGTGCGGGCCCTGCGGGGCGTACGGGCCCTGCTGCGGAGCTCCCTGCGGGCCGGTGAAGTACTCCGGTCCGTCGGTCGGCCCGTGCCCCCCGGGCGCCGCCTGCTGCTGCGGAGGCGCCGACCACCCGCCACGGGGGTCGGCGCCCTGACCGCTGTCGTATCGATTGCCAGCCACGCTCCGAAGGTACCCGCCCGACCGGCTCCGTGGCGGCCGGGCACCGGACCGGGTCCGGTTTGCAGCGAGCCTGTGACGCCCGCACGGCCTGCGGGGACCAGCGAGGCGCCCGGGACCACCGGGACCACCGGGTCGGGCGGGACCACCGGGTCGGGCGGCCGGGACGGAACGCCTAGCGCTGCGCGGTGACCTTCGGCCCGTGCACCGCGGCCGCGGCGGCGGTGCCCGCCGGGCAGCCGCCGGGACCGGCCGAGGTGCGGACGGCGCCGGCCGGCAGCAGGGTGCCGCAGGCGATCCGGATGCCGTTCGGAAGCTCGTTGTCGGGCTCGACGATCGCGCCGTCGCCGATCACCGCGCCGTCCAGCGCGGTCCGCTCGCCGACCGTGGCGTAGGCGCCCACGATCGAGTCCTTGACCAGGGTGTCCGCCCCGATGAGCGCGCCGGGCAGGATCACGCTGCCCTCGACGATCGCACCGGACTCGACGACCGCGCCCTCGGAGACCACGGTGCCGCCGCTCAGCACGGCGCCCCGCTGGACGGTGGCGCCGGGCAGCAGCAGGGCGTCGCCGGTCGGGCCGGGCACGGCCGGCGAGTCGACCTTGCCGAGCACGAGGTCGGCCGAGCCGCGGACGAAGGCGGCCGGGGTGCCGAGGTCGAGCCAGTAGGAGGTGTCCACGACGCCGCGCAGCAGCGCGCCGGTGGCCAGCAGCTCCGGGAAGGTCTCGCGCTCGACGGAGACCTCGCGGCCGGCCGGGATGCGGTCGATGACGGAGCGGGTGAAGACGTAGCAGCCGGCGTTGATCTGGTCGGTGACGATCTGCTCGGGCGTCTCCGGCTTCTCCAGGAACTCCAGGACCCGGCCGTGCTCGTCGGTCGGGACGAGTCCGAAGGCGCGCGGGTCCTCGACCCGGGTGAGGTGCAGCGTGACGTCGGCCCCGGCGGCCACGTGGCCGTCGCGCAGGGCGGCGATGTCGACCCCGGAGAGGATGTCGCCGTTGAAGACCAGGACCGGTTCGTCGGGGCCGCAGGTCAGCCCGGTGGCGGCGTTGCGGATGGCTCCGCCGGTGCCGAGCGGCTCGCGTTCGGTCAGGTAGACCAGTTCGATGCCGTACGGGGTGCCGTCCTGGAAGTGGTCCTCGAAGACCTCGGCCAGGTAGGAGGTCGCGAGCACCACGCGGGTGACCCCGGCCGCTGCCGCGCGGGCCAGCTGGTGCGCGATGAACGGGACGCCTGCCACGGGCAGCATGGGCTTGGGGGTGTGGGTGGTCAGCGGACGCAGTCGCGTGCCCTTACCACCGACCAGCATGATCGCCTCGGTCATGGTCTGCGCTGTTCCCCTTGTGGTCTCTGCGGCCCGGCCCGGCGGGCCGATACCTCCGTCGGTGGTCAGAAATGCCGTTCCGGGAGCCGGAACGGATCGACCGGCACGAGGGCCGGTCCGGCGCCTACTGTATTTCCTTCTGACAGGGACGCCGTCCGGTGGTCCGGTGGTTGGCGCCCCGCCCGAGGGATTCGCACCCGAAAAGCCCGGCCCGGCGGGCGCACGTGGCACTCGCCGGGCCGGGCGGTTGTTGCAGAACTGTCGAACAACTGGGCGGCGGAGTGGCCGGGTTCGACCCGTCACCGCCCCGTCACCGCCCCGTCACCGCCTCGTTCAGGCGTCGACGGTCTCGGTTTCGGCCTCGGCCGGCGGGGCCGCCTTGACCGAGTCGAGCAGCAGCTGGGCGACGTCGACGACCTTCAGGTGTTCCTTCGCCGCGCCCTCGTTCTTCTTGCCGTTCACGGAGTCGGAGAGCATGACGAGGCAGAAGGGGCAGGCGGTGGAGACGATGTCCGGGTTGAGCGAGAGGGCCTCGTCCACGCGCTCGGTGTTGATCCGCTTGCCGATGCGCTCCTCCATCCACATCCGCGCGCCGCCGGCGCCGCAGCAGAAGCCGCGCTCCTTGTGGCGGTGCATCTCCTGCTGGCGCAGGCCCGGGACCTTGTCCATGATCTCGCGCGGCGGGCTGTAGACCTTGTTGTGGCGGCCCAGGTAGCAGGGGTCGTGGTAGGTGATCAGGCCCTCGACCGGGTTGACCGGGACGAGCTTGCCCTCGTCGATCAGGTGCTGCAGCAGCTGGGTGTGGTGGATGACCTCGAAGTGGCCGCCCAGCTGCGGGTACTCGTTGGCGATGGTGTTGAAGCAGTGCGGGCAGGTCGCCACGATCCGCTTGACCGGGGCGTCCTCCAGCGCGGCGTTCAGCGTCTCGACGTTCTGCGCGCCGAGCATCTGGAAGAGGAACTCGTTGCCGAGGCGGCGGGCGGAGTCACCGGTGCAGGACTCCTCCTTGCCGAGGATGGCGAACTGCACGCCGGCGGTGTGCAGCAGCTCCGCGAAGGCCTTGGTGGTCTTCTTGGCGCGGTCCTCCAGGGCGCCGGCGCAGCCGACCCAGTAGAGGTACTCGACCTCGGCGGGGTCGATGTCCTCACCGATCACCGGCACCTCGATGCCGGTCTCCTTCTTGAGCTCCTTGACCCAGTCCAGGCGGGCCTTGGTGGCCATGCCCCACGGGTTGCCCTTGTTCTCCAGGTTCTTGAGCATCGCCCCGGCCTCGGTCGGGAACGAGGACTCGATCATCACCTGGTAGCGGCGCATGTCGACGATGTGGTCGATGTGCTCGATGTCCACCGGGCACTGCTCGACGCAGGCGCCGCAGGTGGTGCAGGACCACAGCACGTCGGGGTCGATGACCCCGTTCTCCTCCGCGGTGCCGATCAGCGGGCGCTCGGCCTCGGCCAGCGCGGCGGCGGGGACGCCGGCGAGCTGCTCGGCGGTCGCCCGCTCCTCGCCCTCCATGTCCTTGCCGCCGCCGGCGAGCAGGTACGGCGCCTTGGCGAAGGCGTGCTCCCGCAGGCTCATGATCAGCAGCTTGGGCGAGAGCGGCTTGCCGGTGTTCCAGGCCGGGCACTGCGACTGGCAGCGCCCGCACTCGGTGCAGGTGGAGAAGTCGAGGATGCCCTTCCAGGAGAAGTGCTCGACCTGGGAGACGCCGAAGACGGCGTCGTCGGCCGGGTCCTCGAAGTCGATCGGCTGCCCGCCGCTGGCCATCGGACGCAGCTCGCCGAGGGCGACGTCGCCGTCCTCCTCGCGCTTGAAGTAGATGTTGAAGAACGCGAGGAAGCGGTGCCAGGCGACGCCCATCGAGGGGTTGACGCCGATGGTGATGGCCCAGGCGAAGGAGGTGCAGATCTTCAGCATCGCGAAGACGTAGACCAGGTTCTCCAGGGTGCCGTGCGACAGGCCCTTGAAGGCCAGCACCAGCGGGTAGGAGATCAGGTACTTCGCCTCGTACGAGCCCACGTGCTCCAGCGCGCCCTCCAGGCCGCGCAGGATCATGATGCACAGGCCGATGCCGAGGATCGTGTACTCGACGTAGAAGGCCTGCCAGGCGATCGAGCCGGCGAAGCGCGACTTGCGGCCCGCCCGGCCCGGCAGGCTGAGCAGGCGGATCACGATGAGGGTGGCGATGCCGAGGGTGGTGAAGGTGCCGACCAGCTCGGTGAAGAGCTCGTACGGCAGCCAGCCGCCGAGCACCGGCAGCACGAACTCGGCGTCGAACAGCTGGAAGAAGGCGGTCAGCAGGGTCAGGCCCAGCGTGAAGAAGCCGACCGCGACGAACCAGTGGGCGACGCCGACGACGCCCCAGCGGTTCATCCGGGTGTGGCCGACGAACTCGACCGCCACGGTCTTCGCGCGCAGGGCGGGCTGCCCGAACCGGGTCGGGTCCGGCTGACCGGTCCGCACCACCTTGTAGATGTACAGCGCCGCACGGGCGGCGAGCGCGGTGCCGACCACGAACGTGACCAGCGAGATGACGATCGCTGCTAGCTGCATCGGCTCTCCGTCTCCTGCGGCTTTCTGGGGGTGCTGGGGGTGCTGGGGTGCTGGGGTGCTGGGGGTACAGACTCTCGCGGTGATTGTACTCGCCGGTAACTTGCAGGGCCGACGGGCCGGACATTACCGCTCGTCAACACTTCTCCTGAAGATGCTCAAGGTATGGCGGCAGTCACGTAAGTGCACCCTGCCATCGCCGTCCGGGCGGCACGGGGCCGCTCGCCGCTCCGCTCTCCGCATTTCCGGCTCAGCAAAGTTGAGCGCTCCGGACTCATAGCTGTTGACGCCCCCCGCATCGTCGTGCATCCTTGAGCCTGTAAAGCTCAACTCTTCCGTGGAGGTATCTACGATGGCACGCGCGGTCGGCATCGACCTCGGCACGACGAACTCGGTCGTCAGCGTTCTGGAGGGTGGCGAGCCCACCGTCATCACGAACGCCGAGGGCGCTCGGACCACGCCGTCCGTCGTCGCCTTCGCGAAGAACGGCGAGGTGCTCGTCGGCGAGGTGGCCAAGCGTCAGGCGGTCACCAACGTGGACCGCACCATTCGCTCGGTCAAGCGTCACATGGGCACCAGCTGGAAGATCGGCCTGGACGGCAAGGACTTCAACCCCCAGCAGATCAGCGCCTTCATCCTGCAGAAGCTGAAGCGGGACGCCGAGTCCTACCTGGGCGAGACGGTCACCGACGCCGTCATCACCGTCCCGGCGTACTTCTCCGACTCGGAGCGCCAGGCCACCAAGGAGGCCGGTGAGATCGCGGGCCTCAACGTCCTGCGCATCGTCAACGAGCCGACCGCGGCCGCCCTGGCCTACGGCCTGGACAAGGACGACCAGACCATCCTGGTCTTCGACCTCGGCGGCGGCACCTTCGACGTCTCGCTGCTGGAGATCGGCGACGGGGTCGTCGAGGTGAAGGCCACCAACGGTGACAACCACCTCGGCGGTGACGACTGGGACCAGAAGGTCGTCGACCACCTGGTGAAGGTATTCCAGGCCGGCCACGGTGTCGACCTGTCCAAGGACAAGATGGCCCTGCAGCGCCTGCGCGAGGCCTCCGAGAAGGCCAAGATCGAGCTGTCCTCGTCCTCCGAGACCTCGATCAACCTGCCCTACATCACGGCCTCCGCCGAGGGCCCGCTGCACCTGGACGAGAAGCTCACCCGCGCCCAGTTCCAGCAGCTGACCTCGGACCTGCTGGAGCGCTGCAAGGTCCCGTTCCACAACGTGATCAAGGACGCGGGCATCGCCCTCTCCGAGATCGACCACGTGGTCCTCGTCGGCGGCTCGACCCGCATGCCGGCCGTCGCCGAGCTCGTCCGCGAGCTGACCGGCGGCAAGGACGCGAACAAGGGCGTCAACCCGGACGAGGTCGTCGCCATCGGCGCCTCGCTCCAGGCCGGTGTCCTCAAGGGCGAGGTCAAGGACGTCCTGCTGCTCGACGTCACCCCGCTGTCCCTCGGCATCGAGACCAAGGGCGGCATCATGACCAAGCTGATCGAGCGCAACACCACGATCCCGACCAAGCGCTCCGAGATCTTCACCACGGCCGAAGACAACCAGCCGTCCGTGCAGATCCAGGTCTACCAGGGCGAGCGCGAGATCGCCGCGTACAACAAGAAGCTCGGCATGTTCGAGCTGACCGGCCTGCCGCCGGCCCCCCGTGGCCTGCCCCAGATCGAGGTCACCTTCGACATCGACGCCAACGGCATCATGCACGTCGGTGCCAAGGACCTCGGCACCGGCAAGGAGCAGAAGATGACCGTCACCGGCGGCTCCGCGCTGCCGAAGGACGACATCGAGCGCATGATGCGCGAGGCCGAGCAGTACGCGGAGGAGGACCACAAGCGCCGCGAGTCCGTGGAGACCCGCAACCAGGCCGAGCAGCTCGTCTACTCGACCGAGAAGTTCATCGCCGACAACGCCGACAAGCTGCCGGCCGACGTCAAGACCGAGGTCGAGACCGCCATCGGCGAGCTCAAGGAAGCCCTCAAGGGCGAGGACATCGCGAAGATCCGCGAGGCCTCCGAGAAGGTGTCCACCACCGCGCAGAAGCTCGGCCAGGCGCTGTACGCCAACGCCGACGCCGCCGGCGCCGCCCCGGCCGGTGACGCCGCCGGTGCCAAGGACGACGACGTCGTCGACGCCGAGATCGTGGACGACGAGAAGCCCAAGGGCGGTGCGGCATGACGGAGAAGCCGCAGGGTGTTGAGCCCGGCGACGACTCCGCCGCCGAGGAGGCCGTGATCAAGGCTGCCGAGGAGGCTGCCGCGGGCGGTGCCGATTCGACCGCCGGTGCGACCGGCGAACCGGACGACCTCGCCACGGCCAAGCGCGAGCTGGCCGAGCGGACGGCCGACCTCCAGCGCCTCCAGGCCGAGTACCAGAACTACCGGAAGCGGGTCGAGCGCGACCGGCTGACGGTCCGTGAGATCGCCGTCTCCAACATCCTGGAGTCGCTGATCCCGGTCCTGGACGACATCGGCCGGGCCCGTGACCACGGCGAGGTGACCGGCGGCTTCAAGTCCGTCGCCGAGTCGCTGGAGACCGTCGTCGCCAAGCTGGGCCTGCAGCAGTTCGGCAAGGAGGGCGAGCCCTTCGACCCGACCATGCACGAGGCGCTGATGCACAGCTACTCGTCGGAGGTCACCGAGGACACCTGCGTCCAGATCCTCCAGCCCGGTTACCGGATCGGCGAGCGGATCATCCGCCCGGCGATGGTCGCGGTCGCGGAGCCCCAGCCGGGCACCCAGACCACGTCCGGCCCGGACACCGACACCGCCAAGGGCGGGGAGAAGAAGGACCAGGCCGACGGTGGCCCGGACAGCTGACCACCGGTGACGGCTGACAACCTGTGCGCTGCGGAGTCGTACGCCGGCCAGTACGGCGGCCGGCTCCGCAGCGCACTGTCGACGGGCCACGGCCGGCCCGTTGACAGCTCTGTGACGATGGACCTCGGGAGGTGGCGCCAGCCATGAGCGGCAAGGACTACGTGGAGAAGGACTACTACAAGGTCCTCGGCGTGCCCAAGGACGCCACCGCCACCGAGATCAAGAAGACCTACCGCAAGCTGGCCCGCGAGTTCCACCCCGACGCGAACAAGGGTGACACCGCGGCCGAGGAGCGGTTCAAGGACATCTCCGAGGCGTACGACGTCCTCTCCGACGAGAAGCGCCGCAAGGAGTACGACGAGGCCCGCAGCCTCTTCGCCAACGGCGGCTTCCGCGCCGGCGGCCCCGGTAACGGCAACTACAGCTTCGACTTCGGCGACCTGTTCAGCGGCAACCAGGCCGGCAACAGCGGTGGCCTCGGCGACGTCTTCGGCGGCCTGTTCAACCGCGGCGGCGCCCGGCAGGCCCAGCCCCGGCGCGGCGCCGACGTCGAGACCGAGGTGACGCTCTCCTTCGAGGAGGCCGTCGACGGCGCCACCGTCCCGCTCCGGATGACCAGTCAGGCCCCCTGCCGCCACTGCAACGGCACCGGTGCCAAGGCCGGCACCACCCCCCGGGTCTGCCCGACCTGCGTCGGCTCCGGCACGGTCAGCCGCGGCCAGGGTGCCTTCGCCCTCTCCGAGCCCTGCCGGGACTGCCGCGGCCGCGGCATGATCGTCGACGACCCGTGCACCGACTGCCACGGCAGCGGCCGGGCCAGCTCCGCCCGCACCATGCAGGTCCGGATCCCGGCCGGTGTCCAGGACGCCCAGCGGATCCGCCTCAAGGGCAAGGGCGCGCAGGGCGAACGCGGCGGCCAGCCCGGCGACCTCTACGTCACCGTGCACGTCGACCCGCACCCCGTCTTCGGACGGAAGGCCGACAACCTGACCGTGACCGTCCCGGTCACCTTCCCCGAAGCCGCGTTGGGGGGCACCATCGAGGTGCCGACCCTCAACGGCCCCTCGGTGAAGCTCAAACTCCCCCCGGGCAGTGCCAACGGCCTCACCCTGCGGGCCCGCGGCAAGGGCGCCACCCGCAAGGACGGCACCCGGGGCGACCTCCTGGTCACCGTGGAGGTCGTGGTGCCCCAGCACGTCACCGGCGACGCGCTGGCCGCTCTGGAGCAGTACCGCGAGGCCACCGCCTCCGACGACCCGCGAGCCGCCCTGTTCCGAGCGGCGAAGGGAGCGTGACGACCAGATGACCCCCGACAGCACCGGCCACGGCCCGATCGGCCCCGGCATCGGCGAGGGACTGCCCGGCGGCGGCCCCCCGCGCGCGCGCCGGGCCGTTCCGCAGCCCCAGTACGTCCTCACCGAGGACACCCCGGTCTACGTGATCTCGGTGGCCGCCGAGCTCTCCGGCCTGCACCCGCAGACCCTCCGCCAGTACGACCGCCTCGGCCTGGTCTGTCCCGACCGCACCGCCGGCCGCGGGCGCCGCTACTCGGCGCGCGACATCCAGCAGCTGCGCGACGTCCAGCGGCTCTCCCAGGACGAGGGCATCAACCTCGCCGGCATCAAGCGGATCATCGAGCTGGAGAACCAGGTCACCGCCCTCCAGTCCCGGATCGCCGAGCTCACCGACTCCCTCGAAGGCGCGGCCACCGCCCTCCAGCAGCGCGAGGCCACCATCCACGCCTCCTACCGCCGCGACCTCGTCCCCTACCAGCCCCCGACCCCGCACTCCAGCGCCCTGGTCGTCTGGCGTCCCAAGCGCTGACCCGGCCACGACGGTCGCCGCCGCCGGTTCCCTCTGGTTGGGGGGTGCCGGCGGTGCTTGCGTGGTGAGAGAGTGCTTTCTGCAGGCGAGAGCGGATCAAGAGCGCCGATGCCGGTTCGCGGAGGCTCTGGCTAAGATCCCCATCGAAGCCGGCGAACCGGCCTCACTCAGCTCTATCCGAACACCAGGGAGCCGCAGATGAGCGAGACGGCCGAGCCCGGACTCACCTCAGGCGGCCTCGGTGTCCTCTCGGACGGCGCTCGCAAGCTCTACCTCCACGTCCTGCACTCCCACGGCCGCCTCGTACCCGCGAGCCAGGAGGCCACCGACCTCAGGTTCCTCCAGGAGCTTCTCGACATCGGCCTGCTGGTGCCGGACACGGACGAGCCGGACGTGCTCGTCGCCGTGGACCCCCAGCAGCTCTCGTCCGGGCTCATCGCCTCCTGGCAGCGCAAAGCACTCGACCTGCTCTCCCGGGCCGAGGCACTTCCGATCGATTTGAAGGAACTGTCCGAGGCCTTCCACACGCCGAAGCAGACCGGCGGCAGCATCGAGTACGTCCGTGGAAAAGTACTGATCAATCAAAGACTCGGGCAGTTGACCACGAGTTGCACCGAGGAGTTCCTCGCCGCACAACCGGGTGGTCCCCGCCCCCCGGAGGCACTCGCCGGCAGCCGCGACCGTGATTTGGCTCTTCTCCAGAGAGGCGCCACGTTTCGGACCATTTACCACCCCAGTACGCGTTACCACCCCGCCACCAGGGACTACGTCCTCGCCATCACGGACGCCGGGGGGCAGGTCCGCACCCTGGACGAGCCGTACACCCGGCTCATAGTCGTGGACCGCCGCACCGCCATCATTCCCATCGCGGACGACCTGAATGTGGCCGCGTTCATACACGACCGCGCGATCATCAGCTATCTGGTCTCCGACATCTTCGAGCGCAACTGGAACCGCGCTCTCGATTTCGACGGCGCCCGCGCGGTACCGCAGGAGGTCATCTCACGCCTGCGGCAGACGATCATCGATCTGCTGCTGAAAGGCACCAGTCACCGCGTGATTGCCCGAAGCCTGGGCATCAGCGAACGCACGCTGGCGCGTCACATAGCGGACATGCGTGAGGACTACCGGGTGGATTCGCTGTTCCAGCTCGGGTACATGCTGGCCCGGACCACCCAGAGCGGGCACCCCGAAGAACGCCTCGGGGAACACGACCCGTCAACCGACTGACCGCCCGGGGCCCCTGACGGCCCGCCCGGGCGTCACGTGCCGAACTCAGGTCCAGTTGCTGTCGTTCGCGGTGAGGGCCAGCGTGACCAGGGCCGGAGCGTCGGCGGGCACGGAGTTGGCGGTACGCGGCGCCGGCTGGTGGCCGGAAGCCGCCGACGTGACCTGGCTGCTCGCGGTCAATACCGCTATAACAGCAACGACCGAAGCCGCAGTGATGCGAACGTGTCGGCGCAGGCGAAGCATTGCGATCACGCCTTCCTGAGTTAGTCGCGGGTATCGAGCAATGGGAACAGCTACGCAGCCGCCCACATAATGCCCCAGCTCGAACGCACGCGCCACATCCCCCCTCCACAGAGGTGCGTCATCTCCATGCCAGGCAGACAGATGACACCGCGAAGCAGTGGACTCCACCGCCCCGAACGATGGACGATCAGTTCGCTCCCGATGGTCCCGGCAAGCTCACCACACTTGCCGATGTACCTTCAATTCACCATTCGACTTAGCTCCCCCGAGCGAAGTCCGCAGCCTCGCCGATCAGAACCCCTAACCCTGCCGGACCTGGTGAACCCGGTCAGCCACTCCCCGGAGTCGACATGACTGAGCCCTACCTGCGTCACCACGACAGCCAGGCCCTCGAGGGCCGGCGTGCACGAGTCTTCCTGGCCGCGCCGCTCATGCGGTTGACCGGGCCGGCGGACAGTGTGGTGACCCTCGCCAGCCGGACGCGGCTGACCACCCTCCGCACCACCCTCCTCCGCAGTGGCGCCGCCGTGTACAGCGCCCACCACAGTGACGCCTGGACCGTCGCCGGGCGCGCCCCCGAGCCGCGCGTGCCGTCGGACTTCCGCGCGCTGCAGTCCGCCGACCTCGTCTTCGCCTACGTCGGCGCACCGCTGTCGGCCGGGGTCAGCCTGGAGCTGGGCTGGGCGTCGGCGCTGCGCAAGCCGATCGTGCTCCTCGTCGACGAGGCCATCACCCACAACCCGCTGATCGCCACCATCGAGCAGGTCGCTCCCGTCCTGCCGCTGGTCTTCGACGACACCTGGTCCCAGGAGGCCCTCCACCACACCGTGGAGACCGCCCTCGACTGGGCCGGCATGGCGCTCTCCCTGCGCGAGGGCTTCTGGACCGCCCCCGGCGAGCAGTTCACCGTCCCCCGTCAGCAGCCCCCCGCCGTCGGCCCGACCGGCTACTGGCCCACCGGCGCGGCCACCGGCTGATCCCGTCCGGGCTCCCCCACCTGCCGGCCCCGCCGGCCCCGAAGGAACAGCGTCTCCGCGTCGTACCGCCCCGGACCGGGCACCGCGGGACCCCTCATCCGCCGGCCGAGCCGGAAGAGCCCCTCCACGTCGGGGAGTTCGCGCGGCGGACGAGGTGACCGACCCCATGACGCCTCAGCAGGCCGCGTTCGAGGAGCGGACGGAACGCCCCGGTGACCCCCTCCCGCGACGCGGCGGCGCGGATCCGGCCACCGTCCCCCGGCGGCGCCGGACAGCGCGCGTGGGCGGCCCCGTCCGGCAGCGGGACGCCGTGTTCGTCCGTCGTCCTCGCCTCGCTCCGCCGGCCGAGTCGGACGAGGCCCCGCACGCCGGGGCGGCCAGTGCGGGCGACCGCGATCAGCTCCTCCCCGCACTCGCAGAGCAGCTCGACAGAGCAGCTCGACAGAGCGACTCGGCCGGGCGGTCAGGCAGCGCGGTCAGGCAGCGCAGCGCAGCGCAGAGCGGCCGGGTTGCGGGTGCGAACGGCGCCGTCGGGCTCATCCGTCGTCACGGCCGCCCCGCATCAGCCAACCGAGCTGGAACAGGGTCTGCGCCCCGTACCGGTCGCGGAGGCGGGCGATGTGCGCGGCCACGGTCCGCTCGCTCAGGCCGAGGCGGGTGGCGACCGCACGCTGGGTCAGACCGCGGGCCAGCAGGCGGCCGACGCGGTCGGACGCGTTGTGGGGGTTGCGGGCCGGGCCGTCGGCGAGCGCGGCGGTCCAGTCGGTCGCGTCGGCGCGGGCCCAGTCGCGCTCGAAGGCGTTGACGATGAAGGCGATCGCGGCGCGGTCGGTGATGAAGGCGGCGGTGCTGTGGTCGTCACTGGCGGAGATCACCGCGACCGAGCGGTCGAAGATCATCAGCCGCTGGAACGGCTCGTCGAGGGTCCGGATCAGCGAACCGTGCCGGGTGACCTCCTCGGCGTAGGCCAGGGCGGCGGGTTCGGAGACCGCGACGGGCTGGTAGATGGTCCGCAGGGTGCAGCCGCGCTGCAGGAGCTGGACGTCCTGGACCAGGGCGCCCTGGAGGGCGTCGGCGGGCCGGTGGCCGGGCTGGGCGGTGAGGACCTCGGTGCGGCAGTCGGAGACCAGCTGGGAGATCCGGTGCCGGATGTGGGTGTGGCCCTCGATGTAGACGGCGCCGCCGGAGCGCTCGGGCGGCCGGGGCATCGCGTCGTAGGCGCGGGTGAGGCCGTCGAGGGTGCCGGGCAGGTTCTCGGCGCGGACGAGGAGGCGGGTGGCCTCGCTGCGGAGCTCGGCGCCGAGGCGGTCGCTGACCGAGCGCGGGCTGACGGCCGTGTAGCAGGCGTCCATCGGGTTGGGCATCAGCAGACCGATGGAGACGAGCTGGCGCAGGGCGCGACGGTCCGGTTCGGGGACGTCCGCGACGGGGATCCGGCCGCCGTCGGCCAGGATGGCGAGGTAGAGCCGGCGGGCGGCCTCGTCGGGCTCGCCGCCGGACGCGGCCGGGCCGGTGGCGGCGCCCCCTCCGGCGCCGGCGCCCGGAGCGGTCGTCGGATCCGCCGTCCCCTCGACCGTCACGTCGAACGCTCCCTGCCGGATGTCTCGCGGATGTGTGCGCCCTCGCACGCCGTGCGCACTCGTCACACACGTTCGCCGGGCGTGATCACGGTACTGGGAGCCGGCGGGCCCCCGGACTCCGGGTGCCGTCGCACACGGGCCAGGGGGGCCGCCGGTCCACGCCACGGTCGCGGCGCTTCCGGCGAGGCGGAGCAGCAACGCCTCGCCGGCTCCGGTCCCGGGGGCCATCACCACACATGGCGTCCCGGCCGGCGCTCTTCCCCCCGATATGCAGGTACGTGCGGACGTACCGGACGCATCCAGTAATGAAGAGCAAGTCGCCGTCATCGGGCTGCGGTTGCCCGGTCGACGTGACGTGACTCCACCCTCACAGCGTGACGGCCGGTGAACAAGTGCCGCCCGACTGCATGTTCTCGCAATTGCAGGAACCTGCATCGTCGGCGTGGCGCGACGTCCGCCGCGGCGCCCTGGCGTATCGCGAACGCGCAGGTCAGGGCGGTGGGACGGCGGAGTCCGACCCTCCGGTCATTCGGAACCGAACGACCGCGTTCCGTTCCCCGCGGCCTACGCGCCGCTCCCCCCGTGCCTCCCCGGCCCCCGGTCCGAGCCCGTTCGGGCACCGTCCGGGTACCGTTCGGGCCGCCCGTACCGGACCGTACCGGAGTCACCCGGGGCCGGGAAGCCGCGGGAAGCCGCGGGAAGCCGCGGGGAGGCGCGGAAAGCCGCGGGGAGGCGCGGAAAGGCGCGGTGCCGCAGGGCCCCGGCCGGCCGGATCCGGGCCGTCCGCCAGGACGGGTGGCACCGGAGGACGCCCCCCCGGGACGGACGGTCCCGACCGAGCCGACGACAGCCTCCCGCCGGACCACCGCACCACCGCACGGGGTGACTTGACGCATCGTCAGACCCCTGTCGAGCACCGGTGCCGGCCCCGGCTCAGCGGGCCAGCAGCCGGCCGCCCGCCAACCCGGCGGCGGTGCCGCCCGCGGCGAGGGCCCAGGAGGCCAGCAGCAGGGCGAACAGGGCGGTGGCGAGTCCGGTGAACCCGGGGAAGCCGGTGTGCCGGGCGAGGGCGGCGGCGCCGGTGACGCAGGTGCCGACCGGGAAGGTGAACGCCCACCACGTCATCGCGAACGACATGCCGGCCCGCCGGGCACGGAGGTTGGCCGCGACGGCGAGCGCCAGCCAGAGCATCGCCACGCCGAGCACCGCCACCCCGTACAGCTCGGCGAGGGCGAGCGCGACGGGGGCGATCGTCGGGGTCACCGGGCTGGCGGCGTCGGCGAGTTGGTGAACCGCGGTGGTGGACTGGCCGAGCGGGCCGAGCACCAGGAAGAGCGACGGGGTGAGCGCCAGGGCGGGCAGCTTGCTGTGCACGAGACCGGTGAGCACCACCGGCAGCAGCGCCAGGGTGGCGAGCAGGCCGATCCCGAACAGCGCGCAGCAGGTGTACAGCAGCGCCTGCTGGGCGGTGCCGGCGGGCAGGTGCGGGATCAGCGCGGGACCGGCGGCGGAGGCGACCAGCGGAGCCACCACCGGCAGCAGCCAGGTCGGGTTGGCCTCCAACGGGGAGACCGTGTGCCGGGTGATCATCAGGTACGGGATGCCGGCCGCGACCAGCAGCGCGTACCCGGTGCCCACCGTCCAGAGCACGGCGTCGAGCGCGACGGCCGGGCCGGTCCCGATGACGCGGGAGCCGAGCGTCAGGGTCCCGAGCCCGACCGAGATCAGCGCCATCGGCGGACAGCCGTAGAAGACGGCGGTGGCCGGGTGGTCCAGCAGCTGGGCGCGGGCGGCGTCCCGGTGACGGGTGAGGTGGACCAGCCGGGCGGACCCGAGCACCAGCAGACCGGCCAGCCCGAGCGCCCACATCACCTCGCCGAACCCGATCAGGCCGGGCAGCCGGACCGGGAGGGCGGCCGCACCGTTGCCGACGATCGCGGTGCCCATGACCGCCGCGTACCAGTTCGGCCCGAGCTGTGCGAGGTCGAGCCGGCGGGCGCGGTCGGACGGGCGCAGACGGGGGCGAGGGCGGGGGCGGGGGTGCGTGCGGGGGCTGATCAGGGTGGCCATGGCATCAACCGTCTCCCGGTGCGACCCCGGCCGGTAGCGCCGAACGCTCTATGAGGGCATAGCCTGAACCTATGGCCCTCTCCCCGCGCGTCCCCGAACTCGGTGCGCTGGAGCTGCTGCTCGCAGTGGCCCGGCTCGGCAGCGTCGGCCGGGCCGCGGCCGAACTCGGGGTGAGCCAGCCGACCGCCAGCGCGCGGATCAAGGGCATGGAGCGGCTGATCGGCGTCCCGCTGCTGGACCGCTCCCCGCGCGGCTCCCGGCCGACCGAGGCCGGCCGGCTGGTGGTCGAGTGGGCCCGGCAGGTGGTGGAGGCCGCGCAGGCACTGGACGCCGGGATCGACGCGCTCCGCGAGCGCCGGGACGCCCGGCTGACCGTGGTGGCCAGCCTGACCGTCGCCGAGTACCTGATGCCCGGGTGGCTGCTGGCGCTGCACGAGGCGAGCCCGGGGACCGCCGTGACGCTGCGCACCGCGAACTCCGCGGACGTGGCCGGGCACGTGCTGGCCGGGGACGCGGACCTCGGCTTCGTCG
The DNA here is from genome assembly GCF_036290945.1 of Streptomyces sp. BE303. Lineage (NCBI taxonomy): Bacteria > Bacillati > Actinomycetota > Actinomycetes > Kitasatosporales > Streptomycetaceae > Streptomyces > Streptomyces sp. BE303. The sequence goes on from NZ_JAQYWZ010000420.1 coordinate 39,725, forward strand.
AGGGCCCCTCCGCTCCGCCCGGACTGGCCGGCGCGGTGGTGGCGGCCGACCGGCTCGTCGTCGTGGTCTCGCCGGGCCACCCCTGGGCGCGCCGCCGCTCCCCCCTGACCCCGGCGGAGCTGGCGGCGACGCCGCTGGTGCTGCGCGAGCCCGGCTCGGGGACCCGGGAGGTGCTGGAGATGGCGCTGGCGCCGTACGGGGGCGCGGCCCGGCCGCGGCTGGAGCTGGCCTCGTCGACGGCGCTGAAGGCGGCGGCGATGACCGGCGCGGGGCCGGTCTGCCTGAGCGAGCTGGCGGTGGTGGAGGAGCTGGCGACCCGGCGGCTGGTGGAGGTGCCGCTGGCGGAGGGGCTGGACCTGCGACGGCCGCTGCGGGCGGTCTGGCCGGCCGGCCGACGGCCGAGCGGGCCGGCCCGGGAGCTGCTGACGCTGACCCGGCGGACGGCGGCCCCGAGGCGGGCGACCGGGGCGCGGCGGTCGGCGGCCCGGACGGCGGAGGCCGGGGCTCCGGGGATCCGGCCCGCGGGCGGCGGCGCGCCGGGGGCCCGGGCCGCGGAGAACGGCGCCGCGGGGAACCGGGCCGCGGGGGCCCGGAGACCCGCCCCGCACGGGCGCCCCGACCGTTCATCTGAAAGTTGAGCGGAATAGACTCAACTTAGTGCATGCTGTAGAGAGCAGAACCAACGCACGACAAGGGAGGACACCCCAGCAGTGGACGCCAGCAAGTTCACCACCAAGACGCAGGACGCCCTGTCCGCCGCGATCCGGCAGGCCGGGGGCGCGGGGAACCCGGACGTCAAGCCGGTGCACATCCTGATCGCGCTGCTGGAACAGCCCGAGGGCATCGCCAGGCCGCTGCTGGAGGCGGTCGGCGCCGACGTGTCGCGGGTCGAGGCCGAGGCCCGCCGCCTGCTGACCGGGCTGCCCAGCGCGATGGGCTCGACCGTCGCCGCGCCCCAACTGGCCCGCGACACCCTGGCGGTGCTGACCGAGGCCGGCCGGCGCGCCGACGACCTCGACGACCAGTACGTCTCCACCGAGCACCTGCTGGTCGGCCTGGCCGCCGAGGGCGGGCCGGTCGCCGAGCTGCTGGTGCAGCAGGGCGCCTCCGCCAAGGCCCTGCTGGCCGCGTTCAAGGACGTCCGGGGCAGCGGCCGGGTCACCTCGCCGGACCCGGAGGGTACCTACAAGGCACTGGAGAAGTACGGCACCGACCTCACCCAGGCCGCCCGGGACGGCAAGCTCGACCCGGTGATCGGCCGGGACCAGGAGATCCGCCGGGTGGTCCAGGTGCTCTCCCGCCGGACCAAGAACAACCCCGTGCTGATCGGCGAGCCCGGCGTCGGCAAGACCGCCGTCGTCGAGGGCCTGGCCCAGCGGATCGTGGCCGGCGACGTGCCGGAGTCGCTGCGCGGCAAGCGCCTGGTCTCGCTGGACCTCAGCGCGATGGTGGCCGGCGCCAAGTACCGCGGCGAGTTCGAGGAGCGGCTGAAGGCCGTCCTCAACGACATCAAGCAGAGCGACGGCCAGGTCGTCACCTTCATCGACGAGCTGCACACCATGGTCGGCGCGGGCGCCGGCGGCGACTCCGCGATGGACGCCGGCAACATGCTCAAGCCGATGCTGGCCCGCGGCGAGCTGCGGATGGTCGGCGCCACCACCCTCGACGAGTACCGGGAGCGGATCGAGAAGGACCCGGCCCTGGAGCGCCGGTTCCAGCAGGTGCTGGTCGGCGAACCCAGCGTCGAGGACTCGATCGCCATCCTGCGCGGCCTCAAGGGCCGGTACGAGGCGCACCACAAGGTGCAGATCGCGGACGCCGCGCTGGTCGCCGCGGCGACGCTCTCCCACCGGTACATCACCTCCCGGTTCCTCCCCGACAAGGCGATCGACCTGGTCGACGAGGCCGCCTCCCGACTGCGGATGGAGATCGACTCCTCGCCGGTCGAGATCGACGAACTCCAGCGCTCCGTCGACCGGTTGCGCATGGAGGAGCTGGCGCTGGAGAAGGAGTCGGATCCGGCCTCGGTCGACCGGCTGGCCCGGCTGCGCCGCGATCTCGCCGACAAGAACGAGCAGTTGAGCGTGCTCACGGCCCGGTGGGAGCAGGAGAAGAAGAGCCTCAACCGGGTCGGCGAGCTCAAGGAGCAGCTGGACGACCTGCACGGCGCGCTCGAACGCGCCCAGCGGGACGGCGACTTCGAACGCGCCTCCAAGCTGATGTACGCCGAGATCCCGGCCGCGGAGAAGGAGCTCACCGACGCCCAGGAGCGCGCCGCCGCCCAGGACGGCTCCGCCTCGATGGTCAAGGAGGAGGTCGGCCCGGACGACGTGGCCGACGTGGTCGCCTCCTGGACGGGCATCCCGGCCGGCCGGCTGCTGGAGGGCGAGAGCGCCAAACTCCTGCGCATGGAGGAGGAGTTGGGCCGCCGCCTGATCGGCCAGGCAGAGGCCGTGCAGGCCGTCTCGGACGCGGTCCGGCGGACCCGCTCGGGCATCGCCGACCCGGACCGCCCGACCGGCTCCTTCCTCTTCCTCGGCCCGACCGGCGTCGGCAAGACCGAACTCGCCAAGGCCCTCGCCGACTTCCTCTTCGACGACCAGCGGGCCATGGTCCGCATCGACATGAGCGAGTACGGCGAGAAGCACTCCGTCTCCCGCCTGGTCGGCGCGCCGCCCGGGTACATCGGCTACGAGGAGGGCGGCCAGCTCACCGAGGCGGTCCGCCGCCGGCCGTACAGCGTGGTGCTGCTGGACGAGGTGGAGAAGGCCCACCCCGAGGTCTTCGACGTCCTGCTCCAGGTGCTGGACGACGGCCGGCTCACCGACGGCCAGGGCCGCACGGTGGACTTCCGCAACGCGATCCTGATCCTCACCTCCAACCTGGGCAGCCAGTTCCTGGTGGACCCGGCCACCCCGGAGGAGCGGAAGAAGGACCTCGTCCTGGACTCCGTCCGGGCCGCCTTCAAGCCGGAGTTCCTCAACCGGCTCGACGACATCGTGGTCTTCGACCCGCTCGGCACCGCCGAGCTGAGCAGGATCGTCGACCTCCAGGTGGCCGCGCTCGGTGCCCGGCTGCGCGAGCGGCGGCTCACCCTGGAGGTCTCCGCGGCGGCCCGCGACTGGCTCGCGCTCACCGGCTACGACCCGGCGTACGGCGCGCGGCCCCTGCGCCGGCTGGTGCAGTCGGCGATCGGCGACCAGTTGGCCAGGGCGATCCTGGCCGGCCAGGTGCACGACGGCGACACCGTCCTGGTCGACCGGGACGACGAGACCGACCGCCTCACCGTCCGGGCCCGCGGACCACTGGAGAAGTAGCGCCGGCGGACCTCGTCGGACCCGGTCAGCGGGGCCCGCCACCCCCGGTGACCTGCCGCGCGCACCCCCGGTGACCGGGTCCGGTCACCGGGGGTGCGCCATGATCCGGCCATGCCCGGCCGGAGCGTGGTCTCCCCTGTGAGGCAGGGCCCCGATGAGGCAGGATGGGAGGTGGAAGGGCGGCCTCTCATTGCCGACCACCACGTGCACTGAGGAAGAGGACCCTATGAGCATCGACCCGTCGTCCATCCCGTCGTTCGGTGTCCCCCAGGGCGGGCAGCCGGGCGGTCAGGGCGGCCGTCCGGACGGCCCGCCGCCGATCATCGTCCCGGACCAGGCCCTGGTGGGCCAGCTCCTCGACCAGATGCAGCTGAAGCACGTCGTGGACGAGGAGGGCGACCTCACCGCCCCCTGGGAGGGCTTCCGCGTCTACTACATGTTCCGCGGTGAGCAGAAGGAACTCTTCGCCGTCCGCGCGTTCTACGACCGCTCGTACCCCCTTGAGGACAAGGCCGAGATCCTCGACCTGATCGACGAGTGGAACCGCGAGACCCTCTGGCCCAAGGTCTACACGCACACCCACGAGGACGGCGTCGTCCGGCTGATCGGTGAGGCCCAGATGATCGTCGGCACCGGCGTCAACCTGGACTACTTCGTCACCACCACCGCCAACTGGACCCAGGCCGCGGTGGGCTTCGAGCAGTGGATCGTCGAGCGCCTCGGCCTGCAGAAGGACATCGAGGGCGAGGACGGCGAGGGCAAGCCCTCCGAGGGCACCGACGAGGCCTGATCCCCCGCCTCCGGCCCTCCGCCACGGCCCGCCACCGGCACTCCGGTGGCGGGCCGGCGCCGTTCCCGGCGGGCCGTCCTTGTCCCGGGCCCTCCCCTGGCCCGAGGATGGGGGTCGACCACGAGGTGTGAGGAGCCGTGATGGGTGCGAGGCCGCTGCTGAACCGCCGGCTGGAGGGACTCGGCACCACGATCTTCGCGGAGATGTCCGCGCTGGCCGTGGCGACCGGTTCGATCAACCTCGGCCAGGGGTTCCCGGACACCGACGGGCCGGAGGCGGTGCGCGAGGCCGCCGTCCGTGCGCTGCGCGAGGGGCTCGGCAACCAGTACCCGCCCGGCCCCGGGGTCCCCGAGCTGCGCGCCGCGATCGCCGGTCACCAGCGGCGCTTCTACGGCCTCGCGTACGACCCGGACACCGAGGTGCTGGTCACCGCGGGCGCCACCGAGGCGATCGCCGCCACGCTGCTGGCGCTGCTGGAGCCGGGCGACGAGGTGATCGCCCTGGAGCCGTTCTACGACTCGTACGCCGCCTGCATCGCGATGGCGGGCGCCGTCCGCGTCCCGCTCACGCTGCGTGCCCCCGACTTCCGCCCCGACCTGGACCGGCTCCGGTCACTGGTCACCCCGCGTACCCGGCTGCTGCTGCTCAACTCGCCGCACAACCCCACCGGCCTGGTGCTCACCCCCGAGGAGCTGCGCGCGGTCGCCGAACTCGCCGTCGAGCGCGACCTCCTGGTGGTCACCGACGAGGTCTACGAGCACTTGGTGTTCGGCGGCGCCCACCACCCCGTCGCCGCCCTGCCCGGCATGCGCGAGCGCACCGTCTCCATCTCCTCGGCGGGCAAGACCTTCTCGTTCACGGGGTGGAAGGTCGGCTGGGTCACCGCGTCGGCGCCCCTGGTCGCGGCGGTGCGCACCGCCAAGCAGTACCTGACCTACGTCAGCGCGGGACCCTTCCAGTACGCGGTGGCCGAGGCGCTGCAGTTGCCCGACGACTACTTCGCGGACTTCCGCGCGGATCTGCTGCACAAACGGGATCTGCTCGCGGACGGGCTGGGCGCCGCCGGTTTCCGGGTGTTCCGGCCGGCCGGCACCTACTTCATCACCACCGACATCACTCCGCTGGGCGAGAAGGACGGCATCGAGTTCTGCCGCACGCTGCCCGAGCGGTGCGGCGTGGTGGCGATCCCCAACGCGGTCTTCTACGACGACGTGGACGCGGGCCGCTCGCTCGTCCGCTTCACCTTCTGCAAGAAGGTCGAGGTCCTGGAGGAGGCGGTCACCCGGCTCGCCCGGCTCTGACCGATCTGCGGGACCTCTCGCACGTTCCGACGATTCGTCAACTCACCTGAACGGTAAGGGCTTTCCCTGCCGGTCGGGCAGTTTCCGCTGCCCCGGCGGCATGCCACGATGACGGCCCGGCGCCGTGCGCCGGGCGCGGCGGGGCAGGGGGCGTACAGGTCGTGTGAACAGCGCATGAGCAGCTCACACGGCGTGCGATCCGGGGCGAGGGGCGCGCGCGGTGCATAGTCGCACACCGGGTCGATCAGAGCAGGGAAGCAGATGTGCTCGAAACGGTGAATGCTTGACAAAGTTGGGTAAATCACCGACGGACCCGGCGTATTCGTGCTTCTCTGCTGCTGAATCTCCAGCCGGAATCCTTCCTTCCACGGTCGGCCGCGCCCTGGACCGCACAGCCACGAACAGCCTCGCCCTTGCCTAGGCCAACTCGCTGCTGCTCGGCGGGCGCGCACGGAGCTGAAACGCGGAGCCGAGCATGCTCACCACTTTGCAGACCTCCTACACGGACACCCGCGCGGGTGACCTGGCCTGGTGCCTGGGCGGCGACCCGCTGCCCGCTCTCGCGGTCCGCGACCTGAGACTCGACGGCCCCGGCCACCCCGGCCCGCCCGGCACCCTCCAGCTGCGGCTGCTGGGCGCCTCGCACCAGGTGGTGATCACCGCCGGCCCGGGCCACTGCCTGGAGACCGTCGCCTGCCTGCCCGGTCGCCGAACGCCGCTGCCGGCCCGGGTCGCCAAACAGGTCGACGGCTGGGAGTACGAGTTCGCGGCCCGGATCGAGGCGTTGCCGCCCCACGACTTCGCCGCCCGCGCCCAGGAGTTGCTGGCACTGGTCGAGGGGCACCCGCGCGGCCTGGCCGGGGTCTTCCCCGGAGACCCCAGCGCCTTCACCGCCCTGGTCACCCAGGGCGGCGCGGACCGGCTGCTCTGGCGCACCTGGCACGCCTACCCGCAGGAGGGGCAGCTGGTCTGCACCCGGTCCTCGCTGGTGGTCCTCCGGTGACCGCGACGACCGAGCCCTCCATAGCCCTGCCGTCGATCTTTCATTCGTACGCAGGAACGATTCGTCAACCTGTCACGCCTAGCTGTCCGTCGAATGGGCGCAGCCGTCCGTCCCGAACGTCGCCTAGCGTTTGTTCGTGATCAACCATCCGGCCGGTCCGCCCCCCGCACAGCCGGGCCTCGACCTCGACGACGGCAGCCCACCCCGGCTCGGGCGGAGCCTGACCCCCCTGCCAGCCCGCCGTCGGTGCCGGCTGCGTTCCCGCCCGCGGCTCGCCCGACTGGCCGTCCTGCTGGCCGCGTTCGTCTGCGCGGCCTGCGGACTCGTCTACGAGCTGGAACTCGTGGCGCTCGGCGACTATCTGCTCGGGGACTCGGTCACCCAAACCTCCGTCGTCCTCTCCGTCATGGTGTTCGCGATGGGCCTCGGCTCACTGCTCGCCAAGCGGTTCACCAGCCGCCCGGCCACCGCCTTCGCCCTGGTCGAGTGCGCCCTCGCCCTCACCGGCGGCCTCTCCGTCCTGGCGCTCTACTCGTGCTGGGCCTGGATCGGCCGCTACCAGGCCGCCATGGTCGGCATGACCTGCCTGATCGGCGTGCTGATCGGCGCCGAGATCCCCCTGCTGATGACGCTCGTCCAACGGATCCGGCGGGAGGACGCCGGACGGGCCGTCGCCGACCTCTTCGCCGCCGACTACGTGGGCGCGCTCATCGGCGGGCTCGCCTTCCCGTTCCTGATCCTGCCCGCCCTCGGGCCCGGCAGCGGCGCCCTGGTCACCGGCGCGGTCAACGCCGTGGCCGGCTCCGCCGTGGTGCTCTGGCTCTTCCGCGAGGAACCGGCGCCGAGGGTCCGGCTGATGCTCTGGGGCGGCTGCGCCCTGGTGCTCGCGGTGCTCGCCGCGGCCGCCGCCTGGTCCGGCGCGGTCGAACGCGCCGCCCGGCAGGCGCTGTACGGCGGGCAGGTGCGGTACGCCCACGGCCGGTACCAGGAGGTCGTGCTCACCGGCCCCGCCGAGGGCCCGCTCCGGCTCTACCTGGACGGCCGGCTGGCGGTCTGCGGGCCGGACGAGTACCGGGGCAACGAGGCCCTCGTCCACCCCGCGATGGGAGCCGGCCCGGACGGCCGGGTCCTGGTGCTCGGCGGCGGCGACGGGCTGGCCCTGCGGGAGGTGCTGCGGCACGGCGGGGTCCGCTCGGTGCTGGTCGTCGATCCCGACCCGGCGCTCCCCCGGCTGGCCCGGACCGACCCGGCCCTCGCCGCCCTCTCCGGGCACTCGCTGGAGGACCCCAGGGTCCGCACCGCCGAGGCCGACCCGCTGGAGTGGCTGCGCACCACCCGCCCCGCTCCCGGCCGGTCCTTCGACGTGATCCTCGCCGACCTGCCGGCGCCCGCCGACGGCGGCCCGGCGAAGTTCCACTCCCAGGAGTTCTACGGCCTCACCACCCGGCTGCTCGCCCCCGGGGGGCGGCTCGCCGTCCGGGGCGGCGGCGAACCGGGCAGCCGGCACGGCCTCTGGCAGGTCGAGTCGGGCCTGCGCGCCGCCGGCCTGCGGACCGTCCCGTACGCGGTCGCGGGCAGCGCGACGGCCAGCTGCCGCCCCGGACCGGAGGGTGACCAGACCTTCCTGCTCGCCGCCGCCGCCCAGCCGCCGCTCTCGCTCGCCCCCGACGCGCCGCCCCCGCGCGCCCTCACCCCCGACGCCCTCCGCGCGTCCGCGGCCCGCCTCGCCGCGGCCCGCCCCGCCCGTCCACCCGCCGCCCTGACCCTGCTCGGCCCCCGCTGAGCCCCTCCGGCGCCCGGAGCCCGTACGGGGGCCCCGGCGCCCGTACGGGGCCGCTCCGGGCCCGGGGCCCCGACCCGGAACGGCCCCGGGGCGGGGCTCGGGCGACAGCTGGGGGACAGGGCGGGGCCCGGAACGGGTTCGGTCGGTAGGCTCCCTGACATGGAGCATGAGGTTGTCGTCCCGATGCCGGCCGGGCTGGTCCGGCAGGCCCTGCAGGATCCGGCGCTGCTGGCGCGTTCCGTGCCGGGGCTGAGCACCGAACCGGCTGCCGTCGGCAGCGGCCCGGCCGACGAGATCGCCGGGCGGCTGAAGCTGCGGATCGGCACCTCCACCATCACCTACAAGGGTGGTCTCTCACTGATCGAGGGCCGCGAGGGCGTGCTGACCGCGTTCGCCGAGGGCCAGGAGGCCCGCGGCAGTGGCGAGGCCACCGCCACCGTCCGGGTCAGCGTCGCCGACGGCGCCGAGGACGGCACGGCGGTGGTCCGCTTCACCGGCGACCTGACCGCCTCGGGGCGGCTGACCGAGTTCGACGACGAGACCCTCGCCGCGACCGGCCGCCGGCTGCTGGACCGGTTCGCCGCCGCCCTCGCCTCCCCCGACGGCGCGCCGGAGGTCGTCCCGGACGAGGACGAGGAGGCGGCCGTGGGCGCGGACGGGGCTCCGGGCGCGGCCCGGGAGCCCGCCGCGGAGGACCCCGGGAGCCCCGGGGACGCCGAGGACGGCCCGGACGCCGAGGACGCCGAGGAGCCCGATGACGTCGATGACGCCGATGACGTCGAGGACGGCGGCCAGGACGACGAGGAGCCGCCGGGCACCGCCACCGTGGTGTTCCTGGAGGACCACCAAGAGGACCGCCAGGGCGAGCCCGGCGACGACCTCGACGACGACCTCTCCGACCTGATCGCCTTCTCCGACGCCGACGCCGAGCGCTTCGGCCTCCCCGTGGGTGACGTCGACGAGCCCGACCGCACCGCCGCCGGGGCCGGGGCCGAGGAGGCCGTCTCCGCCGACCTCCCCTCCGAGCTGCCCTTCGAGTACGAGCAGGACCCCGTGCTCGGCGGCCCGGTCCGCCGCAGCATCGTCGGCCGCTCCGCCGAGGAGGTCGACCACGCCCCGCCGCGCGGCCCGTACGCGCCCGCCCTGCCGGCCCGCAGCGCCCGGGCCCGCGCGGCCTCCCGCTGGGGCGGCGACGCCGGCGGGATCGTGGTGCCGGGCGTGGGCGGTCGCAGCGCGGTGCCGTGGGTGATCGGCGGCGGTGTGGCCCTGCTGGGCGGCGCGGTGGTGCTGGTCAGGGCCCTGCGCCGCCGTTAGCCGGGGGCCGCCCCCTAGACTGGACGCTCATGAGCAACGACCGCGACGCCCTGCTGGCACAGATCAAGGACAAGGCCGTCGTCCACGGCAAGGTCACCCTTTCCTCCGGCAAGGAGGCCGACTACTACGTCGACCTTCGCCGGATCACGCTGGACGGCCGCGCCGCCCCGCTGGTCGGCCGGGTGATGCTGGACGCCACCTCCCACCTGGAGTACGACGCCGTCGGCGGGCTGACGCTGGGCGCCGACCCGGTGGCCGCCTCGATGCTGCACGCCGCCGCCGCGCGCGGGCGTGAGCTGGACGCCTTCGTGGTCCGCAAGGCGGGCAAGGCGCACGGCCTGCAGCGCCGCATCGAGGGCCCGGAGATCAAGGGCCGCCGGGTGCTGGCGGTCGAGGACACCTCCACCACCGGCGGCTCGGTGCTGACCGCCGTCGAGGCGCTGCGCGAGGCTGGCGCCGAGGTGGTCGGCGTGGCGGTGATCGTCGAGCGCGGCGCCGCCCCCGCCATCGAGGCCGCCGGCCTGCCGTACGTCACCGCGTACACCCTGGAGGACCTGGGCCTCTGAGCCCGGGTCCGCCGTCTGGCGGCGACCCCGCCCGCCCGCTCCCTCCGCACCGCAACCGAACGGCCGGGGCCCGGTCCTGTTTCACGTGAAACAGGACCGGGCCCCGGCCGTTCGTCGCTTTCGGGCCTCAGCCGCGCCGGTGCCGTCCGCCGCCGGCCTGGACGGCCTCGTCGTCCTCGGCCGCGGCGCCGCCGGCCTTCTTCTTCCGGCGCTCGCGCACGATCTCGATGAGGATCGGCGAGACGGAGAGCAGCACGATCAGCAGCACCGCCGGGATCAGGTACTTGTCGATCACCGGGGCGAGCGCGTCGCCGAAGAAGTAGCCGATCAGCAGCATCGACTCGGTCCAGAGCACGCCGCCGATGACGTTCCAGAGGAAGAAGGTCTTCGCCGGCATCTCCAGGGTGCCCGCGACGGGGTTCAGGAAGGTCCGGACGATCGGCATGAAGCGGGCGAGCACGACGGCCTTGCCCGGCCCGAACTTGTTGAAGTACTCCTCGGCCTTCAGCACGTACTCGCGGCGGAAGATCTTCGACTCGGGCTTGTCGAACATCTTCGGCCCGACCTTCACCCCGATCTGGTGCCCGAGCTGGGCGCCGACGATGGCGGCGATCGGGGCCCCGATCAGGAGAGTCGCGATCGGCAGCCGGGTGCCTTCGCCGAGGACCGACGAAGCGGCGTCCGAGGCGGCGACACCCGCGATGATGAGCAGCGAGTCACCCGGGAAGAAGAACCCGACCAGGAGGCCGGTCTCCGCGAAGATGATCGCGATCAGCCCGATGGCACCGAGGGACGAGATCAGTGATTTGGCGTCGAGCAGATTGACGGCCAGCTGGTTGTAGTCCACGGGCGCAGAATAGCGGGCTTGTCTTTACCAAAGCTTCGCGCCCGGGGCTGAGCGGGCCCTCATCCCTTCGTCGCATGCCGCTCCGCGCCCGCCGCACACCCCTGCGGGACACCCCGGCGGGGTGTCCCGCGGCACCCCGGGGCCTCCCCGGGGAGCGCCCGGGGAGGCCCGCCGTCCCGACTGGCGGGCCACATGGTGGAGCCGGTGGGCGTTCTGGGAAGATGGCACGGGCGCCCGGTCCGCGGTGGCACCACCCTCATGGCCGACCCGCGGCGGTTGCCTCGAACCTTGGTACCGGCAGGCCGCACCGCAGAGCCGCGCATAGGCCCTGGTACCCCGGAGTCGTCACCAGGCGTACACAGCGTCGGACAGCACCGTCCGTACGCCGCAAAACCCGACAGGAGCGGATTCGCATGCCCATCGCAACTCCCGAGGTCTACAACGAGATGCTGGACCGGGCCAAGGCGGGAAAGTTCGCCTACCCGGCGATCAACGTGACCTCGTCGCAGACCCTGCACGCCGCGCTGCGCGGCTTCGCCGAGGCCGAGAGTGACGGCATCATCCAGATCTCGACCGGTGGTGCGGAGTTCCTGGGCGGCCAGCACAACAAGGACATGGTGACCGGCGCCGTCGCGCTCGCCGAGTTCGCGCACATCGTCGCCGCCAAGTACGACATCACCGTCGCGCTGCACACCGACCACTGCCCGAAGGACAAGCTGGACGGCTACGTCCGGCCGCTGCTGGCGGTCTCCGCCGAGCGCGTGGCCCAGGGCCGGAACCCGCTCTTCCAGTCGCACATGTGGGACGGCTCGGCCGAGACCCTGGCCGACAACCTGGCGATCGCCCAGGAGCTGCTCGCCCAGGCCGCCGCCGCCAAGATCATCCTTGAGGTCGAGATCACCCCGACCGGCGGCGAGGAGGACGGCGTCACCCACGAGATCAACGACGAGCTGTACACCACCGTCAACGACGCCGTCCGCACCGCCGAGGCGCTGGGCCTGGGCGAGAAGGGCCGCTACCTGCTGGCGGCCTCGTTCGGCAACGTGCACGGCGTCTACAAGCCGGGCAACGTGGTGCTGAAGCCGGAGCTGCTGCGCGAGCTGCAGGACGCGATCGGCAAGCAGTACGGCAAGAACGACCCGTTCGACTTCGTCTTCCACGGCGGCTCCGGCTCGACCACCGAGGAGATCGCCACCGCGCTGGAGAACGGTGTCGTGAAGATGAACCTGGACACCGACACCCAGTACGCCTTCACCCGCCCGGTCGTGGACCACGTGTTCCGCAACTACGACGGTGTCCTGAAGGTCGACGGCGAGGTCGGCAAGAAGAACACCTACGACCCCCGCACCTGGGGCAAGCTCGCCGAGGCGGGCATGGCCGCCCGCGTGCTGGAGGCCGCCAAGCAGCTGCGCTCGGCCGGCAACCGCCTGAAGTAGGGTCCCGCCCGACGGCAGGGTCTGCGGTCATGCCCCCCAGTGGTTCACTGGGGGGCATGACCATTCACAAGGACCTCCTCGGGGGTCCGCCTCCGACCCACCTGCCCGCCGAGCCCGCTCCGCTGGAGCTGCTGGCCGGCGGCGCCTCCCCGGCCGAGGTCGCGGCGAAGTACCCGACCTCCTCCCTCGCCTGGGCCCAGCTCGCCGACGACGCCTACGCCGCCGGCCGCACCGTCGAGTCCTACGCGTACGCCCGCACCGGCTACCACCGCGGGCTGGACGCGCTGCGCCGGGCCGGCTGGAAGGGCCACGGCCCGGTGCCGTGGGAGCACGAGCCGAACCGCGGCTTCCTGCGGGCGCTGCACGCGCTCGGGCGGGCCGCCGGCGCGATCGAGGAGAAGGAGGAGGCGGAGCGCTGCCTGCAGTTCCTCCGGGACAGCTCGCCGACCGCCGCCGCCACACTCGGCTGACAACACCCGACGCGCCGGACGACCGCCCCTGCTGCCCGGACGGGCAGCAGGGGCGGTTTCGTCCGCTCCGCCCACCCGGAACGTGGACACCCGTCGGTCCACCGTGTCAGGGTGGGCGGGCGAGGGGGGCGCATCGGTTCGAGGTTCCGCGGCCCCACGGGTCGACAGGAAGCTCCACCGTGCCAGCAGCCAGCCCCACCCCCCGCGGCGACCGCCCCCGTGGTTCCGGCACGAACGGTGCCCGTCGGGCCCGCGCCCGCACCTCCGGGCCCGGCACCGCACGGCGCGGCACGGCTCCCCGCCCCCGGTCGTCCTCGCGCCGCCGCAGCAGGCCCCGCCGGCGGCTCGGGCCCGGCATGGTCGCGGCCCTGGTGGCCGCGGTGGCGATACTCGGCGGCACGCTGTTCGTCCTGAAGCGCCCCGACGCCCTGCCCGGCGCCGACCGGACCGCCCAGGGCCGGGTGGCCCCGGCCGACGGCAACGCCCCCGCCCCGACCCCTCCGGCGGCCCCGGCAGCCGCCCCCGTCGCGCCCACCCCGACGCCCACCCCGACGCCGACCGCCGCACCCACACCCACACCGGAACCGACCACGCCGGACCCCGGCTTCAAGGGCACGGGCACCTTCACCGTCGCCCAGGGCTCCGCCGCCCCGGTCGGCAAGGGCACCGTCCGCCGCTACCGGGTCGAGGTCGAGGACGGCATCGGCATCGATCCGCCGGCCGCCGCCGCACAGGTCCAGGCGATCCTCGCCGACAAGCGCGGCTGGACCAACGACCGCAGGAACGGCTTCCAACTGGTGTCCGGCGGCGCCTACGACTTCACCGTGAAGATCGCCTCACCCGCCACCGTCGACAGGATCTGCGGCGCCGCCGGACTGGACACCCGCGGCGAGGTGAACTGCAACGTCGGCAACCAGGTGCTGGTCAACGTCAAGCGCTGGACGATCGGGTCCCCCCAGTTCAGCGGCCCGATCGACGAGTACCGGGCACTGATCGTCAACCACGAGGTCGGCCACCGGATCGGCCACGGCCACGAGACCTGCCCGGGCCAGGGAAAGCCCGCGCCGGCCATGATGCAGCAGATCTACGGCCTCAAGGGCTGCGTGCCCAACGCCTGGCCGTACAGCCCCGAGGGCACCTACCTGGGCGGTCCCGCAGTCTCCTGAACCTGCCTGGAACGGGACGGAGTTGAGACACGTTCGGCGTACGGCCGGAACGGCTCCGGCCGTAGGCTGGCGCCATGATCAGCGCAACCGCCCCGACCGACGACCGCCTCGCGACCGCCCGTTCCGCGGCTGCGCGCCCCGCCCCCTCCCGCCACCGGCTGCTCGCCCTCGCGGGCACCGCCGGACTCCTGCTCGGCACGGCCGCCTGCGGCTCCGACGGCGGCGGCACCGGCGCGGCCGGCGCGGGCCGGCTCTCCTACGACCAGGCCCGGTCGACCGCCCAGGACCTGTCGGAGTCCGGCCCCTGCCCGTTCGGCCTGGACCTCGCGGCGGCCCTCAAGGGGGCCGGGGTGGACCTCCCGGTCACCGCCGGGGCCAAGGGGCACCCGACGGCCGAGGCCGAGGTCGAGGCGGAGGTCCCGGCCCAGCCCTGGCCCTCCGGGGCCACCCCGCCCGCGGGGATACCCTCGATCCCGGCCACGCCCGCAAGGGCATGGGTGACCTGCCACTTCACGGCCGGCGCCACTCCGGTCCGGGTCGACCTGCTGGCCCTCGCGGAGCACGGCCCGGCGATCAGCCTGATGCTCCCGCACATCCAGCGGTTCGGGAACCTCGGTGTGGACCAGCTCCAGGACTTCGCCGACCGGCAGCCCGCCACCGGCCAGACCAAGGTCACCCCGGGCGGGGGTCTGGTGGGCGTCTCCCGACCGGCCGTCCGCGGCAAGGGGGACCTCGCGCTGACCCTCACCCAGACCACCGGCGAGGCCCCGACCGAGCCCGCCCTGACCGGCGAACCGCTGCGCAGGGCCACCGAACGGCTCGCCGCGCAACTGCGTCCCTGACCGACCGCCGACCGCCGACCGCCGACCGCAGGCCGGCTGCCGCGGGCCGGCGGGCTCAGCCCAGGACCGGCAGGTGACCGCGCAGGTCGCTGCGCTCGCCGCCGGCCGACACCGCGGCGGCCTCCACCGCGTCCGCCCAGCCGGTCCGGCCGGTGGCCAGCCGGATCCAGGTGAGCGGATCGGTCTCGACCACGTTCGGCGGGGTGCCCCGGGTGTGCCGCGGCCCCTCGACGGCCTGCACCACCGCGTACGGCGGGATCCGCAGCTCGACGGCACCGCCGGGTGCCTGGTCGGCGAAGGCGTCGGCCAGCAGCCGGGTGACGGCGGCGACCGCCTGCCGGGCGTGCGGGAAGTCCGCCCGGCCGAGCGCGTCGGCCAGGTCGTCGGCGTGCACGACCGTCTCGACCAGCCGGGTCACCAGCATGTCGGTGAGCGTCATCGAGCCGAGCCGGATCTCGAACCGCCGGCCCGGGATCCGGGTGTCCTCCCCGTCCAGTGCGTCGACGAGCCCGTCCGCGGCCCGCGCGAAGGCCTCCGCCACCGAGGCCGGCTCACCGCCGAACTCGCCCGCGGCCTTCTCCCGCGCCTGCCCGTCGAGCAGCGGCGCGACCGTGCCGACCCGGGCGACCCACGCCAGCAGGTCGAGCGGCGGACGGCCCTCCAGCGGGTCGCCGAGGTGCGCGGGTACCCAGTCGATCTGGACGGCGAGGTGCGCGACCAGCTCGCGCACCCGCCACTCCCCCAGCCGGGTGGGCCGGGCGAGCAGCTCCGCCGCGTCCGGGCGGGCGCAGAACTCCCGGACGGCGTCGCGCAGCGCGACGGTCTGCTCGGCCAGCGCGGCGCTGACCTTGGAGTGCTGGTACGTACGGGACTTGGCAGGCATGCGCCCCAACATACGCCGGGGGGCGGACGGTTCCGCAGAACCGTCCGCCCCTCAGCACAGCCCGGTCAGGCGAGCAGAGCCTCGATGACGCCGGTGTGGACGTCCTTCAGCTCGGCCAGCGAGACGGTGAACAGGCCCTGCACGTCCAGCACGTCGCCGTCGACCACGCCGACCCGGGTGGCCGGCAGACCGCGCGCGGTGCACATGTCGTTGAACCGGAGCTCCTCGCTGCGCGGCACCGCGACGACCGCGCGGCCGGCCGACTCGGAGAACAGGAACACGAACGGGTCCTGGCCCTCGGGCACGATGATCCGCGCGCCGTGGCCGCCCTTGAGGCAGCTCTCCACCAGGGCCTGGCCGAGGCCGCCGTCGGAGAGGTCGTGCGCGGCGTCGATCATGCCGTCGCGCGAGGCGGCGATCAGGATGTCGCCGAGCAGGCGCTCGCGCTCCAGGTCGACCTTGGGCGGCAGACCGCCCAGGTGGTCGTGGACCGCCTGCGACCAGGCCGAGCCGCCCAGCTCGTCCTCGGTGTCGCCGAGCAGGTAGAGCAGCTGCCCCTCCTCGGCGAAGGCCACCGGGGTGCGGCGGGTGACGTCGTCGATGACACCGAGCACCGCGACCACCGGGGTCGGGTGGATGGCGACCTCGCCGGTCTGGTTGTAGAGCGAGACGTTGCCGCCGGTGACCGGGGTGCCGAGCGTCAGGCAGGCGTCGGCCAGGCCGCGGGTGGCCTCGGCGAACTGCCACATCACGTCCGGGTCCTCGGGGGAGCCGAAGTTGAGGCAGTCGGAGACCGCGAGCGGCTTGGCGCCGCCGGCCGCGACGTTGCGGTACGCCTCGGCGAGGGCCAGCTGGGCACCGGTGTACGGGTCCAGCTTGGTGTAGCGGCCGTTGCCGTCGGTGGCGACCGAGACGCCGAGGTTGGTCTCCTCGTCGATCCGGATCATGCCCGAGTCCTCGCCGACCGAGAGCACGGTGTTGCCGAGCACGTAGCGGTCGTACTGGTCGGTGATCCAGGACTTGGAGGCCTGGTTCGGGTGACCGGCGAGCTTGAGCAGGTCTGCCTTGAGGCCCTCGCCGGTGGTCGGGCGGGCCAGCCGCTCGGCGGTCGGGGCGTCGGCCTGCAGCGCGTCCTGCCAGCTCGGGCGGGCGTAGGGGCGCTCGTAGGTCGGGCCCTCGTGGGCGACGGTGCGCGGCGGCACGTCGACGACCAGGTCACCGTGCCAGAAGATCTCCAGGCGCTCGCCCTCGGTCACCTCACCGATGACGGTGGCGATGACGTCCCACTTCTCGCAGATCTCCAGGAAGCGGTCGACCTTGTCGGGCTCGACGATGGCGCACATGCGCTCCTGCGACTCGCTCATGAGGATCTCCTCGGGCGAGAGCGTGTGGTCGCGCAGCGGCACGGTGTCGAGCTCGATCCGCATGCCGCCGGAGCCGGCCGAGGCCAACTCGCTGGTGGCGCAGGACAGGCCGGCGCCGCCGAGGTCCTGGATGCCCTTGACGAGCTTCTCCCGGAAGATCTCCAGGGTGCACTCGATGAGGAGCTTCTCCTGGAACGGGTCGCCGACCTGGACGGCCGGGCGCTTGGCCGGGCCGGTGGCGTCGAAGGTCTCGGAGGCGAGCACCGAGACACCGCCGATGCCGTCGCCGCCGGTCCGGGCCCCGTACAGGATGACCTTGTTGCCGGCGCCGGTGGCCTGCGCGAGGTGGATGTCCTCGTGCTTCATGACGCCCACGCACAGGGCGTTGACCAGCGGGTTGCCCTGGTAGCAGGAGTCGAAGACGACCTCGCCGCCGATGTTCGGCAGGCCCAGGCAGTTGCCGTAGCCGCCGATGCCCGCGACGATGCCGGGCAGCACGCGCCGGGTGTCCGGGTGGTCGGCCGCGCCGAACCGCAGCGGGTCCATCACGGCGACCGGGCGGGCGCCCATCGCCAGGATGTCGCGGACGATGCCGCCGATGCCGGTGGCCGCGCCCTGGTAGGGCTCGATGTACGACGGGTGGTTGTGCGACTCGACCTTGAAGGTGACCGCGTAACCCTGGCCGACGTCGACCACACCGGCGTTCTCGCCGATGCCGACGAGCATCGCGTCGGTCTCCGGCTTCTTCTCGCCGAACTGCTTCAGGTGGACCTTGGAGCTCTTGTACGAACAGTGCTCGGACCACATGACCGAGTACATGGCGAGTTCCGCGCCGGTCGGACGGCGGCCCAGAATCTCCCGGATCCGCGCGTACTCGTCCTTCTTGAGGCCGAGTTCGGCCCAGGGCTGGCCGGCGTCCGGGGTCTGCTCGGCGTTCTTGACGGTGTCGAGGCTCATCAGGCGTTCACCAGCTGCTTCAGGACGGAAGTGAAGAAGCCCAGGCCCTCGGTGGTGGGACCGGTGAGCGGCTCCACGGCGTGCTCGGGGTGCGGCATCAGGCCGACGACATTGCCGGCGGCGTTGGTGATGCCCGCGATGTCGCGGTACGAACCGTTGGGGTTGACGTCCAGGTAACGGGCGACCACACGGCCCTCCGCCTCCAGTTCGTCGAGGACGCGCTCGTCGGCGACGAAGCGGCCCTCGCCGTTCTTCAGCGGCACGACGATTTCCTGGCCGACCGCGTAATCCCGGGTCCAGGCAGTGCCGTTGTTCTCGATCCGCAGCTTCTGGTCGCGGCAGACGAAGTGCAGCGAGTCGTTGCGGGTGAGGGCGCCCGGCAGCAGGTGCGATTCACAGAGCACCTGGAAGCCGTTGCAGATACCGAGAACCGGCATTCCCAGCTTCGCCTGCTCGATGACGGTGTCCATCACCGGCGAGAAGCGGGAGATGGCGCCGCAGCGCAGATAGTCGCCGTAACTGAATCCGCCCGGCAGGACGACCGCGTCGACCTGGTGGAGATCCTTGTCACGGTGCCAGAGGGCGACCGGCTCGGCGCCGGCCAGGCGGACCGCACGACGGGCGTCGCGATCGTCGAGCGAGCCGGGGAAAGTGACGACGCCGACGCGGGTGGTCACTTCGCCTCCTCCTCGACGCGGACGGTGAAGTCCTCGATCACGGTGTTGGCGAGAAAGGTCTCGGCGGCTTCGCGGATACGGGCGAGCACGGCGTCGTCGACCGGGCCCTCCAGCTCCAGCTCGAAGCGCTTGCCCTGGCGGACGTCGGCGATCCCGGTGAATCCGAGACGGGGCAGCGCACGCTGCACCGCCTGTCCCTGGGGGTCGAGGATCTCCGGCTTGAGCATGACGTCGACTACGACGCGTGCCACTGGCACTCCCGGTGGTGTCTTCGTGAGGCGGGGGAACTCCAGACTACCGGGGGTTTCGGGCGGGATTGCTGGCCGGGCGGCGCGACGCGCGTAGACCCGAGACCCTTACGTCACAAGGGCTCCGGACGCCGGGCGCCCCCCGCACACCGTCCCATTTCGCCGGATTCCCGGACCCCAGCGAGAACACCCGAAGAGCACCCGAATACCGCCACTCCGGGACAGATCCCCCAACCGCGTGCCCGGGTATCCGACGCGGCGGCGAAGACACGTGAATATCCGGAAAAGAAAGCCGGACTCTTCGATTTCTCCCCGCTTCGGGTGCAGAATAGGGCCACCTGCCGCGGCAAGTGCTGCGTATCCGGCATGCCATCGGGCCTGCCCGTATGCGCTTGCGCGAGGGGTGCACATCAGGCCCCGGAGCGCACCCGCGCCCGGTCGGCCGAATTGCCCGAGAGGATTGACACCCATGGCTCAGCGTGTAGTTGTCACGCTCTCCGACGACCTGGACGGCGGCGCAGCCGCGGAAACCGTCCACTTCGGCGTCGACGGGAAGTCGTACGAGATCGATTTGTCCGTGGACAACGCGGAAAAGCTGCGGGAGGCCCTCGCTCCGTTCGTCGCGGCCGGCCGCCGCCAGAGCCGCACCGGGAAGTCCTTCCGGCGCACCGCGCTCACCCCGGACCCCGCCGCCGTGCGTGCCTGGGCCCAGTCCCGCGGCATGGAGCTGCCCGCCCGCGGCCGCATCCCCAAGCACGTCTACGAGGCGTTCGCCGAGGCGAACTGACCACCGCGGTACCCGGTCGTCCCGCCCAAACCCAAAGGGTGGGGCGACCACCCCGACGGATGCTGTAGAGTATTCCTCGTCGCCGCAACGGAGAGATCCGAAGAGGCGGAAGGTGCCCCACCAGGTACCGTGCGGACGTGGCTCAGTTGGTAGAGCATCACCTTGCCAAGGTGAGGGTCGCGAGTTCGAATCTCGTCGTCCGCTCGCAGTGCGCGAGCACAGCACAACTTCATATCTTTATCCTGCGGACGTGGCTCAGTTGGTAGAGCATCACCTTGCCAAGGTGAGGGTCGCGAGTTCGAATCTCGTCGTCCGCTCCATGACGAAGGGTCCTCTCGGTCGAGAGGGCCCTTCGGCGTTTCCGGCATTCGCCGGCGACCGCCCGCAGTACCCGGGCCCACCGACCGATGACATATGTCATGGCCGACCCGTGGATCCGCACCCCGTTCCCGTGAGGCCGCGCACTGTCCGCGGTGCCCCGGCGACGGGAGGCTTGGGACATGGAAACCAGCCAGCCCCTCCACGGCGACCACGTGATCGAGGTCACCGACCTGCACCGTCACTACGGCACCGGCACCACCCGCTACCACGCGGTCCGCGGCGTCGACCTGACCGTCGGCCGCGGCGAGCTGTTCGCCCTGCTGGGCACCAACGGGGCCGGCAAGACCTCCACCATGGAGCTGATCGAGGGCCTCACCGCCCCGAGCGAGGGACGGGTCCGCGTCCTCGGCCACGACCCGCACGGCGAGCGCAGCGCCGTCCGGCCGCGCATCGGCATCATGCTCCAGGAGGGCGGTTTCCCCGGCGAGCTCACCGTCGCCGAGACCGGCCGTGCGTGGGCCGGGATGACCAGCAACGCCCGCCCGCTCGACGAGGCACTGGACCTGGTCGACCTCACCCACCGCCGCAACGTCCGGGTCAAGCAGCTCTCCGGCGGCGAGCGCCGCCGGCTCGACCTGGCGATGGCCCTGCTCGGCCGGCCCGAGGTGCTCTTCCTGGACGAGCCGAGCACCGGCCTCGACCCGGAGGCCCGCGTCGCCGTCTGGCGGCTGGTCCGCGAGCTGCGCGCCCAGGGCACCACGGTGCTGCTCACCACGCACTACCTGGAGGAGGCCGAGGAGCTCGCCGACCGGCTGGCCATCATGCACGGCGGCCGGGTCGTCACCACCGGCACGGTGGCCGAGGTGATCGCCGGCCGGCCGTCCCGGATCTCCTTCGAGCTCCCCGAGTTCACCGGCACCTCGCTGCCGCCGCTGGCCGGCGCCACGGTGACCGCCGACGGCCGGAAGATCACCGTCCAGACCCCGCGGCTCCAGGCCACCCTCACCGACCTGCTCGGCTGGGCCGCCCACCACGGCGTCGAACTCGGCGCGCTCGACGCCCGCAGCGCCTCCCTGGAGGAGGCCTTCCTGGCCATCGCCTCCGAGGCCGCCGACCGGCCCCCGGCCGGGACCCCCGCCGCTCCCACCGCCCGCCGCCGCCTGATCGGACTCGCCCGATGACCACCGCCACCGCCTCCGCCACCACCGCCGGTCCCCGGAGCACCACCGCCCGTCGGCTGCTGGCCCTCGGCCGGGCCGAGGGCATCCTGCTGCTGCGCAACCGGACCGCCCTGTTCACCGCCCTGCTGCTGCCGCTGCTGCTCATCGGCGGGCTGAAGAGCGTGCTCGACCAGCAGGCCGAGACCACCCCCGGCCTCGACGTCGACTCCCTGCTGGTCAACGGCGCCGTCGGGATGGTGCTGGCCTTCGTCGTCTACTACAACCTGACCGCCGCCTACGTGGCCCGCCGCGGCGAGCTGGTGCTCAAGCGGCTGCGCACCGGCGAGGCCCGGGACATCGAGATCCTGGCCGGCACCGCCGTCCCCTCCGTGGCCCTGGCCCTGCTGATGTGCGCCGTGATCGGCATCGCGGGGGCCTCGGTCCTGAACCTGACCGCGCCGGTCAACCCGCTGCTGCTGATCGTCGGCCTGGTCATGGCCGTCGGCACCCTGATGGCCCTGGCCGCCGTCTCCAGCGCCTTCACCAGGACCGTCGAGAGCGCCGGCATCACCACCATGCCGGTCCTGCTGATCTCCCAGTTCGGCTCCGGCCTGTTCTACCCGCTGGAGGTCATGCCGGACCGGCTCGCCGACTTCTGCCGCCTGCTGCCCACCACCCCGGCGTTCCAGCTGATCCGGGTCGGCTGGTTCGGCACCGACGGCTCGGCCGACGCCACCGGCTTCGCCGGCACCTGGTCCACCGCCGCGCCGCACCTGGTCACCGGCGCCGTCTGGCTGGCCCTCGCGGCCTGGGGCGCCGTCCGCTACTTCCGCTGGGAGCCGCGCCGCTGACCGGCCCGGACCGGGAACCGGTGGCCCGCACCCCGCTGCACCTCTGATAGGAAGGCAGCAGCACGATCATGGCCGGACGGGGAGCGGAGCAGATGGGTGTCGTGAATCCGGTGCGCAGGTGGCGAGGCTTCAGCAAGCCCCAGCGCTCCGAGCTCTACCTCCGCTGGTCGCTCTACCTGATGGCGCTCGCCCCGCTGCCGGCCGCCCTGCTGAGCA
Source organism: Streptomyces sp. BE303 (assembly GCF_036290945.1). NCBI lineage: Bacteria > Bacillati > Actinomycetota > Actinomycetes > Kitasatosporales > Streptomycetaceae > Streptomyces > Streptomyces sp. BE303. The sequence continues at coordinate 62,024 of NZ_JAQYWZ010000420.1, forward strand.
GCACCTCCGCCCCGGAGACCCGGCACTACCCGGCCTCCGTCCGGGTCAGCCTGGTCGTGGGCCTCGCCCTGGTCCTGGTCACCCTGCGCGCCTACCGCACCTCGCTGGACCACTACCTGAAGCGGCCCGCGGACCACCCCCGCTGGCTCCTGATCACCGGAGCCGTCGCGGTGGCCGGCTCCTGGGCGGTCATGCTGATCGGCCCCCGGACCGGCGACGGCCCGGACGGCGCGCCGTTCACCGCCTCGATCGTGATCGCCATGCTCTTCTCCTCCTTCGGTCCGGCCGCCGTGGGGCTGGCGCCGCGCACGGCGGCCCTCGCCGGACTCGGGGCGCTGCTGGCCGTCGCCCCCGCGATCATGCTGGCCGGCGTGGACCTCGCCACCACCTGCGGGATGCTGGTGTTCACCGCGTCCGCCATGACCTTCATGGGCTGCAGCTGCCGCAGCTTCGCCTGGCTCCAGTCGGTGGTCTGGGAGCTGGACTCGGCCCGCGAGGCCCAGGCGCAGCTGGCCGTCGCCGAGGAGCGCCTGCGGTTCTCCCGCGACCTGCACGACGTGATGGGCCGCAACCTCACCACCATCGCGCTCAAGAGCGAGCTGGCCTTCCAACTGGCCCGGCGCGGCCGGCCGGAGGCCGCCGACCAGATGGCCGAGGTGCAGCGGATCGCCCAGGAGTCGCAGCGCGAGGTCCGGGACGTGATCCGCGGCTACCGCACGGCGGACCTGCACGCGGAGGCGATCGGCGCCCGCGCGGTGCTCCGCTCGGCCGACGTGGCCTGCGAGATCGACCTCGGCGAGCACGCCCACGAGCTGCCGGCCCCGGTCCAGTCGGTGCTCGGCTGGGTGATCCGCGAGGCCACCACCAACGTGCTGCGGCACAGCGAGGCGGCCCGCTGCTCGATCCGGCTCCGCCGGGAGGACGACCGGGCGTTGCTGGAGCTGGAGAATGACGGGGTGCCGGCCGTCCCGCTGCCCTCCCAGGGCGGCGGTACCGGGCTGGGCGGCCTGCGCGAGCGGCTCGCCGTCCACGACGGCGAGCTGACCCTGCCGGTCGCCGCGCCGGGCAGCTTCCGGCTGCTCGCCAGCGTCCCGATCTGAACCGCTCCACCGGAAGGCACCCCCGATGACCGACTCCGCGCCCGTCCGCGTCCTGCTCGCCGACGACGAGCACCTGATCCGGGGCGCGCTGGCCGCGCTGCTCGCGCTGGAGGAGGACATCGTGGTGGTCGCCCAGGCCGCCTCGGGCCCGGAGGCCCTGGCGATGGCCGAGGCGCACCGGCCGGACGTCGCGGTGCTGGACCTGCAGATGCCCGGGCTGGACGGCATCGAGGTGGCCACCCGGCTGCGCACACTGCTGCCGGACTGCCGCTGCATGATCGTCACCGGCCACGGCCGGCCGGGCTACCTGAAGCGCGCGCTGGAGGTCGGGATCCGGGGCTTCCTGCCGAAGACCGTCTCGGCGGCCGACCTGGCCGGGATCATCCGCACCGTGCGGGCCGGCGGCCGGTACGTGGACCCGGAGCTGGCGGCGGACGCGATCGCCGCCGGGGAGACCCCGCTGACGCCGCGCGAGACGGACGTCCTGGAGCTGGCCGCCGACGGCACCTCGATCGCGGAGATCGCCGCGCGCGCGTCGCTCTCCCAGGGCACCGTCCGCAACTACCTCTCCTCGGCGGCCGCCAAGCTGGGCGCGGAGAACCGCCACGCGGCGGTGCGGATCGCCCGCGAGCACGGCTGGATCTGAGCCGGAACCGGCCCGCCCCGCCCCGCCCCGCCCGCCCTGCCCTGCCCGCGGACGCCGCCGGGTCCGCCCGGGCGGGCGGACCCGGACGGACCCGGACGGTGGCCTCAGACCCAGCTGAGGCCGGTCAGCCGCTCGTAGGCCTCGACGTACTTGGCGCTGACCCGCTCGACGACCTCGGCGGGCAGCTGCGGCGGCGGCTGCTCGCCCTTCCGGTCCCAGCCGGAGGCCGGGGAGGTCAGCCAGTCGCGGACGATCTGCTTGTCGAAGGAGGGCTGGGCGTGGCCCGGCTCCCACTGGTCGACCGGCCAGAACCGCGAGGAGTCGGGGGTGAGGACCTCGTCGCCGATCACCAGCTCGCCGTCCAGCAGGCCGAACTCGAACTTGGTGTCGGCCAGGATGATGCCGCGGTCGCGCGCGATGTCCCGGGCCCGGGAGTAGACGGCCAGGGTGGTCTGCCGCAGCTGCACCGCCAGGTCCGCGCCGATCCGGCGGGCGGTCTCCTCGTACGGGACGTTCTCGTCGTGCTCGCCGACCTCGGCCTTGAGCGCCGGGGTGTAGATCGGGGCGGGCAGCTCGGAGCCGTCCTCCAGGCCCTCGGGCAGGGCGATGCCGCAGACGGTGCGGGAGTCGCGGTACTCCTCCAGGCCGGAGCCGGCCAGGTAGCCGCGGGCGACGCACTCGACCGGGATCATGTCGAGGCTGCGGCAGACCAGCGTGCGGCCCTTCCAGTCGGCGGGGGCGCCGGCCGGGACCTCGGTGGAGATCACGTGGTTGGGCACCAGGTCGGCGATCCGGTCGAACCACCACAGCGAGAGCTGGGTCAGGATGCGGCCCTTGTCCGGGATCTCGTTGGGCAGCACCCAGTCGTAGGCCGAGGTGCGGTCGCTGGCGACCATCACCAGCTCGCCGGACTCGGTCCGGTAGAGGTCGCGCACCTTGCCGGTGTGCAGGTGGACCAGGCCGGGCACCTGGACCGGCTCGGGCTTGGTGACAAATCCGCTCAAGGTCGTCTCAGTCCTCAGGGGTCGTTCGCGGGCGTGGGGCGCGAAAGGGGAGGTCACTGGGGTCGAGTCTGTCATGGCTCCCACCCGGACCCCGGAGGGGTCGGCCGCTCAGCCGTTCTTGCAGAGGTGGTCGAGCAGGTTGGCGGTGGCCCGCTGGATCCGCTCGTCGGTGAGGCCCGGGCGGTCCAGCGCGGGCGACCAGGCGAAGGTCCCGGAGGCGAAGACGTACGCGCCGCTGGGCGCCCGGTAGAGCGAGGTCTCCTGGTAGCGGGTGCGGCCGGCCAGGTCCCGGTACGGGGAGTGCGAGAGCAGCACCCGGTCGGTGTGGGCGGGCAGCGCGACCTTCGGGTAGTACCGGTCGGCCTCGCCGGCCACCAGACCGGGCAGCTCGTCGCCCTCCTGGACGCCGGTGCCCTCCCAGAGCCAGTGGCCGGTGTGCCGGGCGACCATCGGGACGGGCGCGGCGACCCGGCCGGAGTACTGCAGGCCGAGCAGGTGCTGCTCGGGCTCGCCGGCGTCGCGCCAGAGCGCGCTGGCGGCGCCGGGGGCGCCCGTGGCGGGGCTGCCCGGCTGGACCTTCTGGCGCTTGCGGCAGTTGAGCAGCCGGTTGGGCTCGCCGGAGGGCGCGGCGCTCAGCTCGACCCGCCAGTACATGGTGTTGGCGGACAGGAAGACCAGCGAGGTGCCGCCGTCCCGGGCCCGTTCGGCGGCCCGGCGCATCGGCTCGGACCAGTACTCGTCGTGGCCGGGGAAGACCAGCGCCTTGTGCCGGGCGGGGTCGACCAGCCCCGCGTGCAGGTCGGTGGCGGTGGCGTAGGAGAGGTCGTAGCCGTACCGCTCGGCCCAGCGGATGAAGTCGTAGGCGTGGCCGACGTGCAGCGGCAGTCCGGCGGTGGCGTGCGGGCGGTCGAAGGAGACGGTGACGGCCGCCTCGGGCTCGCCGACCAGCCGGCCGCCGCCGTCCCAGGCGTGGTAGAGGCTGGCGCCGCTGCGGCCGTCCTCGGGAAAGAGGTTGTACGCCTGCCAGGTCACGTCGGGGACCACCAGCAGCAGCTCGGCGGCGCGCGCCTGGTCCTCGAAGTCCCGGACGGTGAAGGGGATGTGGCTGCGGTGCAGCATGTCGGCGGTGGTCAGCACGGCGACGTAGGCACCGGGCCTCCAGTGGGCCGGGATCTGCAGCCGCCAGGTGTGCCACCAGTGGTGGCAGGAGACGGTCCTCCCGGCGACCAGCGGGGCGGGCTGGACCATGCCGGCGATCAGCGGGCTGGACGTCATGTGGTGGGCGCCGTCACCGGCGTAGTGGCCGATCCGGTAGACGTCGACGGTGAACTCGCGCGGCGGGTTGACGGTGACCCGGAAGTCCACGGAGCCGCCGGGGCGGACCACGCCGGCCGAGGCGAAGCCCTTGATCTGCTGCTCCTCGTCGTTGGAGCTGAGCGGGGTGCCGACCGGCGGCTTGCCCCGGAGGCCGGCGGACAGCCGCCGCTGTCCGGGGGCGTCCACCGAGACGTACCAGGGGACGGCGCCCTCGGCGCCCGCGAGGTACTGGTCCGGGCTGCGCAGCCAGGGCAACGGGCCCTGGCCGAAGGGATCGGAGACGCTGTGCGCGTGCGTCCCGGACTCCCAGCGGCGGTTGAGTTCGGTCCCCACGCGCGCCCCTCCCAGGTGCACCTACGCGGTTGGCATGTGCCTCCCGGATGTGCGTGCGGTCTAATACACCACACAGTGCTGGCGCTGCGTCACCCTACGGTAGCAACTAGTGGTGACGAATCTCCCGGCCGGGGCCCCGGAGGGCCTCCGGCCTGCGAAGACCCGGGGCGGCCGGCCGTTCCGGGGGCGCACATTCCGGGAGCACGCGCCCCCGGGTGCCGGTCGTCAGAGCCGGACGGGCTTCTCCAGCCGGACGCCGGCGGCGTCCAGCCAGGCCCGCAGCGGGCCGTCCTGGCCCTGCTCGACGGCCTGCGCGACCGGCTCGGCGAGGTCGGTGCGGCGGACCCCGCCGAGCTGCAGGACCGGGCCGTCCAGCCAGTCCAGGCCGGGAACGGCCCCGGCGGTGTCCACGGAGGCGCAGCAGACCATCGCCGTGACGTGGTCGACCAGCACGTCCCGCCCGGAGCGGACCGGTTCGAGCAGCGGCGCGGGTGCGGTGGTGCGGGCCAGCTGGGCGGTGAGCGCGGCGGCCAGCCGCTCGCCGTCGCCCTCCGCGAGCCGGACCAGCAGGCGGGTCAGCGTCGGGGCGCCGGGGCGGGCCTGCGGGGCGAGCCGGTCCAGCGCGGACTGCAGCTCCGCGGCCCGGGCGCGCCAGCCGGCGTCCACCACCTCGACCGGGTAGTCGGCCCACTCCAGCTCGCGCCAGGCGCCGGAGGCGGGCCGGCCGAAGAACAGCTCGGCGGCGAGCCGGGAGACCGCCGCGTCCACCGCGCCGGGCTCCTCCAGGAGGTCGCAGGCGGGGCGGTCGCCGAGCCGGCTGCTGTAGCCGTCGGCCAGCCGGTCGCGCCGGGACAGCTCGGTCAGCGCGGCGACCACACCCGCGTTCAGGTGCGCGGGGTGGCGGCCCAGCCGCCAGGCGGGCAGCGCGACCCGGGTGAGCAGCCGGTCCCAGCCCGCGTAGGCGAGGCCGACCTGCTCCTGGGCGGCGATCCGCAGGCCGTAGTCGACTTCGCGGGCCTGCTCGGACGCCCAGCCGGCGACGGCGCGTTCCAGTTCGGCGGCGTGCCCGCGGCAGGCGCCGAGCAGCCGTCGGGTGATCCGGTCGGTGAGCCCGGCCGGGCCCCGGCGGGCGGGCCGCGGGCCTTCGGGCGGGGCGCAGACCAGACCGGAGGCCGGGGCGGCGTCCAGGCTGGCGTCCAGGGCGCGCAGGAAGCGGCGTGCCGCGGCGATCTCGGGGTCGGCGGCGGCCGCGGTGCCGGCCACCACCGGGGCGAGGAGGGCGCGCAGCTCGCCGGCCCGCATCCACCAGAGGAACGGCGAACCGATCACCAGGACCGGCGCGGGCTGCTCGTGGTGGTCGGCCCGGCGGGACCGGCGGGCCGGGCGGGGCGGCGGGACGTCCTCCAGCCAGCTGTCGCAGTCCGGGGTGAGCGCGATGGCGGAGGGCGCGGGGACCTCCAGGCGGTCGGCCAGCTCGTCGATCAGCCGGTACAGCTCGGGGGCCTGTCCCCGGGCGATCGGGACGGCCGGGGTCTGCGGCGGCACGGCCCGGCGGTACGTCCGGGCGGCCAGCCCGGCCACCAGCAGGGTGAGCGCGGCGACCGCGCAGAGCACCCAGCGGGCGGCGTCCCAGCCGGCGGCGTCCGGGGAACCGGGGGCGCCGAGCCGGCCGGTGAACCGGCCTGCGAGCAGCACCGCCGCAGCGGCGGCGGGCAGCGCGGCGGCGGCCAGGGCGAGACCCCGGATCCGCAGGACCGCCTGGGCATGAGCGCGCGCGGTGTCGACAACGGCCATACGGTGCGGCACCCCCTTCGGAGCCCTCGGGCACCCGGTGACGGGGGTCCGAGCCGACTCGAACGATCAGTTCCGACCGGGGGACGGTGACGTCCGGTCCCCGGTAGTGCATGCTGCGTGGCGCTTCTGACATTCTCGACGCCCGTGTCCGGGTGGGTGTTCCGGATCGCCCCGGTTTCCACTCGTCCCGGTGACGCCGTCCGAATTCCGGACGACCGCACCCGGGCGTCGCACGAAGCGGCCCGGGCGTCCGACCCGGCCGGACGCCGTCCAGCATCCCCCCGCAGGACCGCCGCTACCCGGCGGCGGCCGGGAACGGCGCGGCCCGGGGCGCTGCGATCCAGCGCACCATAAGGCCGGGCGCCCGGCTGCGTCAGCCGGATGCGGCCGCTGTCACTCGATGGGCTGGATTCCGGCCGCCGAACGGTGCGGCGGCCCCGGATCCGCTCCGGCCCCTCCCGCCCCCGAAACGCCGGTCCGCGCTGCGGCCATGGGGGTTGTCCCGCCGCCCCGCCGGCCCAGCCGTCCAGCCGTCCCGCTCCGCCGGCCGACGGGCCGGGGACCGCGGGCCCGGGTCGGCGGGCGGGGCGGCCGGCCGGGAACGGCCCGGGCCCCCGGCGATCGCTCGCCGGGGGCCCGGGGGTGCCTGAGGGGGGAGCCGTCAGCCCGCCGCCTTCAGCGCGATGTCGGTCCGGTGCTGGCCGCCCTTGAGGGAGATCCGGTCGAGCGCCCGGTACGCCCGGTCCCGCGCCTCGGCGAGGCCGGTCCCGGTGGCGGTGACCGACAGGACCCGGCCGCCGGCGCTGAGCACCCGGCCGTCCTCGTCCAGCTTCGTCCCCGCGTGCAGCACGTACGCGGTGCCGTCGGCGGCCTCCGCCTCGGCCAGACCCTCGATCGGGTCACCGGTGCGCGGCGCCGCCGGGTAGCCCTCGGAGGCGATCACCACGGTGACCGCGGCGCCCTCGTCCCAGCGCAGCGGCTCCAGCTGGTCCAGCGTGCCGGTGGCCGAGGCGTGCAGGACGCCCGCCAGCGGGGTCCGCAACCGGGCCAGCACGACCTGGGTCTCCGGGTCGCCGAAGCGGGCGTTGAACTCGATCACCCGGGTGCCGCGCGAGGTCAGCGCCAGGCCGGCGTAGAGCAGGCCGGAGAACGGGGTGCCCCGGCGGTGCAGCTCGTCCACGGTCGGCTGCAGGACGGTCTCCAGGACCTCCTCCACCAGGCCCTCGGGGGCCCACGGCAGCGGCGAGTAGGCGCCCATGCCGCCGGTGTTCGGACCCTCGTCGCCGTCCAGCGCGCGCTTGAAGTCCTGGGCCGGCTGGAGCGGGAGCACGGTGGTGCCGTCGGTGATCGCGAAGAGCGAGACCTCGGGGCCGTCCAGGTACTCCTCGATGACCACCCGATCGCAGGCGGTGGCGTGGGCCAGCGCGGCCTCGCGGTCGGGGGTGACCACGACGCCCTTGCCGGCGGCCAGGCCGTCGTCCTTGACCACGTAGGGCGGGCCGAAGGCGTCCAGCGCCTCGGCCGCCTCCTCGGCGGTGGTGCAGACGTAGGAGCGGGCGGTGGGCACGCCGGCGCCGGCCATCACGTCCTTGGCGAAGGCCTTGGACCCCTCCAGCAGGGCGGCCTCCCCGGACGGGCCGAAGACGGGGATGCCGGCCGCGCGCACGGCGTCGGAGACGCCCGCGACCAGCGGGGCCTCCGGGCCGACCACGACCAGGTCGGAGCCGAGCTGCCGGGCGAGCGCCGCGACCTGCGCGCCGTCCAGCTGGTCGACCGGGTGGACCGTCGCCACCTGCGCGATCCCGGCGTTGCCCGGGGCACAGTGCAGCTCGGTCACGGCGGGATCTTGGGACAGAGAGCGGCACAGGGCGTGTTCGCGGGCGCCGCCGCCGATGACGAGGACCTTCACGCTGCGCAAGGGTAGCCGGTGGCCGGTTCGGGCCGCTCTCCGGTCCCGTCGGAAGCCACGAACGGAGGGCTCCGGTACACGCACGGCCCCGGAGGATCGTCCGATCCCGGCGCCGGACGGTAGGCGCGCAGTGCCCGGGTCAGGACAGCGGGTCACCGGGGCCTCGCTCGGACGGGTGAAATCTCGCCGACCGCCGCAACCCTCCCACCTCGGGATCCGGTGGCCGAATCCGGTAACGATCATTGGCGAAGCGGCCACACGGTCAGCCATTTGGCGGTAAGAAGTGCTGTTGGACCACTACCGGCCGCAGCCGGTACCGCCGCCCCGGGGCATCCGCGTCCGCCCCGGACCCGGCACGTGTCCGACGGTTCGACCGGTGTTTCACGGGCCGTCAGGCCGATGTCACGTCAGTCGGCGCACAGTCAGACCCAGCAGTCCGCCCGCCACAGGGAGCCCCACAGGTGAGCCAGCCGGAAATGCAGCCCGAGGAGAGTGCCTGGGGCAAGGAGATCGGCGAGGAGGACCCGCCGGCCGCGACCGTCGCGCGCCCTGCCTCCACCCGCCGCCGGTCCGATCTGAGCACCCGCCAGTTCCCCCTCGGGGACTGGGGCGAGCCCGCCGAGCGGCTGGAGGAGCTCTACCGCTGGTCGGAGGAGCGCGCGGTCGAGGCGATCGAGTGGTACCGGCGGGACCGGGTCTGGAAGCGCCGCTGGGCCCGGCTGCTGCGGTTCGGCACGGCCGGCTTCGCGATCGGCGGGGTGACCGCCCCGCTGGTCGACCTGACCGGGGCGGTGGCGAACGGCACCAGCTGGGGCTACGTCGGGCTGGCCCTCGCCGCCGCCTGCCACGGCGTGGACCGGGTGTTCGGCCTCACCTCCGGCTGGATGCGGGACGTCTCCACCGGGCAGGCGCTGCAACGCCGTCTGGAGGCCTTCCAGTTCGACTGGGCGTCGGAGTGCGTGCGGGAGGTGCTCGGCCCCACGGAGGGCACCGCGGGCGAGGCCGCCGAGCGGTGCCTCGGGGTGCTGCGGCGGTTCTGCGAGGACATCTCGGACATGGTCCGCACCGAGACCTCGGAGTGGATGCTGGAGTTCCGCGCCGGGATGACCCAGCTGCCCACCCAGGCCCCCGGGAGCTGGGGCGGTCGCACCGAGCCGGGCATCGGCGCCCAGGTGCGGGTGCTGCCGCCGCCGGGCACCCGGCCGACCATGCCGCGCCAGCGGCCGCCGGAGGGGCCGCTGCGCTAGCGGAGGCCGTACGGGCGGTTCCCGGGCGCCGCGCCGTGCGGCGCGTGAGCCCTGGGCGGCGTGAGGCGTGGGCAGCGCGGGCGGCGGGTGCCGAGCCGCCCCGTCAGGCGAAGACGATCATCGAGCCCTGGTGCAGGCTGCGGGTCGCCGCCGCGTACAGGCCCGCCCAGGCGTGCCGCTCCCGGGCGAACGGGTGCAGGTCGTCCAGCGGCGGGCCGAACGGCTGCTCCAGCCCGGTCGGGCCGAGCGGCCGGGTCGGGGCCGGCGGGTCGAACGGGTCGATGCCCAGCGCCGGGGCGACGGCCTGCAGCTCGCGCAGCAGCCCGTGGCTGGAGCCGAGCGGGCCGCCCGAGGCGAGCAGGGCCTCGTCCACCAGCGGAACGGCGAACTCGATCGGCACGTACGCGCCGGCGTGGTCGAAGTGCCAGACCAGGTGCGACTGCTCGGCGCTGCTCTCGAACATCTCCAGCAACTGCTCGTAGTCGCCGCCGAGCTCGTCGACCGGCGTGATGTCCAGACCGGTCAGACCCAGCAGGTAGGCCCGGCGCAGGAAGTGCAGCGAGTCGTAGTCGAAGGCGGCTATCGGCTCGACCGCCCCGCTGAGACCCGGTACGTAGTGGTACACCGGCACCTCGGGCAGGCCGTACGAGGCCAGCACCTGGTTGTAGAGCGCGAGGTCGTCCCGGAAGGGATTGTCGGGGCTGTGGCTCAGCACGTCCACCAGCGGGACGAGCCAGAGGTCGCAGGCCATGGGACGGCTCTTCCTCTCCGGGCATCGGGGGCCGGCCGCGCGGGGCGGCGGACGGCGAACGGGCGGGTCGGCGCCCGGGGCAGTCGGTCCGAGGACCGGCCGGGGCGGACGACCGCCCACCCTACCGGCCCGGCGCGCGATGCGGATCGGGCCGCCCCTCCGGCAGTTGGCCGGGCTGCGGTTCGGGCAGCCGGCGGCCGAACCGCCCGTACGGGACGGAGCGGGGCTGCGGCACCAGACCGAGGCCCAGGCCCAGTTCACGGCCCAGCTCGTGCTCCCGGCCGCGGGCGCCGCCGGCCGGCCGGACCGGCCCGGGGTCCCGGCCCGCCCCGCCCGGTCCGAGTTCGGCGTCGGCGCGCGCCGCCTCGCCCGGGACGGCCGCGCCGTCGGACGGGCCCTCCACCGGCGCGGCGATCCCCGGAGCGTCCGGCACACCCGCTCCGGCACCGCCCGGCGGGGCGTCCCCGGGAGCCGTCGGGTCCGGGCCGGTGCCCGGCAGGGCGGCACCGCCCGGCGGGACGGCCGCCCGCTCCGGCACCGGCCGACCGGCCAGCAGCGCCAGCACCCCCACCGACTCCACCGACTGCCCGGACAGCTCGGCCAGCAGCCGGACGGTGAAGAGGTTGTACTCGCAGACGATCCGGTGGACGGCCGCGAGGTCCCGGGCCTCGATCGCGTCCACCAGCTCGACGTGGCTGTCCCAGCAGACCCCGGACAGCTCGGGCATCGCCCGCAGGTGCGGCGCGGCGAACATCCAGGACTGCACCCGCAGCCAGTCCAGGTAGTCGGCGATCCGGCGGTTGCCGAGCAGCCCGGCGACCTCCTGCCAGAACCGGCGGTCGCACCCCACCATCACGTCGAGGTTCCCGGCGCGGGCCGCCCGCACCGCCGCGTCCGCACGGCGGCGCAGCGAGGGCAGCCGGCTCTCGTCCGTCGGTCCGGGACGCGCGGCCAGCTGCCGGAAGTAGCTGTCGGTGATCAGCACCCGGGACTCGAAGATCTCCAGGAAGTCCTCCCAGCCGAACTCGGGCACCGTGAAGCCCCGGTGGTGCTCGGCCCGGAGCAGCCCCTGCGCGGACAGGTCGACCAGTGCCTCCCTGGCCGGGGTCGCCGAGACCCCGTACAGCTCGGCGATCTCCTTGACGGTGAAGTTGCGCCCGGCCGCCAGGCGGCCGGCCATCATCTCCTCGCGCAGCGCGCCGGCGATCTGTTCGCGCAGGCTGTTCCGGTGGATCACGGGGCGGGAGTCGCCTGGGCCGGTGCCGAACATGCGCGCGACCTCCTCGGCGGGCTGGACGGCCTGACGGGGACAGACCGGCGGTAGAACGGCTGGTAACACGACGAAGGCTCATCTTCTCAAAAAGGACACCGACGTGTACAAGCCCCCCATACGCCCCGGGCGCGCCCCGCGCGCTCCTCCGCCGCCGCTACCTCTGCACGGGCGCCGGAATGCCCAGCAGACGGTCCCGGTGCACCGGGAACTCGGCGCGCGCCCTGGCCACCTCCGCCGGATCGAACTCCACGGTCAGCACCTCCTCCCCGGACCCCGCCTCGGCCAGCACCCGGCCCCACGGGTCCACCACGATGCTGTGGCCCGCCTGCTCCACCCCGCCGTGCGTGCCCGCCGTGTTGCAGGCCAGGACGTACGCCTGCTCCTCCACCGCGCGGGCCCGGTTCAGCAGCGTCCAGTGCTCCCGCCGCCGCTCCGGCCACGCCGCCGGAATCACCAGCAGCTGCGCACCCGCGTCCAGCAGGGCCCGGAACAGCTCCGGGAACCGCAGGTCGTAGCAGGTCGCCAGGCCCAGCGTGCCGAGGTCCGTCGTGGCCGTGACGATCTCCTGGCCGGCGCCCATCGCCACCGCCTCCCCGCTGTCGAAACCGAAGCGGTGGATCTTGCGGTAGGTGTGCACCAGCTCGCCGTCCGGGGCGAAGAGCAGCGAGGTGTTGTAGATCGGCCCGTCCGGATCGCGCTCGACGATCGAACCGGCGTGCAGCCAGACACCGGCCGCCTTCGCGGCCGCCGCCATCGCGTCCGAGGTCGGCCCGTCCAGGGCCTCCGCGCCGTCCGACCAGAGGTCGTGGGCGAAACCGCCGAGCGGCCACAGCTCCGGCAGGACGACCAGATCGGCCCCCTGTTGCGCCCGGACCAGCGCGGCCGCGCGGGCCCGCCGCTCGGCGGGCGGCTCGGCGTCGGATACCCCGAGTTGGATCAATGAAGCGCGCACAGTACCACCGTCCACGGCAAGAGTCCTACGATCGTCACCCGAAAGCGCTGCCCTGCTATCACCCGGCAGCGTAACGTGCGGTTAGCGTGTGTGCCCGGAAGCCGGACCTTTCCCGGCCGACCCCGAACCCGGGGCACGCGTGGCAAGGCAGCTGACGGAGGGCCGGAGATTCCCGTGACGGACAACCAGACCGTGCAGGCTTACACCGAGGCGTGGACGCAGGCCATCGAGGCGATATCCGAGCTGGTGACGCCACTGCCGGAGAACTCCTGGAACCGGGCCACCGAATGCCCCGGCTGGTCCGTCCGCGACGTCGTCTCGCACGTCATCGCCGTCGAGTCCGAACTGCTCGGTGACCCCCGCCCGATCCACTCGCTCCCCCGCGACCTCCGCCACGTCGCCAGCGACTACGCCCGCTACATCGAGCTGCCGGTCGACAAGCGCCGCTGCCACACCGCGCTGGAGATGACCAGCGAGCTGGAGTACACGATCATCCGCCGCTCCCGCGCGCTGCGGAACGCCAAGCAGACCCCCACCGAACCGGTCCGCCGGCCGGGCGGCCCGCACGGCCGCGACGTGCCGTACCACGAGCTGCTGCGCCTGCGGGCCTTCGACGTCTGGGTGCACCAGCAGGACCTCCGCCGCGCCCTCGGGCTGCCCGGCGACCTCGACTCCCCGGCCGCGCTGATCGCCCGCGACGTCCTGCTGGAGGCGCTGCCGAAGGCGGTCGCCCACCAGGCCGGCGCCCCGGCCGGCACCGCCCTGGTCGTCGACGTCACCGGACGCGTCGAGTTCCTGCGCACCGTCCGGGTCGACTCCGCCGGCCGCGGCACCGTCGACGAGTCCATCAGCCTCGCGCCCGACGTGCAGCTCACCCTCGACTGGGAGACCTACGTCCGCCTCGCCTGCGGCCGGGGCCGCCCCGGCCCGGTCGCCGTCGAGGGCGACAAGGAGCTCGCCGACCGCGTCCTCACCAACTTCGCCGTCACCCCGTAGCCCTCCGTGCGGCCTCAGGAGGCGCAACCGTCGACCTCCGCCCGGTAGGCGTCAGAAGTTCTGAGGGCTCCGAGGTTTCCGCAGGTGAGAGACCCTACGGCGTCGCCGGTGCCAGCTTCCGGCGGAGCCGGAGGATCATCAGCGTGCCCACCGCGAGGGGGACGTACTGCCAGCAGAACGCCCAGCGGAAGGCGGTCGCGGAGTAGGTGTCGGCGCCGGCGGGGCTGAGGGTGTCGAGCAGGACGCCGATGCCGAGGAGCGTGATCATCGTGCCGATGAAGCCGCCCATGTTGACGATGCCGGAGGCCGTCCCGAGGCGTTCGACGGGGTTGCGGGCGCGGGCGTAGTCGAGGCCGACCAGGGAGGCCGGGCCGTTGCTGCCCATCACCAGGATGACCGCGACCAGCAGCCAGAGCGGGGGGTGGCCGCCGGGCCAGGCCAGGACGGCGGCCCAGAGCGCGGCGGTGGCGCCGATGGCGGTGAACACGATCGGCATCCGGACGCGGGCGGTGCGGGAGAGCAGCCGGCCGAAGAGGAAGCCGAAGCTCATGTTGGCGAGCACCAGCAGGGTGAGCAGCCCGCCGGCCTCGGTGCGGGACATGCCCTGCGCCTCGACCAGGTAGGGCAGGCCCCAGAGCAGGCCGAAGGCGTTGCCGGGGAACTGGGTGGTGAAGTGCACCCAGAGCCCGAGCCGGGTGCCCGGCTCCCGCCAGGCCTCCCGCACCTGCCCCCCGACGCCGGGCCGGGGCCCGGCGGGCCCTGCGGGCCCGACAGGTACGGTGCCCGGCGCCTCCCGGAGGAACAGCGCGACCAGGGCGAACACCCCGATGCCGAGCAGGGCGATGGCGGTGAAGGTGGGCGTCCAGCCCTCGCTGTGCAGGGCCTGGGCGAGGACCACGGTGGTGACGAGGTTGCCGCCCATCCCGGCGAGGCCGGTCAGCTGCGCGACGAACGGGTTCCTGGCCGCCGGGAACCAGCGGGCGGCGATCCGCAGCACGCTGATGAAGGTCATGGCGTCGCCGCAGCCCAGCACCGCCCGGGAGGCGAGCGCGGGGGCGAACGCGTCGGAGAAGGCGAAGGCGAGCTGCCCGGTGCTGAGCAGCAGGATGCCGAGCAGCAGGACCCGGCGCGGTCCGAACCGGTCGACCAGCAGCCCGACGGGTATCTGCATGGCCGCGTAGACCAGGACCTGGAGGATCGAGAACGTGGAGAGCGCGGAGGCGCCGATGCCGAAGCGGTCGGCGGCGTCGAGTCCGGCCACGCCGAGGCTGGTGCGGTGGATGACGGCGAGGACGTAGACGCTGACGCCGATGGACCAGGCCAGCCAGGCGGCCCGCCCGCCCGGCGGGTGGGCCACGACCGGGGGCGCGGACACCGCGGCGGTGGCACCGGGAGCGACGGCCGGCAGGGGGCTGGCTGGACGGGCTGGCTCCACGGTCATAGTGCGCCCAGCGTAGTCATCCCATCATTGGACGCCCAGACCGGGGTGACCGAGGACGGACACCGGCCGTCCCGATCCGGCCACTCCCGGTCCTGCCCGCCCTGCCCCTGCCCCCTGCCCCCTTTCCGCCCGCCCCGTGCTCCCCTACCCCACCACCGTCCAGGAGACCGACCGCGTCATGTACCGGTCCCGGAAGGCCTCGTCGCGGACCCAGTCGGTGGTGTCCCGGACCGTGGCGGTGACGGTGGCGCTGTGCCCGGGCGCGAGCCCCAGCAGCGCGGTGTCGAGCCAGCTGCGGTCCGCCGCCTGCGGCTCCACCGGGACGCCGTCCACCGTCCAGTCGACCCGCAGCTGCCGGGCGCCGGCCAGCGGCAGCGGCCGGGCCTCCAGCCGGGGCCGGCCGGTGACCTCACCGGGGGGCGGGACCGGGGTGTCGGTCGGCCGGACCCGCCGGTAGATCTCCTCGATGATCGCCTCCCGCGACGGCAGGTTGTACGCGCCGCCGAGGGTTCGCATCACCGAGTCCGGGGTGGGCCGGTAGACGCCGTTGGCGCTGCGGTACGCCCCGATCGTCCCGGCGCCGTCCGGGGACTCCGCGCCGAGCCAGCGCCACCACTTGACCTGCTTGCGGCGCATCTCGTCGGCGTTCTCGACGGCGAGGTTGGGGTAGTCGGCGTCGTCCGGCGCGCTGTCGTACTCGTCGCCGAGGTCGCCGACGGTGTGCCCTATCTCGTGCTGGATGATCCGGCCCGCGTCCGGGCTGCCGCCCGCCAGGGTGGTCACCCCGGTCCCGCCGGCACCGCCGTACTCCCCGGAGTTGGCGAGGGCGATCAGGTACTGCGGGCCGTCGCCCCGGCCGGCGAAACGGGCCGTCTCGTCCTCGTCGGCGCAGAGCAGCCGGGCGGTGCCCTCGCACCAGAAGTGCATGCCGAGCGGGGTGGCCGCCTGGCGTCCGCGACTCTCGGTCTCGGCGATGCCCGAGACCGGGGAGACCACCTCGACACGCCTTATGTTGAAGAACCCCTGGTAGCTGCGGAACGGCTCGATCTCCATCAGGGCGTGCCAGGCCCGGTCCGCCTGCTCGCGGAACAGCTCCTGCTCGGCCTCGGTGTACCCGTCGCCGAGCAGGACGAGGGTGATCCGGTTGGCCGGGTCGCCGGTCCGCCGTATGTCGACGGTCGGCGCGGTGCCGGCGACGCGCACGTCGGCCCGGAGCGCGGCGTGCGGCGGCACCGCCCGGTCGGCGGGGGCGCCGGGACCGATCACCCCGAACGGTGACGGGCCGGCCAGTTCGAGCGCGGCCGGGAGTACGGCGGTGGACACCAGCACGAGCGCGGCCAGACTCCGGACGAGCCGGCCAGGGTTGCCAGGCGGCATACGGGTGCGTCCTCGACGTTCCGGTCACCCGGTGTCGCCCGGGTGGTGGACGCGAAGACGTACCCGGCCCGGTGTGTCGGCCTCACCGGTCGACGAAAATGTCACCGACCTGGCCGAACGACAGGCACCTCACCAGTCATACCTATGAGTCCTGTCAGGTGGATGATCACCCCGGGCCGTGACCTCAGCGGCCCCGGTCCCGCCGGGCCTCCAGCACCAGATGGGTGACGAGGCCGAACAGCAGGCCCCAGAAGGCCGCGCCGATGCCGAACAGGCTCATCCCGGAGGCGGTCGCCAGGAAGGTCACCACCGCCGCGTCCCGGCCGCGCTCCTCGGCGACCGCCGCGGCCAGGCTGCCCTGCAGCGAGGCCAGCAGCGCCACCCCGGCGATCACCGCGATCAGTTCCTTCGGCAGTCCGGTGAACAGGCTCACCAGGACCCCTCCGAAACTGCCCACCACCAGGTAGAGCAGGCCCGCCGACATCCCGGCCACATAACGACGGCGCGGGTCGGGGTGGCTCTCCGGGCCGGCGCAGATGGCGGCGGTGATCGCGGCCAGGTTGACGCCGGGCGAGCCGAACGGCGCCAGCAGGACGGAGACCCCGCCCGTGGATCCGATCAGCAGCCGGTCGTCCGGCCGGTAGCCGAAGGCCCGCATCACGCCGAGGCCGGGCGCGTTCTGCGAGGCCAGCGCGACGATGGTGAGGGGCAGCGCCAGACCCACCATGGCCGGCCCGGTGAACGCGGGCACGGTGAACACCGGCCGGGTCGGCCCGCCGGATCCGAGGTCCAGCGGCAGACCGACGGTGACGGCCGCCAGCACCCCGCCGACCAGCAGCGCGGCCGGCACGGCGTACCGGGGGGCCGTCCGCCTGGCGAGCAGGAAGGCCGCGAAGCTGCCGAGCACCAGGACGGGCGCCCCCTTCACCGCGCCGAAGATCCCGGCGCCGAAGGAGAAGAGGATGCCCGCCAGCATCGCGTTGACGATCCCGGCCGGGACGGCGGCGATCAGCCGGCCGAACAGCCCGGTGACCCCGAACAGCGCCACCACCACCCCGCTCACCAGGAAGGCGCCGATCGCCTCCCGGTAGGGGTAGTCGCCGAGGCTGGTCACCAGCAGGGCGGCGCCGGGGGTGGACCAGGCGGTGATCACCGGCGTCCTGGTCCACCAGCTGAGCAGCAGGCAGGTCAGCCCGCTGCCGACCGCGACCGCCCAGATCCAGGAGGCGGTCTGCGCCTGGTCCAGCCGCCCGGCGGCGGCCGCCGCGAGCACCACGACCAGCGGACCGGAGAACGACACCACGATGCACACCAGTCCGGCCAGCAGCGCCGGGACGGAGGCGTCCCGCCGCAGCGAGCGGCGTTCCTCGGGGTGGTCGGAAGGACCCTCGGCCGCACGGGTTATCAGCTCCTCTGCCATCCCGGCAGTATCGCGGAGCAGCCCCCACCGCGGGCGGTTCGAGGATTCCCGGAAAAACTTCCGAACCCACCTGCAACCCCCGGCGGGGACGGACGTCTATACGGATGAAGGCACGGAGAGCGAGACCGGCGAGGGCCGGGGGGCGCTACCGCTCGCGAGCAGCGGACGCCGGTCACCTTCACCTCACACACCCGCACCACCATGACCCTGGGGAGACACGTCATGAGCAAGTCCGTTATGCCCGCATTCGCGAAGAACATCCGCCCGCTCTCCGGCCGCCGCCTCGCCACCGTCGCCGCCACCGCCGTCCTCGTCGGCTCCGTCCAGCTCATGACCGCCGACACCTCCTGGGCCTGCGGGGACGACCGGATCGGCGGCCCGCACCCGGCCACCGGCACCGAGCACCACGCCCCCGGAACCCTGGTCTCCCCGGACGCCGCCCTCACCTCCGCCAAGTCCTCGGTCGTCGCGGACGGCGGCTGGAACGAGGTCTCCCTGAAGGTCACCAACAAGACCGGCACCGAGGCCCACGGGATGGAGCCCCAGTTCGCCGTCTACACGCCGGGTGAGCGCGCGGCGGTGCGTTCGAAGGATGTCCGGATCCAGTTCCTGGACTACACCGGCGCGTGGAAGAACGTCCCGGCGACCGAAGGCTGCTACCGCATCATCGACGCCGGCGACGCCCAGCGCCAGAGGATGTCCGACAACACGTCGGTCACCTTCAAGTTCCGCTTCTCCCTCGCCCCGACCACTCCCGAGGACGTCACCACGATCAACCTGCTGGCCTCGGTCGGCCGCGCCGGCGCGGGCGCCCCGGGTGCGACCGACCTGAAGGCGGTCAAGGTGACGCGGCCCCAGGGCACGGGCGCCGCCCAGCCCACCGCGAAGCCCACCGCGAAGCCCTCCGCCACGGCCAAGCCCGCCACCCCGAAGCCCGCCGCCAAGCCGACCGGCACCGCCAAGCCCGCTCCCGCCGAGCCGGTCGCCGCGCAGACTCCGGCCGCCTCCCCCGGCACCGCGGCCACCGGGGCCCCCGCGGCCACGCCCACCACCGCACCGGCCACCACCGCGCCCGCCGGCACCCCGGAGCTCGCCCAGACCGGCGCCGGCACCCCCAACGGCCTCCTCGCCGCCCTCGCCGGCACCCTCGCCACCGCCGGCGCAGCCGTCCTGGTCGCCGTGCGCCGCCTGCGCGGCGCCCGCCACTGAGCCAGGGCGGTAGCGGCCGACGCACGGGGTAGACGAAGGGCCCTGCCTCCGCACGGCGGTGCGGAGGCAGGGCCCTTTCGGCAGCCGGGGCTCAGCCCCAGGTGATCAGACGCTTCGGGTACTCCAGGATGCCCGCCACGTCGGCCAGCACCCGCGAGCCCAGCTCCCCGTCCACCAGGCGGTGGTCGAAGGAGAGCGCCAGTGTGGTCACCTGTCGCGGGACCACCTTGCCCTTGTGCACCCACGGCAGTTCCCGGACCGCGCCGAAGGCCAGGATCGCGGCCTCGCCCGGGTTGAGGATCGGGGTGCCGGTGTCGACGCCGAAGACGCCGACGTTGGTGATGGTGACCGTGCCGCCCTGCATGTCGTTCGGCGAGGTCCTGCCCTGGCGGGCGGTGTCGATCAGCTCCCCGAGCGACACCGCCAGGCCCCCGAGGGTCTTGCCGCCCGCGTCCTTGATGTTGGGGACGATCAGGCCGCGCGGGGTGGCCGCGGCGATGCCGAGGTTCACCTGACCCTTGATGACGATCTCCTGGGCCGCCTCGTCCCACTGGGCGTTGATCTCCGGGTGGCGCTTGATCGCGGTGAGCAGCGCCTTGGCGACCAGCAGCAGCGGGCTGACCCGGACGTCCCGGCCCAGCTCGCCGCTCTCCTTGAGCCGGCGGACGAACTTCATCGTGCGGGTGACGTCGACCTGGACGAACTCGGTGACGTGCGGGGCGGTGAAGGCCGAGGCCACCATCGCCTGCGCGATCGCCTTGCGGACGCCCTTGATCGGCACCCGGACGTCGCCCGCGACCGGAACGGCCGCCTGGGCGGCGACCGTCGGCTCGGCGGCCGGGGCCGGGGCCGGGCCCTCGACCGCGGCGGGCACCGGAGCGGTGGACGCTGCCGCGTGGGCGTGCAGGTCCTCGCGGGTGACGACGCCGTCGGGGCCGGTCGGGGTGACGGCCCGCAGGTCGATCCCGAGGTCCTTGGCGAGCTTGCGCACCGGCGGCTTGGCCAGCGGGCGGTCACCGGTGACGGCGGCGGGCGCCACCGCCGGTGCGGGCACCGCCGCGGGAGCGGGAGCCACGACGGGGGCCGGGGCCACGACCGGGGCCGGAACCGGAGCCACGGCCGGAGCCGGGGCCACCGGGGCCGAGGTGGAGGCGGTCGCCACCACGGTCGTGCGGCGGGCCCGGCGCTGGGCGACACCGGTCCGCGGGCCGTAGCCGACCAGCACCTCGCGCCGCTCGGGCTCGACCTCGGCGGCCGGGGCCGGCGGAGCCGCCGGGGCCGCGACGGCGGGGGCGGGAGCCCCTGCCTCGCCGGCCACCGCGACCGAGATGATCACGGCGCCGACGTCGACCGTCGCGCCCTCCGGGAAGAACAGCTGCTCGACGACCCCGTTGAACGGGATCGGCAGCTCCACGGCGGCCTTGGCGGTCTCCACCTCGCAGACGATCTGGCCGTCCGTCACGGTGTCACCGGGCTTGACGTGCCAGCTGAGGATCTCGGCCTCGGTGAGGCCCTCGCCCACGTCGGGCATCTTGAACTCGCGGAGCGAGCGAACTTCGGTGGTCATCTTCGCTCCCCGCTCAGTAGGCGAACGCGCGGTCGACGGCGTCGAGCACGCGGTCCAGGTCGGGCAGGAACGCCTCCTCGACCCGGGACGGCGGATAGGGCGCGTGGTAGCCGCCGACCCGCAGGATCGGCGCCTCCAGGTGGTAGAAGCAGCGCTCGGTGAGGCGGGCGGCCAGCTCGGCGCCCATGCCCAGGAAGACCGGCGCCTCGTGCACCACGATGCCGCGGCCGGTGCGCTTGACCGACTCCTCCAGGGCGGCGAAGTCCACCGGGGAGAGCGAACGCAGGTCGACCACCTCCAGCCGGCGGCCGTCCTCCTCGGCGGCCGCGGCGGCCTCCAGGCAGACCTTGACCATCGGGCCGTAGGCGATCAGCGTGGCGTCGGTGCCGGGGCGGACGATCCGGGCGTCGTGCAGCCCCAGGTCGGCGGCGTCGCCGATCTCGCCCTTGTCCCAGTAGCGGCGCTTGGGCTCCAGGAAGATCACCGGGTCGTCCGACTCGATGGCCTGGCGCAGCATCCAGTGCGCGTCGTGCGCGTTGGAGGGGGCGACCACGCGCAGACCGGCGGTGTGCGCGAAGTAGGCCTCGTGCGACTCGCTGTGGTGCTCGACCGCGCCGATGCCGCCCGCGAACGGGATGCGGACGGTGACCGGCATCTTCACGTGACCGAGCGCGCGGGCGTGCATCTTCGCCAGCTGGGAGACGATCTGGTCGAAGGCCGGGTAGACGAAGCCGTCGAACTGGATCTCCACCACCGGGCGGTAGCCGCGCAGGGCCAGGCCGATCGCGGTGCCGACGATGCCGGACTCGGCGAGCGGCGTGTCGATCACCCGGTCCTCGCCGAAGTCCTTCTGCAGGCCGTCGGTGATCCGGAAGACGCCACCGAGCTTGCCGATGTCCTCGCCCATCAGGACGGTCTTCGGGTCGTTCTCCAGCGACTTCCGCAGCGCGTCGTTGAGCGCCTTGGCGATGCTGAGCTGACCGGCCATCAGAGGTTCTCCCCCGCCTCGAAGGAGGCCGCGTACTCGACGTACCCGGCCCGTTCCTCATCGACCAGCGTGTGCGGCTCGGCGTAGACGTGGTCGAAGATCAGGGTCGGGTCCGGGTCCGGCATGCCGCGCACGCCCTCGCGCACCCGCAGCCCCAGCTGCTCGCTCTCGGCGTCGATCGAGGCGAAGAACTCCTCGTCGGCCAGGCCCTCCTTCTCCAGGAGGACCTTGAGCCGGCTGATCGGGTCCTTGGCCTTCCAGGCCTCGGTCTCCTCGGCGAGCCGGTAGCGGGTGGGGTCGTCGGAGGTGGTGTGCGCACCCATCCGGTAGGTGAAGGCCTCGATCAGGACGGGGCCGTTGCCGCTGCGCGCGTGCTCCAGCGCCCAGCGGGTGACGGCCAGGCACGCCAGCACGTCGTTGCCGTCGACCCGGACGCCCGGGAAGCCGAAGCCGGAGGCGCGGCGGTACAGCGGGATCTTGGTCTGGGTGGTGGTGGGCTCGGAGATCGCCCACTGGTTGTTCTGGCAGAAGAACACCACGGGCGCGTTGTAGACCGAGGCGAAGGTGAAGGCCTCGTTGACGTCGCCCTGGCTGGAGGCACCGTCGCCGAAGTACGCGATGACCGCGTCGTCGGAGCCGTCCTTGGTGATGCCCATCGCGTAGCCGGTGGCGTGCAGGGTCTGCGCGCCGATCACGATGGTGTAGAGGTGGAAGTTCTTCTCGTTCGGGTCCCAGCCGCCGTGGTTCACGCCGCGGAACATGCCGAGCAGGTTCAGCGGGTCCACGTCACGGCACCAGGCGACACCGTGCTCGCGGTAGGTCGGGAAGGCGTAGTCGCCGGGGCGCAGCGCGCGCCCGGAGCCGACCTGCGCGGCCTCCTGGCCGAGCAGCGAGGCCCAGAGGCCCAGCTCCCCCTGTCGCTGCAGGGAGGTCGCCTCGGCGTCGAACCGGCGCACCAGCACCAGGTCACGGTAGAGGGCGCGAAGCTCGTCGGGCTCCACCGTGAGCGGGTAGTCCGGGTGCTCGACCCGCTCGCCTTCCGGGGTGAGCAGTTGCACGAGCTCCGGCTGGGCGTCCGTACCCGTGGCGCGGAGGGTGTCAGGGACGCCGGGGGCCGCCTTCTTGCGGGCCCTCGCCGTGCTTTTGACGGTCACGTTCACTCCTCGGTCTGTCCGGCCGCCCGGGGTCGCCGGTGACCGGTCCGGTCACCGCCTCGCGGGGCGCGCGTGGGTGTGCGCACCTACTGCGGGGCAGGTGGTGATCCTCTTCCGACGTCGCCCTCACGAGAACGTTACCCAGCGTCCGCCCCGGGCGCGTCTGCGCTAGGACGTCCTAGTTGTTGGATGCCGACAACTACGGGTGTGGCGCAGCTCTCAATTCGGTCGCCATCAGGACACCTGCGCACGTTATCCGGGCGGGGGCTCCCGCGTAAGGGGGTTACCGGCATCGCTTTCTCCCGCTCTGGCCGGATCGCGCCCCCGCCCTGGTGCGGGCGATAGGTCTTTCGTAGGGTGATATGGGAGGCTTTGCGCGTGACTGATATTGGACAAATCAGGGTATTCCTGCTCGACGACCACGAAGTGGTCCGGCGGGGCGTCCACGAACTCCTCTCGGTCGAGGACGACATCGAGGTGGTCGGCGAGGCCGGCACCGCCGCCGAGGCGCTCACCAGGATCCCGGCCGTCCACCCCGACGTCGCGGTGCTCGACGTCCGCCTGCCGGACGGCAACGGCGTCGAGGTCTGCCGGGAGATCCGCTCCCGGCTGCCGGAGATCAAGTGCCTGATGCTGACCTCCTTCTCCGACGACGAGGCGCTGTTCGACTCGATCATGGCGGGTGCCTCCGGTTACGTGCTGAAGGCGATCCGCGGCACCGACCTGATCACCGCCGTGCGGGACGTCGCCGCCGGGAAGTCGCTGCTCGACCCGGTGGCCACCAGCCGGGTGCTCGCCCGGCTGCGCGACGGCGGCGAGAAGGAGGACGAACGACTGTCCCAGCTCACCAAGCAGGAGCGCCGCATCCTCGACCTGATCGGCGAAGGGATGACCAATCGTCAGATCGGGAACGAGTTGCACCTCGCCGAAAAGACGGTCAAGAACTACGTCTCCAGTCTGCTCGCCAAGATGGGGATGGAGCGACGGACCCAGGCGGCCGCCTTCGTGGCACGGCACCAGGCGGACCACCAGCACTGACTCGCGAGCTGCACACATCTGACGCCCTGTCAAGGGCCCCCGCCGGGGGGCCCTAACCTCTGGCTGTGACTTTCAGCCAGACCCTTGCCTGTGCACCAGCCCGTCCCGACCTCACGGCCCCCCCGATAGGAACGCTCAGCCCGCCCGTCCCGCACGCCGCCCTCGCCGAGATCCTCCGCCGCTACCGGGTGGGCCGCCTGCTCACCGCCGAACCCGTCGCCGAAGGCCTGCTGAACCGGGGCTACCGCGTCACCACCGAAGCCGGCACCTACTTCCTGAAGTGCTACGTCGACGCCGCGACCGCCGGGCGCGAGGCCGTCGCCGGCCACCACCGCGCGATGGCCGCGCTCTCCGCCCTGGGGCTGCCCGTCGCCCCTCCGCTCGCCCTCGCCGAACGGACCGGCACCGTCGCCGCCTTCGGCGGCCGGCTGTTCGCCCTCTTCCCCTGGGTGGACGGCCGGCACCGGCACGGTACGGACCTCTCCCTGCCGCAGTGCGACGACCTCGGCACGCTGCTCGGCCGACTGCACGGCGCCCTCGACGACGTCTGCGCCCCCGTCGCCCAGCCCTCCGGCTACCGGAGCGCCGACGCGCGCGACAGCTCCGTACTCGCCCGTGAACTGCGCTCGCACGCCCGCGAGCACCGCCCGTTCGACGACCTGGACGCCCTGGTCGAACGGCGTCTCTCCGAGCGGCTGGAGCTGCTCGCCGACCACGCGCACCGGCGTCCCGCCCCGCAGACCGCCCCGCCCACCGGCTGGACCCACGGCGACTTCCACGGGCTCAACCTGCTGCACGACGGCAGCCGGATCTCGGCGGTCCTGGACTGGGACAAGCTCGGGCCCCAGCCGCGCGCCGAGGAGGCCGTGCGCGCGGCCACCCTGGTCTTCAACGACCGGGCCACGGGGGTGCTGGACCTCGTCCGCGTCCGGCACTACTCGCAGTCGTACCGGGCCACCGGGGCCGCCACCGCCGAACACCTGGCCGCCGCCGTGCACCGGGTCTGGTGGGAGCGGCTGAACGACTTCTGGATGCTCCAGTGGCGCTACCAGCGGGCCGACCACCGGGCCGACCCGCTCTACCCCGCCTCGGCGGGCCAGTTGGCGTGGTGGTGCCAGGAGTACGAGCAGGTCCTGGACGCCTTCGCCAACTGACCCCTCGGGTCAGCCCGCGGTCGCCGGCGGGGAGACCGGCGGCTTCGGCGAGGTGTTGCCCCCGGGCGGTGCCGTCGTCGCCGGCGGCGGCTGGGTCGCCGTCGACGTCGCCGGCGGCGCGGTCGTCGCGCCGCCGCCCGCGGTGGTCGGGGCGGTGGTGGGCGGCGCGGTCGGCGTCCCGGTCGCCGGCGGAGCCGTCGTCGCGGGCTTGCTGCCGGTCGTGCTCGGGGTCGACGACATGGTGTGCTTGCCGCCCGAGGTGGCAGGCGGCTGGCTCTGGTTGCCGCCGTTGCCGCCGTTCCCGTTGCCGGTGTCGGTCGGCTGCTGCGGGCGCCGGGTGTTCTGGGTGGTCGGGGCCGTGGTCACGGCGCCGCCCGTGGTGGGCGTGGTGGCCTCCGGCGCCGTCGACACCACACCGGGCGGCGGGGTGGTCGGCTGGATCTTCCCGCCGGAGCCTTCGTCGTTGCCACTGAGCGCCAGGGCGATCCCGGCGCCGGACGCGACGATCACCGCCACGATGCCGGCCACCCAGCGCCACGGCCCGCGGCCCCCCCGGTCGCGTCCGTGGCCGCCGCCGCCGGAGCCGTCGCCGCCGTCACCGCCGCCGTACGGTCCGCCGGCCGCCGGGTAGGGCGAGGACGGGGTGTGCGGGCCGCCCGGCACCTGGTACGGCAGCATCGCCGTCGGGTCCCCCGGGACGCCGGCCCCGAGCACCGCGGTCTCGTCCGCGCCGGGCACCGGCATGCCGCCGTAGCCCTGCCCGGCCGCGGCCAGGCCGGAGGCCGCGGAACCGGCCGCCCAGGCACCCGTGCCGCCCTGCAGTTCGCGCAACGCGTGTTCGAGGTGCGCGCGGAACTCGTCGGCGTCCTGGAAGCGGTCGTCCGGGTTCTTCGCGAGCGAGCGCAGCACCAGCGGGTCGAGCGCCGCCGGTACCCGCGGGTTGGCCTGCGAGGGCGGCACCGGCATGTCCTGGACGTGCTGGTAGACCACCGAGAGCGGCGTGTCGCCGGTGAACGGCGGGCGCAGGGTCAGCAGCTCGTAGAGCATGCAGCCGGCCGCGTACAGGTCGGAGCGGTGGTCGACCGGCTTGCCGAGCGCCTGCTCGGGCGAGAGGTACTGCGGGGTGCCCATGACCATGCCGGTCTGGGTCATGGTGGAGGCGGTCCCGGTCAGCGCGCGGGCGATGCCGAAGTCCATCACCTTGACCGCGCCGGTGGTCGTGATGATGACGTTGGCCGGCTTGATGTCCCGGTGCACGATGCCGTGCCGGTGGCTGTAGGCGAGCGCCTCCAGCACCCCGGCGATGATCAGCAGCGCCTGGTCGACCGGCGGCTCCGACTCGTCCACCAGCAGCTCGCGGACGGTCCGGCCCTCGACCAGCTCCATCACGATGTACGGCGTCGACTCCTCACCGACGTACTCCTCGCCGGTGTCGTACACCGCGACGATCGCGTGGTGGTTGAGCGCCGCGACGGCGTGCGCCTCCCGGGTGAAGCGGAGCCGGGCGATCTCGTCCTGGGCCAGCTCGCCGCGGAGCAGCTTGACCGCGACGGTCCGGCCGAGCCGGACGTCCTGGGCGGCGAGCACCTCGGCCATGCCGCCCCGGCCGAGCCGGTGGGTCAGCCGGTAGCGGCCGTCGCCGACCGTGCCCAGCGGGGCGGCGGTGCCACGGCCCGGCGTCTGCGGGCCGCCGAACGGCGGGAGCGCGGTGGTGGCGGCGTCGCTACCGGTTCCGGGCGTCCTCGGGGCACCACCGGCCGAACCGGTCGCCCAGGCGCCCTCGTCGTCGTCCGGCTGCTGCGTCTGTGCCATCGCTCCTCGCCCCGGGCCTTCGCTCGGATCGCGGTGCCCTGTCGCCTCGTTTGCCCGAACGCTACCGCCTCCGGCCTGCCCCCGTGGCACGCCCGATCCGGACGGAATGCGTCAGAGCAGGCCATTCCGGTCGGCCGGACCGTCCAGGTGGAGCACGGTGGCCGTCCGCTCCGAGACCCGCGAGGTCGACCCGCCGGCGGTCTCGTTCTTGGCTCGGTTGACCACGATCGCAATGATGATGACGGCCAGCACGATCACGCCGACGATGATGCCGACGATCACCAGGGCCGTGGAGCAGCCACCGCTGTTCGACGCGGGGGCCGGCTGGAACGGCGCCGGCATCGGCTGCGGCGGCGGGGTGTGCGCCTGCGGGAAGTGCGGCGGCGGCGTCTGGAACGCCGGCGGCGGGGTCTGGTAGGCCTGCGGCTGCGGCGGCGGGGTGTGCGCCTGCTGCGGGAAGTGCGGCGGCGGCGTCTGGAACGCCGGCGGCGGGGTCTGGTAGGCCGGCGGCCGGTGGAACGGCTGCGGCGTCTGCGGGGCCTGCGGGACGGACGGGACCGGCGGGGCGGCGTGCACCGAACGCGGGCCGTCGGTGATCACCAGCGGGGAGCTGGCCGCCAGGGGGCTGCCGCCGCCCTTGGCCACCGCGATCAGCCGCTCGGCCTCGTCCCGCATCGCCGCCGCGCTCGCGAACCGGTGCGCCGGGTCCTTCCGCAGCGCCGTGGCGACGAACTCGTCGACCGCCGGGTCGAGCGCCCGGTTGAGCGTGGACGGCGCCGGCGGCTCCTCCTGGACGTGCTTGTAGGCGATCGAGAAGGCCGAGTCGCCGTCGAAGACCAGCTGGCCGGTGATCATCTCGAAGAGCATCACGCCGACCGAGTACAGGTCGGAGCGCGCGTCCACCGGCTTGCCCAGCGCCTGCTCGGGCGAGAGGTACTGCGGCGTGCCGACCACCATGCCGGTCTGGGTCATCGAGGTGACCCCGCTCTCCAGCGCGCGGGCGATGCCGAAGTCCATGACCTTGACGACGCCCTTGCGGTCGAACATGACGTTGCCGGGCTTGATGTCACGGTGCACCAGGCCCTGGTCGTGCGAGGCCTCCAGCGCGTTCAGCACGCCGACGGTGACCCGCAGCGCCTCCTCGACGGGCATCGCGCCGTGCTGGGCGACCGCCTCGTTGATCGCGTCCCGCAGGCCCTTGCCGTCGACCAGCTGCATCACGATGTACGGCGTGGTGGAGCCGTCGGGGGCCACGTCCTCGCCGGTGTCGTAGACCCGGACGATGTTCTCGTGCTCCAGACGGGCCACGGCCTGCGCCTCACGGCGGAACCGCTCCTTGAACGACGCGTCCCGGCCGAGCTCGGCGTGCATGCTCTTCAGCGCCACCGGCCGCTTCAGGACGTTGTCGTACGCGAGGTGCACGGAGGCCATGCCGCCCTCGCCCAGCACCCGCTGCAGCACGTACCGGCCGTTGCCCAGGGAGTAGCCCTCGACCTCCGCGTTGCCGTGCTCGCTCATGGTCCTCTGCTCCCCCTCGTCGCGGCAGTGCCGCCGCGACCGTGACGTTCGGTCTCGTCCGTGCGTGTCCGGGCCCGGCCCGACGGCCTGCCCGACCCCTGTCGCGGCGCTCGCCCGGCCTGCGACAGGGGCCCAGGGTATCGGCTCGCGGCGCCGGTGATCGGCTCAGGGCCGACACTGTGTCCGGTCCGCGACCCGGTACCGGTCGGTAGTGCGTTCGACACCGGGTCGTCGTGGTACGCCCGATGCCGTGACGGCCGCCGCGGTGCGGCGGCGCGCCGTCCCGCGGTGTCCCGCCGGGCCTACAGGTACGGGCCGGAACGGATGCCGCGGCCCTCGCCCGGGTCGTCGCCCTCCGGCTCGCCGCCGTGCAGACCGGGCGGCAGCGCCCGCCGCATCTGCTCCAGCTGCGCCCGCGCCGCCATCTGCTGCGCGAACAGGGCGGTCTGGATGCCGTGGAACAGGCCCTCCAGCCACCCCACCAGCTGCGCCTGCGCGATCCGCAGCTCGGCCTCGGTCGGGATCGAGTCCTCGGTGAACGGCAGCGAGAGCCGTTCCAGCTCCGCGACCAGCTCGGGCGCCAGGCCGAGCTCCAGCTCCTTGATCGAACTGGCGTGGATGTCCTTCAGCCGGGCCCGGCTGGCCTCGTCGAGGGGGGCCGCCCGGACCTCCTCCAGCAGCTGCTTGATCATGCTGCCGATCCGCATCACCTTGGCCGGCTGCTCGACCATCTCGGTCACCGGCAGTTCACGCGGGCCGTCACCGTCGTCGTTCCCCGGCGAACCGGGGAACCCGTGGCCCACCGGCAGGCCGTCCGGTCCGACGATCAGCACCTTCTGGCCGTCCTGCGACTGCCCGCCCATGCCCTGGTAGAGCTCCTGCGACGAGCGCTCGTTCATCGGATTCGTCATGAATCACATTCTCCCTCACTGGGGTTGGTCGGGTGGAGGCCCCCGACCGCACCGCCCCGGACCGGCATCGGCCGCCGCACGCGTACCGCCGCCTGCCCGGACACGACGCTACGCCCCCCGGGCGGGCCGCCGGTATCCGTACGGATACTCAGTTCGCCCGGGGCCGGGGCACGCCCGCCACCGCGGGTGCCGACCGACCTCCCCGGCCCGGGCGCCGCTCAGTTCCTGCGCAGCCGGAGGCCGATCAGCCCCAGGCCGCAGCCGATCAGGCCGAGGCCGGCGCCGAGCGGCAGCTGGAGGGTGGAGGCGTCGTGCCAGCGGGCGGGCAGCACGACCGGGGCCGCCACGGCCTGCGCGTCGGGCCGGCCGAGCGCCACCACCGCGCTCCCCGTGGTGTCGGCGGAGTCGGTCGGCCCCCCGGCACCGGCGGGGTCCGCCCCGGGGGCGGCGGTCGCGGAGGGCTGCTCCGGCGGCTGCTCGACGGAGTGCTCCCGGCCGCGCTCCGGCGCGGACCGCACACGTTCGGGCGCCGAGCCCGGGCGGTGCCGGAACCACTTCTGGTCCCGATCGGCCCGGAGCCCGCCGGCGCCGGGCCGGGGGTGAGCGCTCTGGACCCGCGGCGGCGTGACGGCGGTCGGGGTCGCCGCGGTGGCGACGGCGGTCGCCGACACGGCCGGGACGGGAGACGTGACCGGCGGCGTGTCCGGCGCGGCCGAGGGCTCCGGCTCCGGCTCCGGCTCCGGGGCGGGAACGGGCCCCGGCGCGGCCGGCCCCGTGGCGGCGGGTCGCGGGGTGGACGGCTCCGAGGTCACCGGCCCGGTGGCGGCGGGCCCGGAGACCGGGGCCGGCGAGGCGGCGGGCCCGGTGGCGGCTCCACCGGACGGCCCGGACGGCCCCGCCGGGGCCGGGGAGGGCGAGCCGGAACGCACCACCCCGCCCGCCGCGGCAGGTTCGTCCGCCGCGGGGGGTTCGTCCGCCCCGGCGGTCCCGGACAGCGTGCCGGACCCGGTCGAGGGGGGCGGGGCGAGGGAGGCGGGCCGGACGGCGGCGCCGGGTCCGACCGGGGCGGCGACCGTCACCGGGACCGTCAGCGGCACCGCGAGACCGAGCACCGCCACCGCCAGCAGGCGCCGCGAGCACCGCTCGGCGCGCCGGGCGAGGACACGCCCGGCGCGGCGGGAACGGCGGTGCGACAACGCTGCGGGCAGCGGCCCGAGGAACGCGTACGAAGGTGCGGCCACGATCGAGGTCCTTCCGCGACGGCCGACCGCGCAGGGCGGGTCGGCGGCGGGACAGCTCCCGAACAGCCTCACACAATCCGACATTCAGGGCATTTCGAACCACCCTGGGCCGTTCACCCCCCGGTTCCCGCCCGCCCTCGGACCCGGCCCCGTCAGGCCCGCAGCACCACCTTGCCGACCTGCTCGCCGGCTTCCAGTGCCCGGTGCGCGGCGGCCGCGTCGGCCAGCGGCACCACCCGGTCGATCACGGGCTTCACCACGCCCGACTCCACCAGCGGCCAGACGTGCTCGCGCACCGCCGCCACGATCGCCGCCTTCTCGGCGAGCGGCCGGCCGCGCAGGTTGGTGGCGATCACCGCGCCGCGCTTGCGCAGCAGGGTGTTCAGGTTGAGCTCGCCCTGCACGCCGCCCTGCAGCCCGATGATCACCAGCCGCCCGTTGACCGCCAGCGCGTCCACGTTCCGCTGCAGGTACCGGGCGCCCATGATGTCCAGGATCACGTCCGCCCCGGCCCCGTCGGTGGCCTCCCGCAGCACCTCGACGAAGTCCTGCTCCCGGTAGTCGATCAGGACGTCGGCGCCCAGCTCCGCGCACCGGGCGAGCTTCCCGGTGCTGCCCGCCGTCACCGCCACCCGGGCGCCGACCGCCTTGGCCAGCTGGATCGCCATCGTCCCGATGCCGCTGGCGCCGCCGTGCACCAGCACGGTCTCGCCCGGACGCAGGTTGGCGGTGAGGAACACGTTGGACCAGACGGTGCAGGCGACCTCCGGCAGCGCGGCGGCCTCCTCCGGGGTCAGCCCCTTCGGTACCGGCAGCAGCTGCCCGACCGGGACCGCCACCCGCTCCGCGTACCCGCCGCCGACCAGCAGCGCGCAGACCTCGTCGCCGACCGCCCAGCCGGCCACCCCGGGACCCAGGGCGGTGATCCGGCCCGCGCACTCCAGACCGGGGTAGGGCGAGCTGCCGGGCGGCGGGTTGTAGAGGCCCTGCCGCTGGAGCAGGTCGGCGCGGTTGACGGCGGTCGCCGCCACCTCGACCAGGACCTCGCCCTCACCGGGCACCGGATCCGGCACCTCGGCCCAGACCAGCGCCTCGGGCCCACCGGGTTCAGGAATCGTCATCGCATGCATGATCCCGACGCTACTCCGCGGCACCCCGGTCGGGACCGCTCCCGGTGCCCGCCCGACCGGATCCGGTCGGGCCCGGCCGGGACCGGTCGCGTCAGCCCGCCAGATCCGGCAGCACCACGGCGCCCGGCAGCCCGGCCAGCACCCGGCCCGGCAGGATCAGCTTGCCCCGCCGCCGCCCGCTGCCCACCAGCACGTACGGCGTCGCGGCCACCGCCTCGTCGACCAGCAGCGGCCAGTCCGCGGGCAGACCGACCGGGGTGATGCCGCCGTACTCCATGCCGCTCGCGGCGACGGCCGTGTCCATCGGCGCGAACGACGCCTTGCGGGCCTCCAGGTGCCGGCGGACCGCGCGGTTGACGTCCACCCGGGTGGTCGCCAGTGCCAGGCAGGTGGCCAGGGTCGTCCCGCCGCCGCGCTTGGCGGCGACCACCACGCAGTTCGCCGAGGCCTCCGGCGGGACGCCGTAGGTCTCGCAGAAGACGGCGGTGTCGGCCTTCTCCGGGTCGGTGTCCACGTACAGCACGGACCGGGCGGCCTCCCGGTCGTCCCAGTTCTTGAGGGCGTCCGCCACCGGCCCGGCCAGCTGGTCGACCACGTCCAGCGCGGGTCCGAAGGCGTCGAAGGTGCCGAAGGGGAGCTGCGGTTGATCGGTCATGGTGCCCGACCCTACGGGCAACCGGATCACTTGATGACGATCACCCGGTCGGTCAGCTGCAGCGTCTGCGCCTCCTGCTCGGTGTAGTTGATCACCCGGCGGCCGCGGACCACCGCCACCACCAGGTCCTCGCACTCCCGCGGGCTGTGCCCGGCCTCGGCCCGGGTGACCGGGCGCTCGATCACGTCCAGGCCGTTGCCGTAGGTCAGCAGGTCCTCCATGACCTCGCCGGCGTGCGGACTGAGCATCGACATGCCGAGCAGCCGGCCGGCCGAACTGGAGCTGGTGACCACGACGTCCGCGCCGCTCTGCCGGAGCAGCGGGGCGTTCTCGTCCTCGCGGACGGCGGCGACGATGGTGGCCGCCCTGGTGAGCTGGCGTGCCGTCAGGGTGACCAGTGCGGCGGTGTCGTCCCGCTCGGGCGCGACCACCACCCGGGCGGCGGTGGGCAGTCCGGCACGGATCAGGGTGTCGGTCCGGGTGGCGTCGCCGACCACGCCGACCAGGCCGTGCTGGGCGGCCTGGTCGACCACCTTGCGCTGCGGGTCGACCACCACGATCTCGTCCTTGCGCACTCCCTGGCCGAGCAGCGTGTCGACGGCACTGCGGCCCTTGGTGCCGTAGCCGATCACGACGGTGTGCTCGCGCACGGTGGACCTCCAGCGGTTCAACCGCCACTGTTGACGGGTGCGTTCGGTGAGCACCTCAAGGGTGGTGCCGACCAGGATGATCAGGAAGACCACCCGGAGCGGCGTGATCACGAAGATGTTGGTGAGGCGGGCACCCTCGCTGTACGGGGTGATGTCGCCGTACCCGGTGGTGGAGAGCGTCACGGTGGCGTAGTACGCCGCGTCGAGGAAGCTCAGCCCGCCGCCGGCGTTGTCGTTGTAGCCGTCGCGGTCCAGCCAGACGACCAACGTGGTGGCCAGCAGCACGGCGAGCGCGATCAGCAGCCGGACGCCGACCTGCCGGACGGCGGGCGCCGACCGCCGGGCCGGCAGCACGATCCCGGCGTCCGCCCAGGGCTCGGTCCCGGGGGTGAGCGGGCCGGGGAACCGCTCGCGCCTGCGTCGGGTGCTCACGGGGCCTCCACCAGTTCGATCAGGTCGCCGGCCGCCGCGCCGCCGGGCGGTACCACCGCCAGTGCGTCGGCCCGGGCCAGACCCCGGAGCATCGCCGGTCCGTCGTACCGGAGCTGGACGATCCCTTGGTCGGTGCGCAGGACCGGGAGCAGCCGGGTGTCCGCCGGGTGCCCGGGCAGGTCGTCGACGGCCGCCGCCCGGACCGGGCGGGCGGTGGAGCGGCCGGCCAGCCCGTGCAGCAGCGGCAGTGCGAGCGTGACCGCCCCCGCCACGGCGGCCAGCGGATTGCCGGGCAGGCCCACCAGGTGGCGACCGCCGGGCAGTTCGGCGAGCAGCATCGGATGGCCGGGGCGCACGGCGACCCCGTCCACCAGCAGCCGGGCGCCGACCTCGGCGAGCGCCCGGTGCAGGTAGTCCACCGGTCCGGCGGCCGTGCCGCCGGTGGTGACCACCACGTCGGCGGTGGAGTGCCGCAGGGCGTCCCGCAGTAGACCGAAGTCGTCCCGGACGGCGCGCGGTTCGCCGGTCGTGGCCCCGGCGGCGCACAGCCACGGCGGCAGCAGCGGGCCGAGCGCGTCCCGGACCAGGCCGGGCCGGGGCAGGCCGGAGCCGAGCAGTTCGTCGCCGAGGACCAGCAGCTCGACCACCGGGCGGCGGCGGACGGTCAGCAGGTCGTGGCCGCAGGCGGCCGCCAGGCCCAGCACGGCCGGACCGACCGGGGTGCCGGCCGGGAGCAGCGGCTCGCCGAGCCGGCACTCCTGGCCGCGCGGGCGGACGTCCTGGCCGGTGGTCAGCGAGCCGGGCGTGCGGTCGTACAGCAACGGGCCGGCCGGCTCGCCGTGCTCCCGGCGGAGTACGGCGGTGGCGCCGGGCGGCAGTTGGGCGCCGGTGGCGATCTCCACGGCGGCGCCGTCGGCGAGCGCCCCGGTGGCCGGCCGACCGGCCAGCTGCCGTCCGGCCACCCGCCAGGGGCCGGGGCCGGCGACCGCCCAGCCGTCCATGGCCGAGGTGTCGAAGGCGGGCAGGTCCGTGAGCGCGGCGAGCGGCTCGGCGAGGGTGTGGCCGAGCGCCCCGGCCAGCGGCAGGCGCAGCGGCGGCAGCGGCGTCCGGCCGGCCCGGCGGGCGGTGTCCCTGGCCCGCGCCCAGCTCGTCGGTCGGGCAGGGGCCGGCGGCTGGTCGAGCACGGCGAGCTCCTCCACCGTGCTCACGTCCGCCCCGGCTCGGCGTCCGCCGCCCACCGCTCGGCGAGTGCGGCGGTCCGCCGGGCCGCCTCGGCGACGGCCTCGGGGCCGCCGCCCTGCCGGGCGGCCGCGTAGCCGATCAGAAAGGCGGTCAGCGGCGCGGCGGGCCGGGCCACCCCGTGGGCGACCACCCGGGCCAGGTCGAGCAGTCCGTGGACGTCGACGTCCAGGTCGATGTCCAGCTCGGCCCGGACCTCGGCGATCCAGTCATCCAGCGTGCGCTCCATGCGCCCATGCTGCCCGATCGGTGGTTTCCCCGGCATGTTTGCCCGGTGAGCGGCGCGCGTCGTTTCGCTCACGCCCAGGCGCCGGCGCACGTGAGCGGGCCGGAGGTGGGGGCCGGGGGTGGGCCGGGCGGCGGGCTAGGCGGTGGGTCCGGTGGTGTCGCGTTCGCGGGCCCGGGCCAGGTCCTCCCAGGTGTCGCAGTCGTACGTGACGTCGTCGGTGTCGGCCAGCCGGAGGGTGCGCAGCCCGCCGGTCAGGCGGCGCAGCGGCAGCCCCGCGGGGTCTCCGGCGGCGGCCAGCGCGGCCCGCAGGGCGGCGGCGCGGTAGGCGGCGGCCAGCGGCTGGTCACGTCCGCCGGCGTCGACCAGGACGGCCGCCTCGGTGTCCGGCGCGGCGGCGTCGAGGGCGGCGGCCAGCCGGTGGACGGTCCGCTCGTCGAGGAACGGCAGGTCGGCGGCGAACAGCAGCACCAGGTCGGCGGTCACCTCGGCCAGGCCGGCGGCCACGGCAGCCACCGGCCCGCCGCCGGGCGGCCGTTCACGGGTCCACCGGACGCCGGGGCGGACGGTGGGCCGGGCCGGGCCGACCACGACGGTGGTGCGGGCTCCGGCGCAGGCCGCGAGCACCCGGTCCAGCAGGGTGGCCTCACCCACGGTCAGGCCGGGCTTGTCCGCCCCGCCGAGCCGCCGGGCGGCGCCGCCGGCCGGGACGATCACGTCGTACGGGGTCATGCCGCCAGTATCCGCCGGACGGGTCAGGACCCGTCCGACCCGGCCCCCGGCTCCTTCGCGGGCCCGTCCGGCCCGGCGGCGGTCTCCCCCGGCGCGTCCGGCTCCGCGGACTCCTCCGGGCCACCCGGCTCCGCGGACTCCTCCGCAGGTTCCGACGGCCCTGCCGCCCGCGCCGTGTTGGCGGCGGCGCTCAGCTCCAGCACCGCCGGGAGGGTCAGCTCCCCGTACCGCTCGTTCACCGCCGCGGCCAGCGCCTCCGGGTCGTCCAGGTGCTCGGCCAGCAGACGGTCGAAGTCCTGCAGGTACTCGCCGGTGAAGGCGAGCACCCGGGCCGCCTCGTCGCCCTGCTCCGGCGCCCGGTGCCCGGCGATCACCCGCTCGACCCCGAGGTCGGCGATCCGGCCGAGGTTGCGGGTCCACGCGGTGCGCTGCTCCGGCGTGGTGTCGGCGGTCCAGACGTGGGTGCCGTTGTAGACGAAGTCCCCGGCGATCACGGTGCGGATGCTCGGCACGTGGACCACCGTGGAGCCGTCGCAGTCGCCTTGGCCGAGCAGCAGCACCGGGATCACCTGCCGGTCGAGCATCAGCGGCTGGGGCAGCAGCGGGGCCGGCACCAGCGGGTGGTCCGGGATGTCGTCCCCGAAGACCGGCTTCCACTGGGCGACCTTGGCGGCGGCGGTGCGCAGGATGCCGTCCACCACCGGCGGAGCGGCCAGCAGCTGTGCCTCGGGGAAGAGCCGGAGCACCTCCTCGGCACCGAAGTAGTGGTCCGGGTGGTGGTGGGTGACCACGATGGCGAGCAGCCGGCGGCCCTTGCCGGCGACCCACTCGGCCAGCTCGCGGCCAGCGCTGCGGGTCAGCTGGGCGTCGACCAGGATCGCGGTGCGCTCGCCGAGGATCAGCGTGGAGGTGGCGAAGAAGGCCGACTCGGGGCCGGTGAAGACGGCGGTCTCCAGCGGTCGGACCGGCGGTTCGGCGGCGGCTCCGTCGGCCGCGTCCACCGGGGCCGCCGCGTCCACCGGGGCGGCGTTCTCCTCGGGCGAGGACGACGTCACTGGCTGCTCCCTCTGGTCTGCGGTCCTGTTCGGCGGTCCGGCCTGCGGTCCGGTCGGCCGGTTGCCCGGTCGGCCCGGTCGGCCGGTTGCCCGGCGCTCCCGCACCTCGGACCCGGCGGGGGCCGGGCCGCGGTCCGGCCTGCGGTACGGCCGGGCGGGTGGCGGGTCGGACGGCCGTCGTCCGGGTCCCCGCGCCCTACAGCATGGGAGTACGGCGCGCCGAAAGCGCGGAAGGCGCGCCCGACGGGGCACGCCTTCCCACTCGCGGTTCCGGGCCCGGCCCGGAACCCGGCCGCTCCGGCCGGCTCAGGCCTTCCGGCCGGTCAGCCGGGCCACCCGGTCGGCGACACCCCAGGAGGTGACCTTCCAGAGCGCCTCGACCACGATGTGCCGGCTCATCTTGGACGCGCCCAGCTCCCGCTCGACGAAGGTGATCGGCACCTCGGCCACCTTGAAGCCGGCCTTCACCGTCCGCCACGCCAGGTCGACCTGGAAGCAGTACCCGGCGGAGGCGACCTCGTCCATGCCCAGGCCCAGCAGGGTCTCCTTGCGGAACGCCCGGTAGCCGCCGGTGACGTCCCGGATCGGCACGCCGAGCATGAGCCGCGAGTAGGTCGAGCCGCCGCGGGAGAGCAGCAGGCGGGACTTCGGCCAGTTCACCACCCGGCCGCCCGGCACCCAGCGCGAGCCCAGCACCAGGTCGGCGCCGCGCAGCGCGGTCAGCAGCCGGTCCAGTTCCTCGGGGCGGTGCGAGCCGTCGGCGTCCATCTCGACCAGCACGTCGTAGCCCTGGTCGATGCCCCAGCGGAAGCCCGCCAGGTAGGCGGCGCCCAGGCCCTCCTTGCCCTTGCGGTGCAGGACGTGGACGTGCGGGTCCTCGGCGGCCAGCTTGTCGGCCAGCTCACCGGTGCCGTCCGGGCTGTTGTCGTCGGCGACCAGGACGTGGACCTCGGGAACGGCGGCGCGGACCCTGCCGACGATCGACTCGACGTTCTCCGCCTCGTTGAAGGTCGGGATGATCACCAGCACCCTGCCGAGATCAGCAAAACTCTGCTGGTTGACGGTCACGTACTAACCTCTCGGCCGGTGGCGGGAAGTGCCAGTCACCGTTGCCCGCACTCATCAGAAGACGCGGTCCCCGGCGGCGTCCCGCCGACCTGGAGACCACTGTGGAAAACACTGGGTCCTGGCATCCTACTACCGCGTCATCGGACTGCCCCGCCGCCCGAGGCACTCCCGGTCGGTACCGGCCGTTTCCCCCGGGGAGGGGCCGGTCGGCTAGGGTCGATGCCCGGCCTTTGCCCGGATCGCCCGCCCGTCCGGGGACCGCCGCCCGGCGGCAGGGACCCGTCAGCCACTGCAGCAAAGGAGCAGGACCGCGCCCATGGACAAGCTCGTCAACACCGTCCGCCCGTACGCCTGGGGATCGGTCACCGCACTCCCCGAGCTGCTCGGACAGGAGCCGACCGGCGAACCGCAGGCCGAGCTCTGGATGGGCGCCCACCCCGGCGACCCCTCCCGGGCCGACCGGGGCGACGGGCCGCGCCGGCTGGACGAGCTGATCGCCGCCGACCCGGAACGCGAGCTGGGCGCCGCCTCGGTGGCCAGGTTCGGGCCCACGCTGCCGTTCCTGCTCAAGGTGCTCGCGCCCGGCATCCCGATCTCCATCCAGGCCCACCCCTCGCTCGACCAGGCGCGGGCCGGGTACGCCGCCGAGAACGCGCGGGGCATCCCGCTGGACGCCCCGCACCGGAACTACCGCGACGACAACCACAAGCCCGAACTCATCTGCGCGCTCGGTGACTTCGACGGCCTCTGCGGCTTCCGCCGGCCCGCCGGGGCGGCCGCGCTGCTGGCCGGGCTGCGGGTGCCCGCGCTGGAGCCGCTGATCGCCCTGCTGGGGGCCGGCGACGAGGCCGAGGCGCTCAGCCGTGCCCTGGCCGCCGCCCTCGACCTGGACGGTCCGGCCGCCGGGGCCGCGGTCCGGGACACCGCCGAGGCGGTCGACAAGGCCGCCGCCGAGGACCCGGACGGCCCGTACGCCCCGTACACCCGGATCACCCGCGACTTCCCGGGGGACCGCGGGCTGATCGCCGGCCTGCTGCTCAACCACGTCCGGCTCCGGGCCGGTCAGGCGCTCTACCTCGGCGCCGGTGTGCCGCACGCCTACCTGCACGGCGTCTGCGTGGAACTGCAGGCCAACTCGGACAACGTGCTGCGGGCGGGGCTCACCCCCAAGCACATCGACGTGCCGGAGCTGCTCGAAGTGGTGGAGTTCGCCGCCTGCTCGCCGGCGCCGCTGCTGCCGGTACCGGTCGACGGGACGCCCGGCGAGGAGCTCTACCCCGTGCCGATCGACGAGTTCCGGCTCTCCCGGTTCGCCCTGGACGGCCGTGACCGGGAGGTGGACGGCCGGGCCCCGCAGATCCTGCTCTGCACCGCCGGGACCGCCCGGCTCACCGCCGCCGACGGCACCGCCCTGGACCTCGCCCGCGGCGAGTCCGCCTTCCTGCCGGCTACCGGCACCACCACCCGCCTCACCGGCACCGGCGCCACCGTCTTCCGCGCGACCGTCACGCTCTGACGCCGGCGGGCCCGGGCGGCGTCCGCCCCGGCCCGTCCGGGTCCGCCCCTTCCGGGTCTGCCCCTCCCCCGTGCGACGGCTCCGGCCGTCAGTCCCGGGTCATGTCGACGAAGCGGGAGTAGTGGCCCTGGAAGGCCACGGTGATGGTGGCGGTGGGGCCGTTTCGGTGCTTGGCGACGATCAGGTCGGCCTCGCCCGCCCGCGGTGACTCCTTCTCGTAGGCGTCCTCGCGGTGGAGCAGGATGACCATGTCGGCGTCCTGCTCGATCGAGCCGGACTCACGCAGGTCGGAGACCATCGGCCGCTTGTCGGTGCGCTGCTCGGGGCCACGGTTCAGCTGGGAGAGCGCGATCACCGGCACCTCCAGCTCCTTGGCCAGCAGCTTCAGGTTTCGCGACATGTCGGAGACCTCCTGCTGGCGGTTCTCGGCCCGGCGGGAGCCGCCGGACTGCATCAGCTGGAGGTAGTCGATGACGACGAGCTTGATGTCGTTGCGCTGCTTGAGCCGGCGGCACTTCGCGCGGATCTCCATCATCGACAGGTTCGGCGAGTCGTCGATGAAGAGCGGTGCCTCGCTGACGTCCGGCATCCGGCGGGCGACCCGGGTCCAGTCGTCGTCGGTCATGGACCCGGAGCGCATGTGGTGCAGCGCCACCCGGGCCTCCGCGGAGAGCAGGCGCATGGCGATCTCGTTGCGGCCCATTTCGAGCGAGAAGA
The DNA here is from genome assembly GCF_036290945.1 of Streptomyces sp. BE303. Lineage (NCBI taxonomy): Bacteria > Bacillati > Actinomycetota > Actinomycetes > Kitasatosporales > Streptomycetaceae > Streptomyces > Streptomyces sp. BE303. Next base: position 101,596 of record NZ_JAQYWZ010000420.1, read on the forward strand.
TCACGCTCGGCAGCTTGTGCTGGATCGAGCAGGCCCGGGCGAAGTCCAGCGCCAGGGTGGACTTTCCCATGGCGGGACGCGCCGCGATGACGATCATCTGACCGGGGTGCAGGCCGTTGGTCAGGGCGTCGAAGTCGGCGAAGCCGGTCGGGACGCCGGACATCTGGCCGTTGCGGGAGCCGATCGACTCGATCTCGTCGAGGGCGCCCTCCATGATGTCGGCGAGCGGTGCGTAGTCCTCGTTGGTGCGCTGCTCGGTGACGGCGTAGATCTCCGCCTGGGCCGCGTTGACGATCTCGTCGACGTCGCCCTCGGCGGCGTAGCCCATGCCGGCGATCCGGGTACCGGCCTCGACCAGCCGGCGCAGCACCGCGCGCTCGTGGACGATCTGGGCGTAGTACTCGGCGTTGGCCGCGGTGGGGACGGAGTTGACCAGGGTGTGCAGGTAGCCCGGGCCGCCGACCCGCTGGAGCTCGCCGCGCTTGGTCAGCTCGCCGGCCACGGTGATCGGGTCGGCCGGCTCGCCGCGGGCGTAGAGGTCGAGGATGGCGCCGTGGACCAGCTCGTGCGCGGGCCGGTAGTAGTCGGCCGGCTTGAGCACCTCGACCACGTCGGCGATGGCGTCCTTGGACAGCAGCATGCCGCCGAGGACGGACTGCTCGGCGGCGAGGTCCTGCGGGGGGACGCGTTCGAAGCCGTCGAGGCCGCCCTCGGCGCGCTCCTCCTCGCCGCCCTGGCGCCGCTTGCCGCCGCCGTCCCGCTGGAAGCCCCCGGAACCCCCGGAGCCTCCGGAACCGCCCTTGCCGCCCTTCTGGAAGCCGCCCCCGGAACCGCCCCCCGAGCCGCCCTGCCCCGCTCCGCCGCCGCGTCCGCGCGAGACCGGCAGCCGGTCGCCGGGGCCGTCCGGGAACGGGGCGTCGGCGAAGGCGCCGACCGGGAACGGGTCGTCGGCGGTCTGCCAGTCGTCCTCGGGCGGCGGGGCGTCGTGGTCGTCGTACTGGGGGCCGGTCACGCGTGTTCCCCGATCAGCGAGTGGTGCGAGTTGGAGCGGTCCTTGCCGGTGGCCGGCTGCGGCGGAGCCTCGTTCCGCGCCACCGCATTTCTACGCCACCGCACCGACAAATCGGACGCCGGAGCGGGTGGGAGTGTCGGGCGGAGGGCCCACGCTAAGGTGCCGGGAGCCCTTCAGCCAAGGCGGTTATCCACAGGGGGTGTGGACGAGCGGCCCACGACTGTGGAGAAGTACCGCAAACCTGTGGACGCCCCTGTGGAAAGCCCTGTGGATAACCAGACCATCGATCCACCGTCAACCCGCTGACCTGCAATTCCCTCGTCCCGGGGCTGTGCATGAGAAATACTTCACACACAGCCGGGTGGCGGTGGCCACAGACGTCGGCGAGCCGGTCGCTCACACTTCCGAGTAAGCGACGAAATGCCCTGGCGGCTGTTACCTGTGGATGAGTAGCCTGGACCCCATGACCCTCCTCACGGACCGCCGCCGGCACGACCGGGAAATCCTCGCCCTGGCCGTCCCGGCCTTCGGCGCCCTGGTCGCCGAGCCGCTCTTCCTGATGGCCGACTCGGCCGTCGTGGGCCACCTCGGCACCGCGCAGCTGGCCGGTGTCGGCGTGGCCTCGGCCGCGCTCACCACCGCCACCGGGGTCTTCGTCTTCCTCGCCTACGCCACCACCGCCGCGGTCGCCCGCCGGATCGGCGCCGGGGACCGCCGGGCCGCCGTCCAGCAGGGCATCGACGGCATCTGGCTCGCCCTGGCCCTGTCGGCCGGAGTGGTCGTCCTGACCCTGCTCCTCGCCCCCTGGGCGGCCGGGGTGCTGGGCGCCTCGCCGACGGCCGCCCCGTACGCCGTGACCTACCTGCGGATCAGTGCGCTGGGCATACCGGCGGTCCTGATGGTGATGGCGGCCACCGGTGTGCTGCGCGGTCTCCAGGACACCCGGACGCCGCTGGTGGTGGCGGTCGCCGGCTTCACCGCCAACCTCGGCCTGAACGCCGGGCTGGTGTACGGCGCCGGACTCGGCGTGGCCGGTTCGGCCTGGGGCACCGTCCTGGCACAGACCGGGATGGCCGGCGCCTACCTGTACGTGGTGGTGCGCGGTGCCCGCCGCGAGCAGGCCTCGCTGCGGCCGGACGCGGCCGGGATCCGGGCGAGCGCGAAGGCCGGCGGCCCGCTGATGGTCCGCACCCTGAGCCTGCGCGCCATCCTGATGATCGCCACCGCGGTGGCCGCCGGGCTGGGCGACGACCGGATGGCGGCGCACCAGATCGCCATGACGGTCTTCCTCTTCATCGCCTTCGCGCTGGACGCGATCGCGATCGCGGGCCAGGCCATCATCGGCCGCTACCTGGGTGCCGGGGACGTCCCGGGGGCCAGGGCCGCCACCCGGCGGATGATCGAGTGGGGCGTCGGTGCCGGTGTGCTGCTGGGCCTGCTGGTGGTGGTCGCCCGGCCGCTGTACGTCCCGCTCTTCACCCCGGACCCGGCGGTCCAGGCCCAGCTGAACACCGTCCTGCTGCTGCTCGCGCTCTGCCAGCCGGTCTCCGGGCTGGTCTTCGTCCTGGACGGGGTGCTGATGGGCGCCGGGGACGGCCCGTACCTGGCCTGGGCGATGCTCGCCACCCTCGCGGTGTTCGCGCCGGCCGCCCTCGCGGTGCCCGCGAGCGGCACCGGCCTGGCCGGGCTCTGGTGGGCGATGAACCTCTTCATGCTGGTCCGCGGCGGCTTCCTGGTCCGCCGGGCGCTGGGCGGCCGGTGGCTGGTCACCGGGGCGGTCCGGAGCTGAGGCCCGGACCGGCGGTCCCGCCCGGGAACGACCGAGGGCCGGCCTCCCCGCACGGGGGAGGCCGGCCCTCGGGCCACTGCTTCGGCGCTTCAGCTACCGGGTTCAGGCAGCCACGACGGCGACGTCGAGGTTGGCCTGGACGTCGGAGTGCAGCTTGACCGAGACCTTGTGGGTGCCCACGGTCTTGATCGGCGAGGAGATCGCGACGGCGCGCTTGTCCACGGCCGGGCCGCCGGCGGCCTTGATGGCCTCGACGACGTCGGCCTGGGTCACCGAGCCGAACAGACGGCCGGCCTCGCCGGAGCGAACGGCCAGCTTGACCTGGACGCCCTCGAGCTTGCCCTTGACCTCGTTGGCAGCCTCAAGGGTCTGGATCTCGTGGATCTTGCGGGCGCGACGGATCGCGTCCACGTCCTTCTGGCCGCCCTTGGTCCAGCGGATGGCGAAGCCACGCGGGACCAGGTAGTTGCGGGCGTAGCCGTCCTTGACCTCGACGACCTCGCCGGCGGAGCCGAGACCCGGCACCTCGTGCGTGAGGATGATCTTCATTACTTGGTCACCCTCTCTTAGCGCGCGGTGCTGGTGTAGGGCAGCAGCGCCATCTCACGGCTGTTCTTCACGGCCGTGGCGACGTCACGCTGGTGCTGGGTGCAGTTGCCGGTGACCCGGCGGGCACGGATCTTGCCACGGTCGGAGATGAACTTCCGCAGCAGGTTCGTGTCCTTGTAGTCAACGTAGTTGACCTTGTCCTTGCAGAAGACGCAAACCTTCTTCTTCGGCTTGCGAGCAGGCGGCTTCGCCATTGTGCGCTCCATTTGGGGTTCACGGCCGGGCGGGCGTCCGAGGACGCCGGCGGCCCGTCCGCACGAAATCTGTCAGCTCTTAGAACGGGGGCTCTTCCGAGAAGCCGCCACCGGCCGGGGCACCCCAACCGCCGCCGCCACCCTGGTTGCTGTTGCCACCGGATGAGGGGGTGCTGGAAGCCCACGGGTCGTCGGAGGGACCGGACTGGCCACCGGAGTTGCCACCCCAGTTGCCGCCCTGCTGCCCGCCGCTGCCGCCGCCCCAGTTGCCACCGCTCTGGCCGCCGCCCTGCGGGCCGCCGCCGAAGCCGCCGCCGCCGGGAGCACCGGACCGGTTGGCCCGGGTGACCTTCGCGGTCGCCGAGCGCAGGCTCGGACCGACCTCGTCGACCTCAACCTCGAAGACCGTCCGCTTCTCGCCTTCCTTGGTCTCGTAAGACCGCTGGCGCAGTCGGCCCTGCACGATGACGCGCATGCCGCGCTGCAGCGACTCGGCCACGTTCTCCGCCGGCTGCCGCCAGACGTTGCACGTGAGGAAGAGGCTCTCGCCGTCCTTCCACTCGTTCGTCTGACGGTCGAAGGTGCGGGGGGTGGACGCGATACGGAACTTCGCGACCGCCGCACCCGACGGGGTGAAGCGCAGCTCGGGGTCGTCGACGAGATTGCCGACGAGGGTGATGACGGTCTCGCCTGCCATGGTGGTGATGACCTCTCGGGAAGATGTCCGTTCACCGCTGTTTCACGTGAAACAACGGTCGCGAGCTACCCGAGACCCGAAGGCCTCAGAGGTGGCTCAGTGGGTGTCCGGGCGCAGGACCTTGGTCCGCAGAACCGACTCGCTCAGGCCAAGCTGGCGGTCGAGCTCCTTGACGACCTCAGGCGTGGCCTGGAGGTCGATGACCGAGTAGATGCCCTCGGACTGCTTGTTGATCTCGTAAGCCAGACGGCGGCGACCCCAGGTGTCGACCTTCTCGACCTTGCCACCGCCGTTGCGGACGACAGCGAGGAAGCTCTCGATCAGGGGGGAGACAGCGCGCTCCTCGACCGACGGGTCGAGGATGACCATCAGCTCGTAGTGACGCATGAGTAACCCACCTCCTTTGGACTCAGCGGCCACGGTCTTTCCGTGGCAGGAGGGTTGTGCAGCGTCGGCACCGGAGCAGTGTCGACTCCGGCCCACCGTAGCGGCCGGGTCCGACAGCCTGACTCCGCTCACCCGGAAGAGGGCAGAGGAAGGCACAACTACACCAGTGCAGACGGCACAGCCTACCTGCACCCGGACGGCCGAACAAAACGCATAGGGGTTGTGAGACCGGTCCAACCGCCGCAATCTGGACGGAACGGGTTTCCTGCCCGTTCGTCTCCTCGCCAGGAGGTGGGACTCATGGCCCAGACCATCCACCGGATGCCCCCTCTCACCCTGAACACCGACGGCCACCCGCACCCGCGGGAGAACGCCCTGGTGGGCGTCACGGTCGTCCTCGGCGTCATCGCCTTCGTCACCTCGTTCTTCCACAACCTGCACCTGCTGACCTCGTGGACCGGCCTGTTCGGGATCGCCGCGGGCCTGCTGGGGGTGTTCCTCTCCGTGACCACCGCGGAGCGGTTCATCCTCATGATCACGCTCGGCGCCTCGGCGATCGGCTTCTACCTCGGAATGGCGCGCGGAGGCCTGTGGGGTTAGCCACCCCGCGCAAGGAACCCCCGGCGCCCCCCTCGCGTACCTACCTAGGACAGGCCGGTGCGCGACGGGGGCGTCGCCGCGCCCGCAGCCCCGGGGGGCCCGGACGATAAGGTCACCCCGAGATACCGGGGCCCACTGCAGCCCGACCGACGAGGAGCACCGAGCATGAGCCTGCGCCTGAGGACGATCACCCGCGAGGAGCACCTCGCCTTCATCAGGAGCCGCGCCTCGGCCAGCCACATGCAGGTGCCGTCCTGGGGCGATGTGAAGGCCGAGTGGCGCACCGAGTCGATCGGCTGGTTCGACCAGACCAACCAGATCGTCGGCGCCGGGCTGGTGCTCTACCGCCAGCTGCCCAAGGTCAAGCGGTACCTGGCCTACCTGCCCGAGGGCCCGGTGATCGACTGGTTCGACCGCGACCTCGACCGCTGGCTGCAGCCGATGCTGGCGCACCTGAAGTCGCAGGGCGCGTTCTCGGTGAAGATGGGCCCGCCGGTGGTCATCCGCCGCTGGAACGCGCCGACCATCAAGGAGGCCATCGCCGCCAAGCAGGCCAAGCGCCTGCGCGACGTCGAGGCCGACTGGTACGAGCCCCGCGCCTTCGAGGTGGCCGACCGGCTGCGCAAGGCCGGCTGGCTCCAGGGCGAGGACGGCGGCGCCGGCTTCGGCGACGTCCAGCCGCGCTACGTCTTCCAGGTCCCGCTGGCCAACCGCTCGCTGGACGACATCCAGAAGGGCTTCAACCAGCTCTGGCGCCGGAACATCAAGAAGGCCGAGAAGAGCGGCGTCGAGGTGATCCAGGGCGGCTACGACGAGCTGCCGATCTTCCACCAGCTGTACCTGGTGACCGCCGAGCGCGACCGGTTCACCCCGCGCCCGCTGTCCTACTTCCAGCGGATGTGGAAGGCCCTCACCGCCGAGGACCCGAACCGGATGCGGCTCTACATCGCCTACCACGAGGGCGAGCCGCTGGCCGCGACCACGATGCTGGTGGTCGGCGAGCACGTCTGGTACTCCTACGGCGCCTCCGCCAACCACAAGCGCGAGGTCAAGCCGTCCAACGCGATCCAGTGGCGGATGATGCGCGACTCGTACGCGCTCGGCGGCGGGGTGTACGACCTCCGCGGCATCTCCGACACGCTGGACGAGAACGACCACCTGTTCGGCCTGATCCAGTTCAAGGTCGGCACCGGCGGCCAGGCCGCCGAGTACCTCGGCGAGTGGGACTACCCGCTCAACAAGCTGCTGCACAAGGCGCTCGACCTGTACATGTCGCGCCGCTGAGCAACAGCGCCGTAGCCGCCGAGCCGCCCGTGCCCCACACCCTCTGGGAGATGACCCGATGACGCTGTCGCTCTACCTCGACACCGAACGCTGGCGTACCCACCAGCGCTCCGTCCTGGCCGAGTTCCCCGGCCTGGTGCCGGTGGCGAAGGGCAACGGCTACGGGCTGGGCAACCACCGCCTGGCCGAGGAGGCCACCCTGCTGGGCACCGGCATGCTGGCGGTCGGCACCGCCTACGAGGCGGCCGACGCGGCCGACTGGTACGGCGGCGAGCTGCTGGTGCTCACCCCGTACCGGGTCGGCGAGGAGGCCCTGCCGCTGCCGCACGCCCGGGTGATCCGGACGGTGGCCAGCCTCGACGGGGTGCGCGCGCTGCACGGCGCCCGGGTGGTCGTGGAGTGCATGACCACCATGCGCCGGCACGGCGTCTCGGCGGCCGACCTCCCGGCGGTCGCCGCCGAGCTGGACGGCGTCTCCTTCGAGGGCCTCGCGCTGCACCTGCCGATGGACCGGCCGGACGGCTCCAGCCCGGTCGAGGAGGTCGCGTACTGGGTGGACACCGCCCGGGCCGCCGGGGTGCCGGTGCACACCGTCTTCGTCAGCCACCTCGGTGCGGCGGGCCTGGAGCAGCTGGCCGGGCGCTACCCGGACACCGTGTTCCGGGCCCGGATCGGCACCCGGCTCTGGCTCGGCGACCACGGCGCGCTGGAGGTCCGGGCGACGGTGCTGGACGTCACCCCCGTCGCCAAGGGCGACCGCTACGGCTACCGCCAGCACCCGGCGCCGGCCGACGGCCACCTGCTGGTGGTCGCCGGCGGCACCGCGCACGGCATCGGGCTGGAGGCGCCCAAGTACGTGCAGGGCATGTCCTCGCGGGCCAAGGGCATCGCCCGGGCCGGCCTGGCGACCGTCAACAAGACCAAGTCGCCGTACAACTGGACCGGCAAGCAGCTCTGGTTCGCCGAGCCGCCGCACATGCAGGTCTCGCTGCTCCTCCTGGACGGCGAGACCAAGCCGCCGGCGGTCGGCGACGAGCTCGGTCTCCAGGTGCGGCACACCACCACGCACTTCGACCGCGTGGTGGACCGCTGACCGGTCGCCGGCCGGTCGCCGCCGGCCGGCCCCGGAGTGCCGCCGGCGACCGGCCGCCGGCGGCCGTCAGGACTTCTCGGCCGGCTCCTGGGCACGGGCGGGCGGCTCGATGAGCCACCCCTCGGAGCCGGCCGGCGCGTACCCGGCGTAGCTCGCCTCCTCGCGCAGCTGCCGGGCGGCGCCGAGCACGAAGACGTCCGGGGCCTGGTCGAGCACCCCGCCGGAGGGGTCGTCGCTGCCGTCCCAGCGCACCGGGTCGCGGTCCGGCAGCAGGATGTCCCGGATCACCACGCCGACCAGGTAGAGCGTGCCGAGCAGGTGCAGCACGATCGCGAAGTGGTACCAGGACTCGCCGATCCCGTGCTGCTTGGGCCCGGTGACGAAGCCCAGGTGGGACCAGATGCCCAGGGTGTAGAGCACCTCGCAGGCCTGCCAGATCAGGAAGTCCCGCCAGCGCGGCCGGGCCAGCACCGCGAGCGGCAGCAGCCAGAGCACGTACTGCGGCGAGTACACCTTGTTGAACACCACGAACGCGGCCACCACCAGGAAGGCCAGCTGGACGACCCGCGGGCGGCGGGGCGCCGAGAGGCCGAGCCACGCTATCCCCGCACAGCTCAGCACCATCAGGATCGCGATGAAGGTGTCGAGGTTCTCCAGCCCGACGCCGCGGGTCTGCATCAGGATCAGCCAGAGCGAGCCGTAGTCCTCGTTGCGGTGCTTGCTGAAGACGTAGAAGGTCGACCAGCCCTGCCAGTTGGCCATCATGATCGGCAGGTTGACCAGCACCCACGCGCCGACCGCGCCGCCCAGCAGCCCGCGCAGGTCGCGCCACCGGCCGGCCCGCCAGCAGAGCACCAGCAGCGGGCCCAGCAGCAGGAGCGGATAGAGCTTGGCGGCGGTGGCCAGGCCGATGAACACCCCGGCCAGGACCGGCCGCGAGCCGGCCCACCAGGCCAGGGCGACGGCGGCCAGCGCGACCGCCAGCAGGTCCCAGTTGACGGTGGCGTTGAGCAGCAGGACGGGCGCCAGCGCGAACATCAGGGCGTCCCAGGGGCGGCGCCGGTGGGTGCGGGAGAGCGCCACCACGGCGACCACCGCGCAGGCCATCAGCAGGCCCGCGTTGATCACCCAGAACCACCGCTCCTGGTCCTGGAGCGTGCCGCCGCCGGGCGTCAGCCAGGCCGAGATCTGCATGAACAGACCGGTCAGCACCGGGTATTCGAGGAACTGCAGATCCCCGGTGGTGCCCGGGATCCGGTCCACGTAGGGGTGCAGTCCGGCCGCGAAGCCCCGCCCGGAGAACAGGTGCGGGACGTCGCTGTAGCAGGCGTGCACGTACTGCGGCGAACCCGGCTGGAACCAGGCCGCGTTGTAGCAGGGCAGCTTCTGCGCCATGCCGAGCACCGAGACCACGATGACCACCAGCGCGAGGAAGCGTGCCGGGACCCACCAGGAGACGCCGAGCAGCGCGCGCTTCCCGGGCGGGCCGCCGATCACCTCGCTGCCGGCCGCCGCCACCGGGTCCTCGTCCGCCGGCACGACCACGGTGTTGGTCACGACCTGGTCGACCCCGGTCACCGGTACCTCGGGGGCAGGCCCGGCGGCGTCGGGGAGCCCGGTCTGGCCGACGGATTCGTCATGAGCGCTGGACGTCATGGCGGACATCCTGCCGCACCTCTCCCGCCCGGACGAGGAGGCCCCCGCCACGGCCCCGCCACCGGGCCGCCGGGGCGTGACGAATCGCGCCGAATACGGCGAAACGGCGGTGGCGGCCCTCCGAGGAGGACCGCCACCGCCGCTTCACCGTTTCCGTGTCCGCATCCGATGACCTGTCCGCGGTCCGGTTCCGTCCCGGCCGCGCTACGGCACGAGCGCGTTGCCGCTCGGCGGCGCCGACGGCGAGGTCGGCGGTTTGGTCGACGGCTTGGGAGTCGTCCCGCCGGTGGCACCGCCGGCACCGCCGCCCGGGTCGGTGGTCGGGCTCGGCCCCGGCACCGTCGGCGTGGTGCAGCCGATGTTGCCGATGATGCAGGTCGGCGAGACGCCGCCGCCGCCGGTGTTGCCACCGTTGCCGTTGCCGCCGGTGTTGCCACCGCCTCCGTTGCCGCCGCCGGTGTTGCCGCCGCCGGTGGTCGCCGGGCTGCTCCTGGTCGGGACCGGGGGTACCGGCACCGTCCCCGGGCAGTCCACGCCGGGGACGCAGACCGGGCCCTGGGTGACCGGGGGCTGGGTCGGCTGCTGGGCGTTCGGGTCCGGCGGCACGGTCGGCATGGTCTCGGTCGTGGTGGGCGTCGGCGTGGCGCTCGCCGTGCTCGGCGCACCGGAGGAGTCGACCTGGGAGCCGACCGGCTGCGGTGTCGGGAAGTCCAGCTTCTTCTCGTTGGCCAGCGCCGCCTTCATGTACCGCGTGAAGACGTCGGTCGGGGTGTCACCACCGTGCACCGAGTCCTTGCCGCCGGTGCCGTTCAGCGAGAGCCGCTCGTGCTGGGTCGGGTCCTCGCGCCACATCGCCACGCTGGTGGACAGCTGCGGGGTGTAGCCGACCCACCAGGCCGACTTGTTCTGGTCGGTGGTACCGGTCTTGCCGGCCACCGGGCGGCCCAGCGCGTTGGAGTTCTTGCCGGTACCGTTCTTCGCCACGTTCACCAGCACGTCGGTGACGTTGTCGGCGACGGCCGGCTCCAGCGCCTGCCTGGGCTCGTGCTTGCCGCCGAAGCCGGGGCGCTCCTTGCCGTCCACCAGGACCTTGGTCACCGAGTACGGGTCCGCCTGCTTCCCGCTGGCGGCCAGGGTCGCGTAGGCGTCGGCCATCCTGATCGGGCTGATGGTGGAGACACCGAGCGGGAAGGTCGTGGTGTTGGCCTCGGCGGCGAGGTTCTCCTTGCGGACGCCCATCGCCTCGGCGACGGCGGCCACGTTCTGCCCGCCGACGTCCTGGTTCAGCTGGACGAAGGGCACGTTCCACGACCACTGCATCGCGAGCCGCAGGGAGACGTAGCCGCGCTTGCCCTTCTCCTCGTTCTTCTGCCGGTACGGCTTGCCCTTGTCGTCGAGCACCAGCGAGCCGTCCGCCTTGCGGATCTCCGAGAGGTCGTCGGACAGGTAGCGGCTGTCGGCGTTGATCCGCTTCGGCTTGCCCTTGTCGTCGGTCTGGGTCAGCACACCGCTCTGCATGGCGGCCGCCAGCACGAAGGGCTTGAAGGTCGAGCCGACCTGGACGCCCTGGGCGTCGGCGTTGTTGTCGTGGTGCCCGTTCTCCACGCCGTCGCCGCCGTAGATGGCGACGAGCGCGCCGTCACCGGGGCGGATGCTCGCCGCGCCGAACTGGACGAAGTTGTCGTTGTCGGGGCGCTTCTGCGGGTTCAGCGTCTCGGCCCTGACGTCGTCCACGGCCTTCTTGAGGGCTTCGACCTTGTCCTTCTCGAAGGTCGTGTAGATCTTGAAGCCGCCCTTCTCGATCGCCCGCTGGTCGATCGTCGGGTCCTTGACCATGACGAACTTGTTGGCGGTCTCGACCAGGTAGCTGATCTGGCCGTTCATGTTGGCCGGCGGCACCTGCTTGATCGGGTCCGGGAAGGCCGTGCACTTGGCCCGCTCCTCGGCGGTGGCGTTCTTGGTCTCCACCATCCGGTCCAGGATCCACTTCCAGCGCTCCTCGGCGCGCGGGCGGTTCGCCTTGATCGTCGGGTCGTAGTACGCGGCGCCCTTGAGCAGCCCGGCCAGCATCGCGCTCTGGCAGAGGTTCAGGTCCTTGGCGTTGACGCCGTAGTAGGCCTGGGCCCCCGCCTGCGCACCGGTCGCACCGCGGCCGAACCAGCTGGTGTTGAGGTAGCCCTTGAGGATCTCCTCCTTGGACTGGTCCTGATTGATCTTCAGCGTGATGAAGAACTCCCTGACCTTGCGGGAGAGGGTCTGCTCCTGCGTCAGGTAGGCGTTCTTGACGTACTGCTGGGTGATCGTGGACGCGCCCTGCGTCTCGCCGCCCTTGGCCATGTTGATGACCGCGCGCGTCATGCCCTTGGGGTCGATGCCGCTGTCGGTGCGGAAGGTCTCGTTCTCCGCCGCGATGACCGCGTTCTGCAGGGTGGGCGAGATGTCCGCGAGCTCGACGATCTGGCGGTTGGTCTCGCCCTTGCGGACCATCTCGGTGCCGTCGGCCCAGTAGTAGATGTTGTTCTGGTCGTTCACCAGGGCGTTGAGCGGCGGGATCTTCGTCGACTGGTAGACGAAGTAGATCCCGCCGACGCCGGTGGCGAAGACGAGCAGGAACGCACTGAGCCAGAGCCGCCAGGACGGCAGCCAGCGGCGGAAGCCCTGCTTGCCGAAACGGGGGTAGTCGATGAACCGTTTCTTGCCGGGTGCACCGCCGGAGGCGCCGGGTCCACCGACGGCACCCGGGCCGCCGGGACCGCCCGCGGCAGGGCCGGTACCGGCCGCACCGCCGCGCCGGCCACCCTTCTGGGACGCCTTGCGCATCTCGGCACGGGTCATCCGGGGCTGCTGGGCGGTCTCCCGCATGCCGGGCGGGCGCCGGCGGCCGAGGCCCTCCGAGGCGACCTCGTCGCTCCCCGCTCCGTCCGGGCGTCCGCTGTCGCCGCCCGGAGGCTGCCCGCCGCCACCAGGCGACCTCCGCCGTCGTTCACTCATGTTCCAGGTACTCCTCGCCAGGCCGGTCGAGCCTGAAGGCAGGGTTCACGTCCGATGCCCGCAACCGCCCTAACCCCGGAGGTGGTCCTCGTGCACACGCGACAGCGTACGCAGCACTGAATCAGAACTAATCGGGCATCAATCCCCAATACCCATAAAACGACTGCAGATCATTACACGGCCGTTGCCAAGGACACCCGCGCGCCGCCTTGTGATCACATTCACGCGCGCCCCCCTTGCCCGTTCGGGGACCCAGGTTTACTGTTCTCGATATATCGAGCCGATACATCGGAGCGGCATACCGCCGGACACGGCGGGTCGCGGACCAGGCGAGGAAGGGAGGACGACGGCAGTGGGCAGGCGCTCAGGAGTGCTGGAGTTCGCCGTTCTCGGCCTGCTCCACGACGCCCCGATGCACGGGTACGAGCTGCGCAAGCGGCTCAACGTCCTGCTCGGCTCGTTCCGCGCCTTCTCCTACGGGACCCTCTACCCCTGCCTGAAGAGCCTGGTGGCTCAGGGCTTCCTGGTCGAGGACAACCCGGAGGTCGAGTACGTCCCGGCCACCGCGCTCAACGGCAAGCGGTCCAAGATCGTCTACCGGCTCTCCCCCGAGGGCAAGGAGCGCTTCGAGGAGCTGCTCGCCGACTCCGGCCCGGACGCCTGGGAGGACGAGCACTTCGGTGTGCACTTCGCCTTCTTCGGCCAGACCGACCGGGCCGTGCGGATGCGCGTCCTGGAGGGCCGCCGCAGTCGGCTGGAGGAGCGCCTGGAGCGGATGCGCAACTCACTGGCCCGCGCCCGCGAGCGGTTCGACGACTACACCGTCGAGCTTCAGCGGCACGGACTGGAGTCGGTGGAGCGTGAGGTCCGCTGGCTCAACGAGCTGATCGAGACCGAGCGGGCCAACCGCACCGGCCGGACCGGACCGTCCACCGACGGGACCGGCCCCGCAGTAACCAAGACTTCGGACGGCCGTGGCCAGGAGGACGGGTCCTCGGACCCTCCCGGGCCACCGTACGACCGCCCGGGGCGCTCCGAGCAGGAGCGCTGACACCGCGTCAGCCCTGTGCCGCACGCGGCAGGAGTGGGCGCCTCGCGCCCATCAGCAGTCATCGAAGAAGCAGGACGAGCACCGCCGATCTTCGGCGGCGCTCATGAGATCACAGGGAGCAACCGGAAATGGGTTCGGTTCGCGTAGCCATCGTGGGCGTCGGCAACTGCGCCGCGTCGCTGGTGCAGGGTGTCGAGTACTACAAGGACGCCGACCCGGCCGGCAAGGTCCCCGGGCTGATGCACGTCCAGTTCGGCGAGTACCACGTCCGTGACGTGGAGTTCGTCGCCGCCTTCGACGTCGACGCCAAGAAGGTCGGGTTCGACCTGGCCGACGCCATCGGCAGCAGTGAGAACAACACCATCAAGATCTGCGACGTGCCGCCGACCGGCGTCACCGTCCAGCGCGGCCACACCCTCGACGGCCTGGGTAAGTACTACCGGGAGACCATCGAGGAGTCCGACGAGGCCCCGGTCGACGTCGTCCAGATCCTCAAGGACCGCCAGGTCGACGTCCTCGTCTGCTACCTGCCCGTCGGTTCCGAGGCGGCGGCGAAGTTCTACGCCCAGTGCGCCATCGACGCCAAGGTCGCCTTCGTGAACGCCCTCCCGGTGTTCATCGCCGGCACCAAGGAGTGGGCGGACAAGTTCACCGAGGCCGGCGTGCCGATCGTCGGTGACGACATCAAGTCCCAGGTCGGCGCGACCATCACGCACCGCGTGATGGCCAAGCTGTTCGAGGACCGGGGCGTCATCCTCGAGCGCACCATGCAGCTGAACGTCGGCGGCAACATGGACTTCAAGAACATGCTCGAGCGCGAGCGCCTGGAGTCCAAGAAGATCTCCAAGACGCAGGCCGTCACCTCGCAGATCCGCGACCGCGAGCTGGGCGCCCGCAACGTCCACATCGGTCCCTCGGACTACGTGGCCTGGCTGGACGACCGCAAGTGGGCGTACGTCCGCCTAGAGGGTCGCGCCTTCGGCGACGTCCCGCTGAACCTGGAGTACAAGCTGGAGGTCTGGGACTCCCCGAACTCCGCCGGTGTCATCATCGACGCCGTCCGCGCCGCGAAGATCGCCAAGGACCGCGGCATCGGCGGCCCGATCCTCTCGGCCTCCTCGTACTTCATGAAGTCCCCGCCGGTCCAGTACTTCGACGACGAGGCCAAGGACAACGTCGAGAAGTTCATCCGCGGCGAGGTCGAGCGCTGATCACCGCGGGATCCGCGGCCGTCGGGCACTGAACCGACGGCCCGCCCGCACGGAAACGGGCCCACGGTCAACCACCGTGGGCCCGTTCACCTTTTCCCGGCTCATGTTTCACGTGAAACACCGACCGGTTCCATGGCACCCTGGGCAGGTGGCGATCACGGAGAACGGCAGCACCCACCAGACCGCGCACCGCGCCACCCTCCTCGACCTGCTCCGCGGCCGCGACTTCCGCCGGCTGCTGACCGCCCGTGTCCTCTCCCAGCTCTCCGACGGCGTCTTCCAGGTCTCGCTCGCCGCCTACGTGGTCTTCTCGCCGGAGAAGCAGTCCTCCCCCGCCGACATCGCCTCGGTGCTGGCCGTGATGCTGCTGCCGTTCTCGGTGATCGGCCCGTTCGCCGGCGTGCTGCTGGACCGCTGGCGCCGCCGACAGGTCCTGTACGTCGGCAACCTGGCCCGGTTCGGGCTCGGCCTGGTCACCGGCGCCCTGCTGCTGGCCCAGGCACCGACCTGGCTGTTCTTCGCCTCCGCCCTGCTGGTGACCGCACTCAACCGGTTCATCCTGGCCGGCCTCTCCGCCGCGCTGCCCCGGGTGGTGAGCCAGGAGCAGCTGGTCACCGCCAACGCCCTCTCCCCCACCCTGGGCACGGTCGCCGCGGCCTGCGGCGGCGGAGTGGGCTTCCTGCTCCACCAGGTGATGCCCCCCGGATCGCGGGCCGACGCGGCCCTGGTCTGCGTCGCCGCGCTGCTCTACCTCTCGGCGGCGGTGGCGGCGCTCCGGATGGACAAGGACCTGCTCGGCCCCGAGAGCCACCCCGGCCGTCCGGCGCTGGGCCGGGCCCTGGCCCAGGCCGCCCGCGAGCTGCGCGCGGCCGTCACCCACCTGGTGCGGGACTGCCGCCCGGCGGCGCACGCGCTGGCGGCGGTCACCGCGGCCCGGTTCTGCTACGGCGTCCTGATCGTCGTCGTGGTGATGCTCGCCCGCTACACCTTCAACGACCCGGCGGACAGCACGGCCGGGCTGGTCACCCTGGGCCAGGCGGTCGGTCTCTCCGCCGCCGGGTTCTTCGTCGCGGCGGTGATCAGCCCGTGGTGCACCCGCCGGCTCGGGCTGGCGGGCTGGATGACGCTCTGCCTGGCGGCCCCGGTGGTCTTCGTGCCCGCGCTGGGCCTGCACTTCTCCCTGGTGCCCTGCCTGATCGCCGCGCTGCTGCTCGGCGTGGTCACCCAGGGCACCAAGATCTGCGCCGACACCGTCGTCCAGGAGTCGGTCGAGGACGAGTACCGCGGCCGGGTCTTCGCCATCTACGACGTGCTCTTCAACGTCGCCTTCGTGGCCGCCGCACTGGTCACCGCCCTGGTGCTGCCGCTCTCCGGCCGCTCGGTCACCGTCGTCCTGGGGGTGTCCGCGGTGTACGCGCTGGCCGCCGTCCTCTACCTGCGCACGGCCCGGCGAACCGGCCCCCTCCCCGGTGACCAGGCGTCCTGAGCACCGCCGCCCCCTGCGGCCGGGCGCCGTCGGCGCGAGTCGCTAAGGTACGTCAGATCTGTCGCAGCGACAGCACTCTGCCTCGGGGGACAATCTGATGAGCACACCGCCCGGCCCGTACGGGCCACCACAGCAGTACGGCCATCCGCCGGCGCCGCAGCCCTACGGCGCCCCGGCTCCCCCGCCGTACGGGCAGCCCCAGCCGGTGGCCGCCGGCTACGGTGCCCCGCCGCCCGGCTACGGCTACCCGGCCGCCCCGCAGCCGGCTCCGCCCGCGCCCCCGTACCCGCAGGGCGGCTACCCGCCCGGGCCGCAGGACCGTGCGCCGTACCAGCAGCCCCCGCAGGGGCAGCCGTACCCCCAGGCCCAGCCGTACCCGCAGGCCCCCTACGGCCAGGCGCCGCAGCACGGCTACCCGCCGGCCGCTCCGCCCGGCGAGCCGGCCCGCAAGGGCCGCGGCAAGGCCCGGCTGAAGGCGGTCGGCGTGGTGCTGGGCGTGATCGCCCTGATCATCGGCTACTTCGTCACCGGCCCGAGCGCCAGCAGCGCCAAGGCCGGCGACTGCGTCAAGGCGAGCGGCTCCCGCGACGTGTCCGTGGTCAAGTGCACCGACGCCAAGGCGAACTACAAGGTGCTGGCCAAGTTCGAGTCCACCACCGACACCACCCGGTGCCGGGAGACCGTCGGCACCACCAGCACCGTCTCGGGCAAGAGCGGTCGCCGCTGGAACAAGAAGCGGTACGTGCTCTGCCTCGGCCCGCTCGCCGGCACCCCGCCGGTCAAGAAGTCCTGACCGCTCGCCACCTCAGACCATTCCGGGGGATCCCGATGTCCGTTCCGCCCCAGATGCCGTACGGCGCACCGCCGCCCGCCGACGGTTCCAACCCGTACGCCGGCAACCCCTACGCCGGGCAGCAGGCCCCGCCGCCGGGCACCCCGCCCCCGCCCGGCTACGGCTACCCCGCGCCGCCGCCCCCGGCCGCCGGCTACGGCTACCCGGGCGCCCACGGCCCGCAGCCCGGTCCCGCCTACGGGTACGCGCCGCAGGGCGGCCCGGTCTGCCGGTTCTGCGGCGGCTTCCCGGCCGTCGACACCACCGTCCGGGGCCACCAGGGCATCATCATCGTGATGCGGTTCCTGAAGCAGCCGGGACCGTTCTGCCGCACCTGCGGCACCGCGGTGGTCCGCGACATGTCCGCCCGCACCCTGGTGCAGGGCTGGTGGAGCTATCTCTCCGGGATCTTCACGGTGGTCACGCTGCTGCGGAACCTGGCGGCCCACAACAAGATCAAGGACCTGCCGCCGCCGGTACCCGGCACCCACGGCCCGCAGCTCGACCCGGGCGTCCCGCTGACCAAGCGGCCGCACATGCTGATGCTGCTGCTGCCGGTGCTCTCGATCGGCACCCTGATCGTCCTGACGGCCACCGGGGCGTTCCTCGGCAGCCGGCACGACCGCGACCGGTACGACTACCCCCCGCTGACGCTGCCCTCGCCGACGGCGGTGGTCATCCCGACCCCGACGTTCCCGCCGTCCTTCTCGCTGCCGCCCGCCCCGGCCCCGACCGTGACGCTGCCGACGCCCACCGCGCCGGCCACCTCCAAGGTCGCGAGCGACATCGACTACGCCAAGGCCGGCGACTGCCTGCGCAACGAGAACGGCACCTCGGCCACCCACGACTCCAACCCGCGGATCACCATGCTCCCGTGCACCGACACACGGGCCCAGTACAAGGTGCTGAAGAAGGTCTACGCCACCAGCGACGGTGACAAGGCCTGCGAGAACGTCACCGGGTCCGACAGCACCTACACCCGCGAGTCCACCTCATCCGCGCTCAGCTTCGTCCTCTGCCTGAAGAAGCTCTGACCCCCGGGTACCGAGGTGGGGGTGGCCCGGAACCTTCCGGGCCACCCCCACCGGGCCACGCCCCCTGGTTACCGCCTTCCGGGCATCGCCTTCCGGACTACGCGCCGGCGTCCTGCTGCGCGTCCCACCAGGCGCGCAGCGCGGCGACCGCCTCGTCGTGCTCCATCGGCCCGTGCTCCAGCCGGAGCTCCAGCATGTGCTTGTACGCCTTGCCGACCGCGGGGCCGGGCTTCAGGCCGAGCAGCTCCATGATCTGGTTGCCGTCCAGCGCCGGACGGACGGCGTCCAGCTCCTCGCGGGCCTTCAGCTCGCCGATCCGCGTCTCCAGGCCGTCGTAGGTGCGGGAGAGCGCGGCCGCCTTCTTCCGGTTCCGGGTGGTGCAGTCGGAGCGGGTCAGCTTGTGCAGCCGCTCCAGCAGCGGACCGGCGTCGGCGACGTACCGGCGCACCGCCGAGTCGGTCCACTCGCCGCCGCCGTAGCCGTGGAACCGCAGGTGCAGCTCCACCAGGCGCGAGACCTCCTCGGTGAGCTCCTTCGAGTACTTCAGGTCGCGCATCCGCTTGCGGGTCATCTTGGCGCCGACCACCTCGTGGTGGTGGAAGGAGACCCGACCGTCCGACTCGAACCGGCGGGTGCGCGGCTTGCCGACGTCGTGCAGCACCGCGGCCAGCCGCAGGGTGAGGTCCGGGCCGTCCTGCTCCAGGTCGATGGCCTGCTCCAGCACGGTCAGCGAGTGCTCGTAGACGTCCTTGTGCCGGTGGTGCTCGTCGCGCTCCAGCCGCAGGGCCGGCAGCTCGGGCAGCACGTGGTCGGCCAGCCCGGTGTCGACCAGCAGCCGGAGGCCCTTCACCGGCCGGTCGGAGAGCAGCAGCTTGTTCAGCTCGGCCTGGACCCGCTCCGCGGAGACGATGGTGATCCGCTCGGCCATCGCGGTCATCGCCGCGATCACCTCGGGGGCCGGGTCGAAGTCCAGCTGGGCCGCGAAGCGGGCCGCCCGCATCATCCGCAGCGGGTCGTCGGAGAAGGACTCCTCGGGAGTGGCCGGGGTGCGCAGCACCCGGGCCTCCAGGTCGTCCAGACCCCGGTGCGGGTCGACGAAGCCGCGGCCGGGCAGGTCCACGGCCATCGCGTTGACCGTGAAGTCGCGGCGGACCAGGTCCTCCTCGATGGTGTCGCCGAAGGTCACCTCGGGCTTGCGGGAGGTCCGGTCGTACGCCTCCGAGCGGTACGTGGTGATCTCGATCAGGAAGGACCCCTCCGGGGTGTCCTTGCGGGCGCCGACCGTACCGAAGGCGATGCCGACGTCCCAGACCGCGTCGGCCCAGCCCCGGACCAGCTTGAGGACCTCGTGCGGGCGGGCGTCGGTGGTGAAGTCGAGGTCGTTGCCGAGCCGGCCGAGCAGCGCGTCGCGTACCGAGCCGCCGACCAGCGCGAGCCGGTGACCGGCCGCCTGGAACCGGCGGGCGATCTCGTCGGCGACCGGGGAGACCCGCAGCAGTTCCTGCAGGCCGAGGGTCTGCGCCTCGCTCAGGCCGGGAACGGCCTGCACGGCGGTGCTGGAATGATGGACGCCGGACTGGTGGGCGGTGGGCTCATTGGCAGTGGACACGGCTCACAAGGGTACGTGGCCCGAGGGCCCCGCCGCCCGCGCGTTTCCGTGGCCTCACCCCGAGGCCCGCAACACCGCACCCCCCGCCACATCGTTACCATGCCGGTGGAACGAGTCTCGGGCACCGGTGACGGGCCGCGGTGCGGCATGCCGGAACGCCGACCGGACGACGGACGACCGCCATTTTCTTCACGGCTGATCCCCACGGCTGCCCCCTACGGCCGGCGGGACAGCCGCAGCAGCAGGGCAGCACGGCATCAAGCAGCGAGCGATCGAGAACGGCGAGGGCGAAGCGCGTGAGCGAGCGGAGCGAGCGAGCCAAAGGTGAGGGCGCGTTTCGCGAAGCGACCGCCGAGCGCAGCGAGGTGGGCGCATGAGCGAGCGAAGCGAGCGAGCCAGGAGCACGGGTCCGGGTCTGGCGGTCCGGACCGCCAGACGGCTGGCCGCCGCACTCGGCGCCACGCTGGTGCTCGTCCCGGTGCTTCCGGGCACCCCGGCGACCGCGCGCCCGGCCGGCGGCTCGCACGCGGCCTCGGAGTCCACGGTCTCCGCCGAGTACCCGGTGGTGATGACCATCGAGTCGGTGAACAAGCCGGTGGCCGCCCTGAACGGCACCGTGACGATCGCCGGGCACGTCACCAACGGCGGTAGGTCGGTGCTCAAGTCGGCCCACGCGGCGGTCCGCAAGCCCTGGCCGAGCAAGCCGCTCACCACCCGCAGCGAGCTGGCCTCGGTGGCCGCCCGGACCACCCCGGAGCGGACGGACGGCATCTCCCTGGACAGCCCGCAGTACGCGCTGAACGAGCTCGGCCCGGGCCAGAGCCAGCCGTACACGCTGAGCGTCGCGGTGACCGACCTGCAGCTCTCCGCGGAGGGCGTGTACGAGCTCGCGGTGGACGTCTGGGGCTCGACCGCCGACAACCAGCGCGACCGCCCGCTGGGCATCGCCCGCACCTTCCTGCCCTACGACCCGGTGTCGACCGAGGCGCAGCCGTCGAAGGTCACCACCCTGTGGCCGCTGGTGCACGCGCCGGTGCTGGCCGCGCAGACCCTCTCCGACAACGACCAGACCATGTCGGTGCTGCGCGACGACAGCCTGGCCACCGAGTTCGCGCCCGGCGGCCGGCTGTACGCGCTGGTCGAGACGGGCTCCACGCTGCCGGGGCTGACCTGGGTGGTGGACCCGGACCTGCTGGACACCGCGTTCGCGATGACCCGGCCGTACCGGGTGCAGAAGCCCGGCACCGCGGGCAACGCGGCCAAGGAGGACAACACCGTCCCCGGCACGGGCACGGCCGCTGCCACGGCCTGGCTGGAGAAGCTGCGGGCCGCCGTCGCCAAGCCGGGCAGCCAGGTGGTGGCGCTGCCGTACGCCGACCCCGACCTCGCCTCGATCGCGCACAACGCCGCCGAGCTGGACGGCATCGACACCGCGCTCGGCAAGGCGGCCACGGCCGGCCGGCTGACCGTCGAGGGCCGGCTCTCGGTGGACACCCGCGCCGACGTGGCCTGGCCCTACCAGGGCTACCTGGACCAGCGGATCGCGGCCGTCGCCCAGCGGGCCGGCGCCGGCCTGGTGCTGGTGAACGGCGCGAGCATGCCCGAGTCCGACGCGCTGAAGTACACGCCGTCCGCCGCGCGTCCGATGGGCAACGGACAGACCGCACTGGTCGCCGACGAGGAGATCTCGGCGCTCTTCGCGACCGACCTGGTCACTCCGCAGGAGCAGACCCGGGCGGTCCAGCGGTTCCTCTCCGAGACCTTCGTGATCGCCCGGCAGGAGCCGCAGAACCCGCGCGGCCTGCTGGTGATGCCCCCGCGCGACCTGACCGCCACGAACGCCAAGGTGCTGGCCGGCGCGCTCCAGGCCGCCGTCGAGGGCAAGTGGGTCGACCCGGTCAAGCTGGACGTGCTCGCCCAGCTCACGCCGGACCCGAGGGCCAACACGACCGTCCCGGCGCCCGGGGACTACCCGGCCCGGACCCGGGACTCGGAGCTGCCCGCCGTCGACCTGACCGACACCACGCGGATCCAGGCGAACCTGGACACGCTGATGCGGGTGCTGACCCTGCCGCAGCGGGTCCGCGGGCCGTTCAGTGCGGCCATGGTCCGCTCGCTGTCCACCCAGTGGCGCTCGGAGGGCTCGGCCGGCGGCGTCTACCGGAAGGGCGTGGGCCTCTACCTCAAGGAACTGACCGACGCGGTGAAGGTGCCGCCGAAGCGGGTCATCACCTTCGCCGGGGACACCGGTGTGCTGCAGGTCAGCGTCCGCAACGACCTGACCCAGACGGTCACCAACCTCAAGCTGGTGCTGGTCCCGGCCCAGCCCAACCGGCTCAGGGTCGAGGTGCCGGCCGAGGAGCTGGTGCTGCCGGCCTCGCAGAGCGTCACCCTGCGGTTCCCGGCCGAGGCGCACAACAACGGGCCGGTCAGCATGACCGCCCAGCTGTTCACCACCGGGCCGAACCCGCAGCCGTACGGTGATCCGGTGCAGTTCACCGTGGAGGTCACCTCGGTGACCAACGGCGTGCTGTACGTCTTCGGCGGCGGACTCGTGCTGCTCCTGCTGGCCGCGCTGCGGTTCGTCCGCCAGCGCAAGCGGCGGACGGCCGACGGCGACGACGGCGACGAGCCCGTCGGCGACGCCCCGCTCGCCCCGGCTCCGGCGGACGGCACGGCGGCCGGCGGCCCGGCGGGCGACGCCGGCCGGGGGACCGGGCGGCCGGAGGGCTCCGGGCCCGCGGTGCCCCCGGAACGCGCGACGCGGCCGGAACACCCGGAACACCCCGAACGTGGAGGAGCCGCGCAGACACCGCGCGGCAGCACCGCAGATGGCCGGGATCAGGCCACCAGTGATGAGAAGGTTGGTCCTTGACACCGCCCATACCGCCCGACTCCGGGGCGGCCTCCCCCACGACAGCGAAGAGGTGACATGACCGGGCGCAGCGATGAGCGGCCTCCGGGCCGCGGTGAGGGCCGTCCGGGCGCCGAGTCGCCCTCCGGCGACTGGTACGTGGCCGACACCTATGCCCAGGACCCGTACGCGGCCGACGCGTACCAGGACCGGCAGGGCGACCCGGACCCGTACGGCCTGCGGGCCGCCCGCCCCGCCGCGCCGCAGCAGCAGGCCGCGGCGTACGACGTGCCGCCGCAGCTCCCGCCGCAGGGCGGCGACTACCCGACGCCGGTGCCGCCGGCGCCGTTCACCGCCCCCGTCCCGCCGGTGCAGCCCGGCTGGGACACCCCGGCCCAGGACGGCCGGCAGGGCTGGGAGCAGCAGCAGCCCGGACCGGCCGCGCCCGCCGCACCGGCTCCGGGTGCCTGGGGCGGGCAGCCGCAGTGGCAGCCCGGCCCGGCGCACTCGACCTGGGACTCCGAGTCCACCGAGTACGTCGGGGTGGACGCGCTGTTCGGCGGCAACCAGGCGACCGCGGAGGCGCCCCGCCCGCCGGCCCGGCCGTCCCCGGCCCACCCGTACCCCCCGGGCCGGCCGGCGGCCGCGCCGCCCGCCGCACCCGGCCCGTTCGCCCCGCCCGCGCCGTACCCCCCGGCCGGCGCGTACCCGGGGCAGGCACCGCAGGCACCCCACGCTCCGCAGGCACCGCAGGCGCCGCACGGCTACGGTCACGGCCACGGCCACGGGAACGGACCCGACGGGCCGCGCCCGTTCGTGCCGCCGATCGAGTTCGACCCGCCGCTCTCCGAGGCGGAGGCCACCATGCAGGTGGCGGCGGTCCAGCTGCCGCCCGCGGTGGAACCGCTGGAGGACATCGTCGCCGAGGAGCGCGCGGGCACCGCGCCCCCCGCTCCCGCCCCGGCGGCCGGCGGCGGCAAGGTCGCCTCGCTGCTGAACTCCAGCGCGATCATGGCGGCCGGCACCCTCGTCTCCCGCGGCACCGGCTTCGTCCGCACCATGGTCATCACGGCCGCGATCGGCGTCGGCGTGATGGGTGACTCGTACAACGCCGCGTACACCCTGCCGACCCTGCTGTACATCCTGATCGGCGGCGGCGCGCTCAACGCCGTCTTCGTGCCCCAGCTGGTCCGCAGCATGAAGAACGACGCGGACGGCGGCACCGCCTACGCCAGCCGGCTGCTCACCCTGGTGATGGTCGGGCTCGGCGCGGTGGTCCTGCTGGCCGTGGCCGGCGCACCGCTGCTGGTCCAGCTCATCTCGCACCCGATGATGGAGAACCCGGCCCGCGCCGACACCACCGTGGCCATGGCCCGGTACTGCCTGCCGACCATCTTCTTCATGGGCATCCACGTGGTGATGGGACAGGTCCTCAACGCACGCGGCCGGTTCGGCGCGATGATGTGGACACCGGTCCTCAACAACGTCGTGGTCATCTTCACCTTCGGCGCCTACCTCTGGGTCTACGGCGGATTCGGCACCACCCACGTCACCCCGGAGACGATCAGCCCCGAGGGCGTCCGGCTGCTCGGCA
The DNA here is from genome assembly GCF_036290945.1 of Streptomyces sp. BE303. Classification (NCBI taxonomy): domain Bacteria; kingdom Bacillati; phylum Actinomycetota; class Actinomycetes; order Kitasatosporales; family Streptomycetaceae; genus Streptomyces; species Streptomyces sp. BE303. Next base: position 125,579 of record NZ_JAQYWZ010000420.1, read on the forward strand.
TCGGCACCCTGGTCGGCCTGGTCGTCCAGGCGCTGGCGATGATCCCGTACCTGCGGGCGGCCGACTTCTCCTTCCGGCCGCGCTTCGACTGGCGCGGTCACGGCCTGGGCAAGGCCGCCCGGCTGGCCAAGTGGACGTTCTTCTTCGTCCTCGCCAACCAGGCCGGCTACCTGGTCATCACCCAGCTGGCCACCGCCGCCGGCAGCGCCGCCGAGAAGGGCGGCCACAACGGCGTCGGTCTCGCCGCGTTCTCCAACGCCCTGTTGATCTGGCAGCTCCCGCAGGCCGTGATCACCGTCTCGATCATGAGCGCGGTGCTCCCCCGGCTCTCCCGCGCGGCCGCCGACGAGGACGCCGGCGCCGTCCGCGACGACATCTCGTACGGGCTGCGCACCACGGCGGTGGCGGTCGTCCCCGGTGCCTTCCTCTTCCTGGCCCTGGGCCCGGCGATCGGCCGGGCGATCTACGCGGTGGGCGGCGGCGAGGCCGCGCTGGACAGCGCGACCAACGTGGGGCTGATGCTCTCCGCGTTCGCCCTCGGCCTGATCCCGTACTCGGCGCAGTACGTGATGCTGCGCGGCTTCTACGCCTACGAGGACACCCGCACCCCGTTCTCCAACACCGTCTGGGTGGCGGTCTGCCAGGCCGGCTTCTCGCTGGTCTGCTGGTTCGCCCTGCCCTCCGAATGGACGGTGGTCGGCATGGCGTTCGGCTACGGCCTCGCCTACGCCATCGGGGTGATGGTGGCGGTGCCCAAGCTGAAGAAGAAGATCGGCGGCCTGGACACCAAGCGGATCAGCCGGACCTACACCCGCCTGACGGCGGCCTGCGTTCCGGGTGCCCTGGTCGGCATCGGCGCGAGCCTGGCGGTCCAGCAGGTGCTCGACGGCTGGATCGGCAGTATTCTCACCGTCGTCGTGGCCGGCGGGCTCCAGCTGGCCGTCTTCGTGCTCATCGCGAAGCGGCTGCGGATCGAGGAGCTGAACGCCATGCTGGGCATGGTGCGCGGCCGACTCGGCCGCTGACCGACCGTACGTACCGACCGGCCGGACCGGCGGACGCCCTGACCGGGCGTCAACCGGACGGACCGGAATCTCCGCCCCGTCGGGGCGGGCGTCGGGCCGCTCTGCCGGCCCCGGGTCATCCCGGGGCCGGCAGAGCGGCCCGACGCCGGATCTGCACCACATCTCTCCACCGTCGCGCAACCACGCGGACCTTTCAGCGGTCGTACCCGGTGGAGAAGAGTGGGCACAATTGTCCTGGAGCACCGGGGCCACTGGCCGCGAGCACCAAAGACTCACTCAGGCCCGGGGCGACAAAGGGGAGGCAGGACCACGGTGGCTGATGGCACCAAGGCGGTCGTCGACACGTCAACGACGGACGGAGCGGCGGACGAGGCCGCACTGGCCGCGGCGATCGACGAACTCGCCGAAGGCACGGCCCGGGCCACCACGGCCGACGACGACGGACGGGACTCCCCGGAGACCGACTCCCCCGGGGCCGACGCCCCGGACACCGAGCACTCCGGCACCGAGCCCTCCGGCACCGAGCCTTCCGACGCCGAGCCCTCCGACGCCGAGCCCTCCGACGCCGGTTCGCCGGGCGTCACCCCCGCCGGAAGCGGCTCCCCCGCAGGGAGCGAGGAGACCTCGGAGACCACCGCCCCGCTGTCGGCCTCCGAGATCGCCGCAGAGCTTGCCTCCGGAGCCGCACGCGCCGCCGAGGCCCGCCGCCGGGCCGCCGCCGGGGCGACCACCCGCCGGCCCCCCGGGCGCCCGCCCCAGGACCCGCAGCCCACCCACGACCCCCGGGACACCGCCACCCTGCCGCAGACCCTGCCCGCCCCGCTGCGGCACAGCGGCGACATGATCGGCCACCGGTACCGGCTGGAGGAGTGCATCTCCTCGACCGAGACCTTCAGCAGCTGGCGCGCGGTCGACGAGAAGCTGCGCCGCGACGTCGGCGTCCACCTGATGGCCTCCGGCCACCAGCGGTCCCGCAAGGTGCTGGCCGCCGCCAAGTCGGCCGCCCTGCTCAACGACCCGCGCTTCGTCCAGGTCCTGGACGCCGTCCAGGAGGGCGAGCTGGTCTACGTCGTGCGCGAGTGGCTGCCGCACGCCTCCGACCTCGCCAAGCTGCTCGCCGACGGACCGATGGAGCCGCACGAGGCCTACCAGATGGTCCGCCAGGTCACCGATGCCGTCGCCGCCGCCCACCGGCGCGGCCAGGCGCACCTGCGGCTCACGCCGCGCTGCGTCCTGCGCACCGACAGCGGCCAGTACCGGATCAACGGCATCGCGGTGGACGCGGCCCTGCGCGGCCTGCCCGTCGACGGCACCGCCCAGGACGCCGAGCGGGCCGACACCCGGGCCATCGGCGCGCTGCTGTACGCCGCGCTCACCCACCGCTGGCCGTTCCCGGAGGACCGCTACGACCTCCAGGGGCTCCCGAGGAACCTCCGCGACGTGCCGCCGGCCCAGGTCCGGGCCGGGGTCCACAAGGGCCTCTCCGAACTGGCCGCCCGTGCCCTGTTCGACCACCCGCCGCACCACGCCGAGCCGATCGCCACCCCCGAGGAGCTCGCCAAGGCGATCGCGCTGATGCCGCGCATCCGCCAGCCCGAGCCCGAACTGCCGGTCTTCGCCGCCCCGCCGCGGCACAACACCCACGCGCTGCCCACCGCGCCCAACCCGACCCGGGTGGTGGCGGCCCCCGGCACGGGGCCGACCCCGATGGCGGCCGCCCCGGCGCGGCGCACCGGGCGGCGGCTGCGCCGGGTGGTCAAGGTGACGGCGTGGACGGTCGCGCTCGGCGCCATCGGCGTCGCCTCCTGGCAGCTGGTGGACAACCTGCGCGGCACCGGCCCCGCCGTCGCGGCCCCCCAGCCCAGCAACACCTCCGCCTCCCCCACCACCCACGCGGCCCCGCGCACGCCGGTGCCGATCCCGGTCAAGGAGGCGTTCGACTACAACCCGCTGGGCACGTCCCCGCAGGGCAAGGACTCCCTCCCCAACGCCATCGACGGCAAGCCCGACACCGAGTGGACCAGCGGCTGGTACAACGACCCGTTCGGTCCCAAGCCGCCGGCCAAGGAGGGCATCGGCCTGCTCCTCGACCTCGGTACGCAGCAGCCGGTCTCGTCGGTGAACGTGCAGTTCGGCACCGCCACCACGGCCGAGCTGCGGATCCCCGGACCGGGGGTCACCGGCGACCCGATGGCCGCCAAGCCCGGGGACTTCACGGTCGCGGGCAAGAAGGCCGGCACCGCGGTCGAGTACAACCTGGACAACCCGGTCACCACCCGCTACCTCTTGATCTGGCTGACCGGCCTGTCGAAGGATTCGGACGGGAAGTACCGCGGCCACGTCGCGGAGGTCCGGGTCTCCGGCTGAGCCGACCCGGGACGGCGGCAGCGGCGGGGACGGCGGCGGGGCACGGACGGCGAGGGGTGGCAGTGGCGGACGACGGACCGGAGCGGACCGACGACGACGCGGCGCTCCTCGCCCGGCACGTCGGCGGCGACCGGGAGGCCTTCGGCCTGTTGGTGAACCGCCACCGAGACCGGCTCTGGGCGGTCGCCCTGCGCACCCTCGGCGACCGCGAGGAGGCCGCCGACGCCCTGCAGGACGCCCTGGTGTCCGCGTTCCGCGCCGCCCACACGTTCCAGGGCCGCTCGGCCGTCACCACCTGGCTGCACCGGATCGTGGTGAACGCCTGTCTGGACCGCGCCCGCCGGGCGGCCGGCCGCCGCACCAAGCCGCTCGACGACGACCCCCGGCGGCTGGACGCGCTGGTGGGCTCGTCCGAGCCGGCCGACTCCCCGGTGGTCCGCGCCGAGGTGCACCGCGAGGTGACCGCCGCGCTCGCCGAGCTGCCCGCCGAACAACGGGCGGCCCTGGTCCTGGTCGACATGCAGGGCTACCCGGTCGCCGAGGCCGCGGAACTGCTCGGGGTGCCGGTCGGGACGGTGAAGAGCCGCTGTGCCCGGGGCCGGGCCCGGCTGCTGCCGCTGGTCCGCCACCTCCGCGAGGAGGCCGCCGGTGTTTCACGTGAAACACCGCCCGCCCGGGGGCCGGCGTCCGCACCCGCCCCGGCCGACGCGGGGCCACCGGCACGGGCGCAGGAGCCGCCCGCCGCGAGCGGTCCGTCCGGGAACCCACCCGGCCCGCGGACCGTCACAGGGACAGCCCCGGACACCGCCCGGCCGATTCTGGAAGGAGATGCGAGCACGCGATGACCGCACCCCTCTCCTCCCCCGACCCCGCACCCGCCACCGGACCGCACCCCTCGGTCGACGAGCTGGCCGACCTCGCCGAGGGACTGGTCGAGCCCGCCGACGCGGCCGGGGCGCTCCGCCGGCACCTGGCCGACTGCGCCGAGTGCCGTGAGACCGCCGACGCACTCTCCGAGGTGCGGACGCTGCTCGGCGCGGCCGAAGCCCCGCCCGTGCCCGCCGACGTCGCCGCCCGGATCGACGCCGCCCTCGCCGCTGCCGCGGCCGAGCAGGACGAGTCCGCAGTCGCCAAGGACGAGTCGGCGGCTGCCCACCGCACCCCCGGGAACGCCCTCCGGGGCCCCGGGAAGGACACCGCGGCGCCCCGGCCCCCCCACGCCACCCCGACCCCGGGAACACCGGCCGAGACCCCCTCCAGGGTGCCGGCCGGGCACCCGGGCGCGACCACCGGCCCCGGACGTCCCCGCACCCGGCGCCGGCGCGCCGCCCTGCTGCTCGGTTCGGCCGCCGCACTGCTCGCGGTCGGCCTCGGCGGCACCTTCCTGGCCCTGACCGCCGGGGCCGACCGGAAGCTCCAGGACACCAGCACGGTCTCGGCCGGCAGCCCCGCCGCCGGCCACGTCCTCCCCGGCAGCCCCGCCGTCCCGGGCACCAAGGAGGACACCGGGGGCGCCGACCCGGACCACGGCGGCGGGACGGCCTACCGCGACGAACTGCTCGCCGCACAGGTCCAACTGCTGCTCGCCGGCCGAGGGAGCGGCACCGGGACCGCCGCACCGCCCGCCGACACGCCCGACACGCCCGGCACTCCCGTCAAGCCGTCACGGCCGCCCGAGGCCTCCGGCGCGACCGCCGTACCGCCCGCCGACACCCAGGGCCTGACCGGCGGCGGACGCTCCACCCCGACCTGCCCGGCCCCCGCCACCGGCCCGCTGCTGGCGACCGACCTGGGCAGCTACGGGGGCACGCCCGCCGAGGTCCTCGTCTACGGACTGCCCGGCCGGACGGACCAGGTCGACGTGTACCTCCGCGCACCCGGATGCGGTCCGGTCCTGCTGCACCGCGTGGTTCCCTCCCGCTGACCGGTGGTTCCCGTGCGATCCACGCTCCGGCCCGTCCGACACTCCCACAGTGCGGGCGGCTGGTACTGATCCGCCTGGGAATGCGAGACACTGGTCAGTCGTTGTCCCGGGCGGCGGAGCAGGACCGCCCTCCCCGCAGCAAACGCGGGTCGCGATGCGAACCAGGAGATGCAGTGAGCGACGTCCGTAACGTGATCATCATCGGTTCCGGCCCGGCCGGCTACACGGCTGCGCTCTACACGGCCCGGGCTGCCCTCAAGCCCCTGGTCTTCGAGGGCGCCGTCACCGCCGGTGGTGCCCTGATGAACACCACCGAGGTCGAGAACTTCCCCGGCTTCCGGGACGGCATCATGGGCCCCGAGCTGATGGACAACATGCGGGCGCAGGCCGAGCGGTTCGGCGCCGAGCTGATCCCGGACGACATCGTCTCGGTCGACCTCACCGGCGACGTCAAGACCGTCACCGACTCCGAGGGCAACGTCCACAAGGCCCGCGCCGTGATCGTCACCACCGGTTCCCAGCACCGCAAGCTCGGTCTGCCGAACGAGGACAAGCTCTCCGGGCGCGGCGTGTCCTGGTGTGCCACCTGTGACGGCTTCTTCTTCCGCGACCAGGACATCGCGGTGGTCGGCGGCGGCGACACCGCGCTGGAGGAGGCGACCTTCCTCTCCCGCTTCGCCCGCAGCGTGAAGGTCATCCACCGCCGCGACAGCCTGCGCGCCTCCAAGGCGATGCAGGAGCGCGCCTTCGCCGACGAGAAGATCAGCTTCGAGTGGGACAGCGCGGTCGAGTCCATCCACGGCGACCCGAAGCTGACCGGCGTCACCCTGCGCGACACCACCACCGGCGAGACCCGGGAGCTGCCGGTCACCGGCCTCTTCATCGCGATCGGCCACGACCCGCGCACCGACCTCTTCAAGGGCCAGCTGGAGCTCGACGCCGAGGGCTACCTCAAGGTCGACGCCCCCTCCACCCGGACCAACGTCCCGGGCGTCTTCGCGGCCGGCGACGTCGTCGACCACACCTACCGCCAGGCGATCACCGCCTCCGGCACCGGCTGCTCCGCCGCGCTGGACGCCGAGCGCTACCTGGCGTCGCTGGCCGACCTGGAGACCCAGGCCGCCGCCGTCGCGGTCTGAGCCCCGCACACCGAACAGCCCTCGCGGGGGTGTTTCACGTGAAACACCCCAGCTTCCAGAAGCCCGGCTCAGGCCAGGCAGGAAACAGAACGGGCCCGCCCGTTGTTCTCCTGGCAGCAGCCCCCTCCGTTCGATCCCGAGGAGTTCCCGTGGCCGGCGCCACCACCACCGTCACCGACGCGACGTTCAAGGCCGATGTCCTGGACAGCGACAAGCCCGTCCTGGTCGACTTCTGGGCCACCTGGTGCGGCCCGTGCCGCCAGGTCGCCCCGATCCTCGACGAGATCGCCGCAGAGAACGCCGACAAGCTGACCATCGCCAAGCTCGATGTCGACGCCAACCAGGAGACCGCCGCACAGTACGGCGTCATCTCGATCCCGACCCTGATCCTCTACAAGGGCGGCGAGCCGGTGAAGCAGATCACCGGTGCCCGTCCGAAGGCCGCGCTGCTGCGGGAGCTGGACGGCCTCATCTAGGTCCCGCTCCACCGGACGCCACGAGGGCGGGGTTCCCCCACGGAGGGGAGCCCCGCCCTCGTCGTGTCCCTGCGTCGTCCGCCCGCTCCCGCACGAGAGACGCCTCCGGGCCGCCGTACCGGCGCGTCGCCGTGCCGCTCAGAACGGCCGAAGCGCAGGCTCCTTCCGCCCGCCCAGCAACCGCTCCAGCGCGCCCTCGACGTCCCCCCGCCAGGAGAGCGTGGCCCGCGCCTCCAGCCGCAGCCGCGGGTACCGGAAGTGCGGCCGGACGGTCTTGAAGCCCACCGCCAGCAGGTGCTCGGCCGGCAGCACGCAGCTGACCGGCTGCCGCCCCACCGCGCCGAACGCCTCGATCGCCCGGAACCCCCGCCCCAGCAGGTCCTTGGCCACCGTCTGCACCAGCACCCGCCCGATTCCCTGCCGCTGGTAGCCCGGCAGCACGCGGCTGACCATCAGCTGGACGGCGTCCGAGGAGACCGGGCTGGTCGGGAAGGACTGCGAGCGCGGGACGTAGGCGGGCGGGGCGTAGAGCACGAACCCGGCGGGCTGGTCGTCCACGTAGACGATCCGGCCGCAGGAGCCCCACTCCAGCAGGACGGCGGAGATCCACCCCTCCTTCTCCAGCTCCGGCTTGCCGGACTCGACCGCCGCCCGCCCACTGACCGGGTCCAGCTCCCAGAACACGCAGGACCGGCAGGTCGTCGGCAGGTCCGCGAGGTTGTCCAGTGTCAGCGGAACGATCCGGCGTCCCATGCCCCGCACCTCCTCGTCCACTCCACAGTCGAGCATTCCCCCGAACGCCGATGGGTGCATGTTTCACGTGAAACAGCGCTCACGTGAACCATGCACCCATCGTGTGCCGCTTCGGTGCGGCTCAGCCCTGCGAGAGTCGCAAGCCGTCCTCGCCCGGTGCCAGGCTGTCCAGGATCCGGTTCAGGTCCTCCACCGAGCCGAACTCCAGGACGACCTTGCCCTTGCCCAGCTTTCCGCCGCGCTGCGAGACCTCGACCTTGACCCGGGTGTCGAACCGGTCGGAGAGCCGGCTCGCGAGGTCGTTGAAGGCCGGTGAGAGCAGCTTGCCCGCCTTGGGCCCGGCCGAGCGCTTGGGCCTCGGCTCCTGCCCGCTCATCAGCACGACGAGTTCCTCGGTGGTCCGCACCGAGAGCCCCTCCGCGATGATCCGCCTGGCCAGCTCCTCCTGCTGCTCGGGATCCGCCACGCCGAGCAGCGCGCGGGCGTGCCCGGCCGTCAGCGTCCCGGCCGCCACCCTCCGCTGGACTCCCGGCGAGAGCTTCAGCAGCCGCAGCGTGTTGGAGACGTGCGAGCGCGAGCGACCGATCCGGTCCGCCAGCTCGTCGTGGGTGCAGGAGAAGTCCCGCAGCAGCTGGTCGTAGGCCGCGGCCTCCTCCAGCGCGTTCAGCTCCGCCCGGTGGAGGTTCTCCAGCAGCGCGTCCAGCAGCAGCTTGTCGTCCTCGGTGGCCCGGACGATCGCCGGGATCAGCTCCAGCCCGGCCTCCCGGGAGGCCCGCCAGCGCCGCTCGCCCATGATGAGCTCGAAGCGCTCGGGCGACACCTGCCGCACCACGACCGGCTGGAGCAGGCCCACCTCCTTGATGGAGGTGATCAGCTCGGCCAGCTTGTCCTCGTCGAAGACCTCGCGCGGCTGGCGCGGGTTGCGGGTGATCGCGTCCAGCGGCAGCTCGGCGAAGTAGGCGCCGACCGGCTGGGCCGGCCCGGCAGCGGCGTCGGCGCGCTCCCCGTCGGCCAGCTCGCGCCGGCTCTCCACCGCCGCCTTGGCCGCCACCGTGCCACGGCTGGTCGGCAGGACCGGCACCGCGGCCGGCGCGGCGGCCCCGGGGGCCGCCACCGGGGCCGGTGCGGGCGGGATCGCCCCGGGCTGCGCCGCCCCACCGTCCGCCGGCGCGGCGGTGCGGATCAGCGCCTCAAGCCCTCGTCCCAGACCCCTGCGACCACTCACCGATTGCCCTCCGTCGTGCCGTGCTGTGCCATCGGGGCATCCTGCCCCGGTCGGGTGTGCTGTTCGCGGTCCCGCTGCTGCCCCACCAACGAGCCGTTGCCCGCTGCGGACACCGCCCGCAGCGCGAGCTCCCGGGCCGCCTCCAGGTAGGAGAGCGCGCCGGTGGAGCCCGGATCGTAGGTGAGCACCGTCTGACCGTAGCTGGGCGCCTCCGAGACACGGACCGAGCGCGGGATGGCGGTGTGCAGCACCTCCTGCGGGAAGTGCGTCCGGACCTCCTCGGCCACCTGGGCGGCCAGCCTGGTCCGGGCGTCGTACATGGTGAGCAGGATGGTGGAGACGTGCAGCACCGGGTTGAGGTGCGCCCGGACCAGCTCGACGTTGCGCAGCAGCTGACCGAGGCCCTCCAGCGCGTAGTACTCGCACTGGATCGGGATCAGCACCTCCTGGCCGGCCACCATGGCGTTGACCGTCAGCAGGCCCAGCGAGGGCGGGCAGTCGATCAGGATGTAGTCCAGCGGCTGCTCGTACGCGGCGATGGCGCGCTGGAGCCGGCTCTCGCGGGCCACCAGCGAGACCAGCTCGATCTCCGCACCGGCGAGGTCGATGGTGGCGGGGACGCAGAACAGCCCCTCCACGTCGACCACCGGCTGCACCACGTCGGCCAGCGGCTTGCCCTCCACCAGGACGTCGTAGATCGACGGCACCTCGGCGTGGTGGTCGATGCCGAGCGCGGTGGAGGCGTTGCCCTGCGGGTCGAGGTCGACGACCAGGACGCGCAGGCCGTGCATGGCCAGTGCGGCGGCGAGGTTGACCGTGGTCGTGGTCTTGCCGACCCCGCCCTTCTGGTTGGCCACCACCATCACCCGGGTGGCGGCGGGCCTGGGCAGACCCTCCCCCGCCCGGCCGATGGCCTGGACCGCAGCCTGGGCAGCACGCGCGATGGGCGTGTCATCGATCTGGTCGATGGTCTCCGAGTCCTGCATGGGGGTCAGTGTTTCACGTGAAACCGGAGCGGCAACAGTCGCCGCCCGGCTGCGAGAGAGGATTCCCGAGAGGAGAGAGCGACGTTTCACGTGAAACACCATGCCCGCAATGTCGGATTTCTGACGGTGCGACACTCCGGTGTTCCGACAGTCTCCTGTCGGCCGCCCGGCCGTCACCGGGAAGCCGAACGGGCGGGCGGCCGGTGGCCACCCGCCCGTGTCGAGCGTCACTCCGGGGTCAGCGGCTCCGGCGCCGACCGCCCCGGGGCCGCTCACCGGTACGCGCCGCACCGGCGCCGGCACGGCCGGCCCTGGCCGCCGCCTTGGCCCGACGGGTCGCCGCCCGCACGCCACCGGGGCTCTCCCCCGCCTTGACCTGGACCACCCGGGTCGAGGTCTCCAGGGTGCCCTCACCGACCGAGATCACCGACCACTCGACCGCGCCCAGCTTGGCCAGGCCGGCCCGCGAGTCCGCCAGCTCCTGCTCGGCGCTGTCGCCCTTGAGCGCCAGCATCTGGCCGTGCGGGCGGAGCAGCGGCAGGCCCCAGCCCGCCAGCCGCTCCAGCGGAGCGACCGCCCGGGCGGTCACCACGTCCACCGCGAGCTTGCCGACCATCTCCTCGGCCCTGCCGCGCAGCACCGTGACGTTCTCCAGGCCCAGCTCACGGACGACCTCCTCCAGGAAGGTGGTCCGGCGCAGCAGCGGCTCCAGCAGCGTCACCGAGACGTCCGGACGGGCGAGCGCCACCGGGATGCCCGGCAGGCCGGCGCCGGAGCCGACGTCGCAGAGCGTCGTCCCGCCCGGCAGCAGCTCGGCGAGGACGGCGCAGTTCAGTACGTGGCGGTCCCAGAGCCGGGGCACCTCCCGCGGGCCGATCAGCCCACGGGTGACGCCCGCACTGGCCAGCAGCTCGGTGTAGCGGACCGCGGCGTCGTACCGCTCGCCGAAGACCTCCCGGGCCACGGCCGGCGGCGCGGGCGGCGCCGCGGGGGCCGGACGATCCCCGGCGGCCGTGCCCTCGGCACCCGGCACTCCGGCACCCGTCTCCGGCCCGCCGGCAGCCGCGCTCTCCGTGTCCATCTCGACCTCTCCGCTCCCCGGATCCACCGACCCGCTCTCCGCACACCGTTTCACGTGAAACATCTTTCGCCGGACCAACGCCCCGCGAAGGGACGACGACCCCGTCCGCGCACGGCGGACGGGGTCGAGTCCTCTGAAGCGTGCCGGCCGCCGAGGCAGCCGGTCGTCGACCTGCCGGTCAGACCGGCAGCACGACCACGCACCGCTGGGGCTCCTCGCCCTCGGACTCGCTGCGCAGACCTGCCGCGGCGACCGCGTCGTGGACGACCTTGCGCTCGAACGGCGTCATGGGACGCAGCTTGACCTGCTCCCCCGAGCCCTTCACCTGCTCCGCGGCCTTGGCCCCGAGCTCTGCCAGCTCCTCGCGCTTGCGGGCCCGGAACCCGGCGATGTCCAGCATCAGGCGGCTGCGCTCGCCGGTCTCCCGGTGGACGGCCAACCGGGTCAGCTCCTGCAGTGCCTCCAGCACCTCGCCGTCCTGGCCGACCAGACGCTGCAGGGAACGGTCGTTGCCTTCGCCGACGATGGAGACCAGGGCGCGATCGCCCTCGACGTCCATGTCGATGTCACCGTCGAGGTCGGCGATGTCGAGCAGACCCTCCAGGTAGTCCGCCGCGATGTCGCCCTCCTGCTCCAGCCGGGCGACGACGTTCTCGTCGGTGCTGGCGACGGCCTCGGCCTCGACGGCGGAGGTGGTGCCTTCCGTCACTGATGGACTCCTTCGGAGATGGGCCCGGGTGGTGGGCCGGTAACGAGGTTCGGGGGGCCACTGGAACAGGCCGGGGCCGGACGGGTCAGGACTTCTTCTTCGGCCGCTGCCCGCCGCCGCCGCGCTTCGGCTGCTGCCGGGCGGGGCCCGACCTGGCGCCGGCGGGCCGGGCCGCGGTCTGCTTGGCAGCGGCCGGCGGCGTGTCCGCCGGGGCGGCGTCCGAGGGCTCCTGCGCCGGCGTCTCCGCGGGGGCGTCCTTGGTGAGGCTGGTCGTCGGGGCACCGTGCTGGCGCTGCGACTTGGTCTGCTTCCGCGGCTGCTGGCGGCGTACCTGCACCGACTCCTCGACCACGGCGTCGGCGGTCGCGGCGGACTTCTTGGCCGGCAGGAGGCCCCACAGCGGACCGGTGATGACCGAGCCGTCCGGGTTCAGCCGGCCCGCCTTCTTGAGGCGGTCCTGGCGCTCGTCCCAGGCCTTGCTGCCCGGCGTCGGGTTGTTCCGGATGACGATCAGCTGCTGGCCCATCGACCAGACGTTGGTGGTCAGCCAGTAGACGAGCACACCGACGGGGAAGTTGATGCCCATCACGGCGAACATGATCGGGAAGACGTACATCAGCATCTTCTGCTGCTGCATGAACGGCGTCTTGACCGTGAGGTCCATGTTCTTCGTCATCAGCTGGCGCTGGGTGACGAACTGCGACAGCGACATCAGGATGATCATCACTGCGACGACGATCTTGACGCTGACCTCGGGGCTGCCCACGAAGGTGGCCGAGAGCGGGGCACCGAAGATGTGGGCCTGCTGGGCGCTGTCGAGCAGGGTGCCGTCGATGACCCCGATCGGCTTGCCGTCGGCGACCTTGGCGAGCACGCCGTAGAGCGCGGTGAAGAACGGCGCCTGCACGAGGATGGGAAGGCAGCTGGAGAACGGGTTGGTACCCGCCTCCTTGTACAGCTTCATCATCTCTTCGGACTGGCGCTGGCGGTCGTTCTTGTACCGCTCCTGGATGGCCTTCATCTTCGGCTGGATCGCCTGCATGGCCCGGGTCGCCTTGATCTGCTTCACGAAGAGCGGGATCAGGCAGATCCGGATGACGACCACCATCGAGGCGATGGCCAGACCCCAGGCCCAGCCACCGTTCGGATCGAAAACGTGGCTGTACAGCGAGTGGAACTGGACGATGATCCAGGACACCGCTGTGTACAGGGGGTTGAGGAAGGAGAAGGTCACCGGTCAGGCTCCTTGGACATTGGGATTGGCCCCACGGGGCCAATGGTCGCCGGGCCCTCTGGGTCCGGACCGGCGGGGGGCATGATCACCGGCTGGTCTGCGGCGGACCGGCTCTTCAGCAGGTCGCGCAACCGGCGGTGCCATACCGGGTGCCTGCGCGGCGGAACATGGTCGACCCCACCGGGCGTCCACGGATTGCAACGCAGGATGCGCCACGCGGTCAGGCCGCCGCCCTTCACCGCCCCGTGCACCTTCACGGCCTCGTAGCCGTAGTGCGAGCAGGAGGGGTAGTAGCGGCAGACCGGACCGAGCAGTGGGCTGATGGTCCACTGGTAGACCCTGATCAAACCCATCAGCAGGTACTTCATCGCCCTGCTCCCGTCGGCGCCGCAACGACGTGCTCGGCCTTGAGCAGCCGTTTGAGCGCCGCGTCCAGGTCGCGTTCGAGCTCCTGGTACGAGGCGGACGCGGCTTGGGGCAGCGCACGCACCACTATCAGGCTACCGGCGGGCAGCCGGGACAGACGATCACGCACAAGGTGGCGCAGCCGGCGCTTGACCAGGTTGCGGATGACCGCCGGGCCAACGGCCTTGCTCACGACGAAACCCGCACGCGCCGAAGGGGTCCCCTCGGCGACGTGCGGGTGGGAGTCGCTGGCCCGGTCGGTCCGGCCCCCCTGGGCGTCCTCTCTGGCGAGATGGACGACCAGTAGGGGCCTACCGGCCCGGCGACCGCGTTTGACTGCGGTCGCGAAGTCCTGGCGCCGCCGCAGCCGATTCTCGGAGGGCAGCACAACAGACTCTGGTGCGGATCAGGCGGACAGGCTGGTGCGGCCCTTGCCACGGCGGGCAGCCAGGATGGCGCGGCCGGCGCGGGTACGCATACGCAGCCGGAAGCCGTGGGTCTTGGCGCGACGACGGTTGTTCGGCTGGAAGGTGCGCTTGCTCACTCGGGGGCTCCTGAGGTGAATCGTAGGATGACGGGTAGATCGCTTGGCCGTCACCGTGCGTCCGCGTGATCTCCCCTGATTCGGAAATCCGGCCCATCACCCCAGTTCGGCTGGGGTTCTGGGCAATCCACGGCGCCCGTGCTGCGCGCCTTATGGAGCGGGTGGACCCGCGGACATGCGGCAGCGGCCATCGACAACTCGACCTGGTTACGGTACGCGGGACGGGGCACGAGGGTCAAACCAGCCGCTTGTCCGCGCCCCTCCCGGGGCGTCCGCCCCGCCCTTTGCCCACAGCCTGTGGACAACGACTTGATCCGGCTCTGTTCGCTGACTACCGTTGCAGGACTTGTCTGGTTTGTTCTTCGGTAACGGACCACGATCCACAGATCCTTGATCCACCACCCCTGCTGGAGCCGCGGGGAACCGAGAAAGCGTGCACCAGTGGCTGATGTCAACAGCGACCTCGTCCCTGTCTGGGCAAGGGTCGTCGAGCGGCTGGTCGGCGACCCGGACGTCGGGGAGATGGACAAGCAGTGGGTGCAGCGCACCCAACCGATGTGGATGATGCACGACACCGCCCTGCTGGCGACCCCCAACGAGCGGGCCAAGCAGGTGCTGGAGGGTCGGCTGCTCCCGCAGCTGACCGAGGCCCTCAGCCGCGAGCTCAGCCGTCCGGTCCGGATCGCCGTGATGGTCGACGCCAACGCCGTGGCCCCCTTCCCCGTGCCGGCCGAGCCGCCGGCCTCCGAGCCGTACCCCCCGCAGACCGGCGGCGCCGACTACGGACGGCCCGCGTACGAGCGCCCCTACGAGTCGGACCACGGCCGCGACCAGTACGGCCACGACCAGTACGGCGGCGGCTACCCCGAGCACCCGGCGCCCTCGTACGGCGGCGGGGCCGGGGGCGGGTACGGCGTGCCGTCCCGGCAGCAGGACTGGGACGAGGACCAGGGGCGCTCCGGCTACCCCGAGCCGTCCCCGGAGTACCGCGAGGACTACCGGGACGACTACCGCCAGGCGGAGTCCCAGCGCCCCTCGCCCCGCCCCGCCGTGCCCGGGCCGCCCTCGACCACGCAGGGCGACCTGTTCGGCGGCGCGTACGGCCCCGGCCCCGGCGAGCACCCGCGGACCGGCTCCGGCCGCCGCGCCCCCACGGGCCGGCCGCCCGGCGGACGCTCGGCGGAGAAGGCCCCGACCGACCGCGGCGCCGAGCGCGCCACCGACCGCCAGGCGGTGCCCGGGGTGCCGGCCCCGCCCGGCGGTCCCCCGGCCGGGGGCTCCCGCAAGGACGAGCCGGCCGCCCGGCTGAACCCCAAGTACCTCTTCGACACCTTCGTCATCGGCGCGAGCAACCGGTTCGCGCACGCGGCCGCGGTGGCCGTCGCCGAGGCTCCGGCCAAGGCGTACAACCCGCTCTTCATCTACGGCGAGTCCGGACTGGGCAAGACCCACCTGCTGCACGCCATCGGGCACTACTCCCGCAGCCTCTTCCCGGGCACCCGGGTGCGCTACGTGTCCTCGGAGGAGTTCACCAACGAGTTCATCAACTCGATCCGGGACGGCAAGGCGGACACCTTCCGCAAGCGGTACCGGGACATGGACATCCTGCTCGTGGACGACGTGCAGTTCCTGGCGAGCAAGGAGTCCACGCAGGAGGAGTTCTTCCACACCTTCAACACCCTGCACAACGCCAACAAGCAGATCGTCCTCTCCTCCGACCGGCCGCCCAAGTTGCTGACCACGCTGGAGGACCGGCTCCGCAACCGCTTCGAGTGGGGGCTGATCACCGACGTCACCCCGCCGGAGCTGGAGACCCGCATCGCGATCCTGCGCAAGAAGGCGATCCAGGAGCAACTGAACGCCCCCGCGGACGTGTTGGAGTTCATCGCGTCCCGGATCACCCGGAACATCCGGGAGTTGGAGGGCGCGTTGATCCGGGTCACCGCCTTCGCCAACCTCAACCGGGCGCCGGTCGACCTGGAGCTGGCCGGCATCGTCCTCAAGGACCTGATCCCGGGCGGCGACGAGGACGCGGGGCCGGAGATCACCGCGCAGGTCATCATGCAGCAGACCGCCGCCTACTTCGGGCTGGGTGTGGACGACCTCTGCGGATCCTCCCGCAGCCGCGTACTGGTGACGGCCCGTCAGATCGCGATGTACCTGTGCCGGGAGCTCACCGACCTCTCGCTGCCGAAGATCGGCGCGCAGTTCGGCGGTCGCGACCACACCACGGTGATGCACGCCGACCGCAAGATCCGGTCGCTGATGGCCGAGCGGCGCTCGATCTACAACCAGGTCACCGAACTCACCAACCGCATCAAGAGCTAGCTGTATTGACCCGCAGGATTGTTGACACGCGTGATCGGGGGTTGGCCTCCGAGTGCGGTGTGGCAGCGATGGTAGTTGTAGGCGTGCAGGAAGTCGGGGAGCGCTTCGGTTCGTTCCTGGTTGCTGGTGTAGGGGC
>NZ_JAQYWZ010000421.1:0-358 GCF_036290945.1 Streptomyces sp. BE303
GCACTCGCCTATGTCGTGAGACGTGTCGGCGCGTCGGTGAGACGGTTGGAGATCGGCGTTGGGGCCGAGCTGGCCGCGCGGGTGCGGACGCACGACGCACCGCCGGTCGGCGTGCTGGTACCGGCGGGTTCGCTCACCGGCGCGCTCGCCGCGGTCCAGGCACTGGGCGACGCCGGAATCGCGGCGCCGCTCTGGCTCCTCACGCGGGGGGCGGTCGCGACCGGGTCCGCCGATCCGGCGGTCGACCCGCTCCGCCCGGTGTTGGGGGTCCGCGGCCGCGACGTCTGTCTGTACCACCCCGACGGCAGGGGCGGGCTGATCGACCTGCCGGTGCACCTGGACGTCCGTGCGGGCGGCC
>NZ_JAQYWZ010000422.1:0-8583 GCF_036290945.1 Streptomyces sp. BE303
GAGGCGTAGGAGGCGCCGCCGCCGCCGTGGACGTGCAGGTCGACGAAGCCGGGGACGACGGTGTACCCGGTCAGGTCGAGGTCACCGGCCGTGGTGGCGCCGCCGAGACCGGCGATCCGGGTGCCCTCGACGGCGAGACGGTCGCCCTCGACGATGCCGCCGGGCAGGACCAGCCGGGCGCCGGCCAGTGCGGTTCGCCGCGGCAGGGCCGCAGATTGATTCCGCGCGGTCACGCGGTCACCTCCATCGAGAGCAGATCCCAGGCGAGCAGGCCCGCGCCCAGGGACGCGGCGGTGTCTTTGAGCATGGCCGGTACGACCTCGGGGGGCATCTGGAAGGTCAGACGCTCGGTGACCGCGGCACGCAGCGGGGTGAAGAGGGTGTCCCCGGCTTCGGCGAGCCCGCCGCCGACGATCACCGTGGACGGGTCGAGCAGGCTCTGGGCCAGCACGATGCCGTCGGCCAGGGCCTCGACGGCGCGCTGCCAGACCGCGACCGCGCGGGCGTCCCCGGCGTCCACCGCGACGGCGCAGGATGCCGCGTCGGCGTCGGGGTCGCCCACGGCCTCGGCCCAGGCGCGGGAGACGGCGGAGGCGGAGGCGAGGGTCTCCAGACAGCCGCGGGCGCCGCAGCCGCACTGGGGACCGCCGGGCCGGACCACCACGTGGCCGATCTCGCCGCCGTAGCCGTGGGCTCCGGCCTCGATCCGTCCCCGGATGCCGATGGCGCCGGCGATACCGGTGCCGAGGGCGATGAAGAGGAAGCGTTCGACGCCCCGGCCGGCGCCGAGCCGGCCCTCGGCGAGACCCCCGGAGCGCACGTCGTGGCCGAGGGCGACCGGCATGGCGCCGCCGTCCGCCGCGGCCAGGCGCTCTCCCAGCAGCTTGCGCAGCGGAAGGTCGCGCCAGCCGAGGTTGGCGGAGAAGACCGCGATGCCGTTCTTCTCGTCGATCGTCCCGGGGACGGCGACTCCCGCCGCCACGGGGGCGACGCCGAAGCGGCTGCGGCCTTCGTCCGCCAGGTCGGCGGCGAAGTCGAGGATGGCGGCGACCACGGCGTCCGTGCCGTGTTCCCGCCCGGTCGGGCGTCGTGCTTCGAACAGCACGGAGCCGTCCTGGGCGAGCAACGCGGCTTTCATGCCGGTGCCGCCTACATCGAGTGCGATGACGTGCTTCACGGAGGACAGTTTCCCTTGGGTGGGTCGGAGAGGTCTAGTCCAGTTGTCGGATTGGTCTGGTCCAGCGGGGTGAGCTTTGTCGCAGAAGTATGCGGTGTGCGGCGCTTTGCACGAACCGGACCGGATCCCTTGAGGCCGGGTCCGGCGGGTCGGACGGCCGAATTTCATTGCGCATCGTGCAACGACCTCCGCACTTCGATAACTACCCGGCGCGGACCGGCCACAGGTGTGGACCACTGAGTGGCCTGTTTGGCACCCTTGCCGCCTCCCCCCGGCCGGATCCCCCCGATCCGGTTCGTCGCTCCCGCAAGACTCCCCCTCGAAGGCGGTACCCGCGTTGGACAGGCGCGCCAAGGTCCCCACCCGGTTGTCCGGCATCGCACTGGCCGGAGCACTGGTGCTCACCGGCTGCGGCGGCAAGGACGACGGCCCGATCACCCTCCGGCTGGTCGCGGCCGACTACGGCGAGAGCGCGGAGACCAGTTCCAAGCTGTACTGGGACGACCTCGCCCGGCGCTTCGAGACCGCCAACCCGGGCATCAAGGTGGACGTCCAGGTGGAGAGCTGGACCGACATCGGCAAGAAGGTCGACGACCTGGTCAAGAGCGGGAAGTCGCCCGACCTGCTGCAGACCGGCGGCTTCGCCGACCAGGCCGGCGCCGACCGGCTCTACACCGCCTCGGACGTGCTCTCGCTGGAGACCCAGGCGAACATCATGGAGTCGTTCTCGCACGCCGGGCAGGTGCTCGGCACGCAGTACGGCATTCCGTTCGTCTCCTCCTCCCGGGTGCTCTTCTACAACAAGGCGATCTTCCAGAAGGCCGGCGTCGACAAGCCGCCGACCACCTGGAACGAGCTCAAGCAGGCCGCCGAGAAGATCAAGGCCAAGGTGCCGGGCGTGACGCCGTACGGGCTCCCGCTCGGACCGGAGGAGGCCCCGGCCGAGTCGATGCTGTGGACGTTGAGCGGCGGCGGCAGCCTCTCCGACGACGTCGGCAACTACACCATCGACAGCACCCAGAACCAGGCGACCTTCAACTGGCTCAGGACCAACCTGGTCGCCACCGGGCTGACCTACCCCGAACCCGGCAAGATGAACCGCACCCCCGTGTTCAGCGACTTCGCCGCCGGGAAGGTCGCGATGCTGAACGGGCACCCGACCCTGCTGCGGATGGCCGCCAAGGGGAAGATCGACTTCGGCACGACGGCGATCCCGAAGAAGGACGGCCTGGCGAAGACCGGCAGCCTCGGGGTGGCCGACTGGATGATGGCCTTCAAGGCCAACGGGCACCGCAACGAGATCCGCAAGTTCCTCTCCTTCGTCTACGCGAAGGACAACCAGCTCAAGTTCGACGAGACCTACAACCTGCTGCCGGTCACCCAGGACGCCTTCGACGCGATCAGCAAGGACCCCAAGCACGAGGCCCTGAAGCAGTTCGCGGCCGGGCTGGGCAACGCGAGCTTCTACCCGTTCGGCGACCCGGCCTGGGTGGAGGTCTCCAACCGGATCAAGGCCGGGATCGGGGCGGCCGCGACCGCCGACCCCAAGCCGGTCCTGGAGGACCTCCAGCAGACGGCCGTCAAGGAGGCCGCGAGGCTCCGCAAGTAGGCTGGCCGGCATGGGCGCGGGTGAGCTGGACGAGCGGGACCGGGCGGTGCTGGAGCTGGAGGGCCGGTCGTGGCGGACGGCCGGCGCCAAGGAACGGGCCGTCCGGGAGGAGCTGGGACTCTCCAGCACCCGGTACTACCAGCTGCTGAACGCGTTGCTCGACCGACCGGAGGCACTGGCGCACGCGCCGGTGCTGGTGAACCGGCTCCGGCGGGTCCGGGACGCCCGGCGCGCGGCACGGTAGGCGGGCGCCGCCCCGGCGCCCGACCCGGGAGCCCGACCGCCGCGTCGACGGATGACCCCCGTCCGGCCCGGGTACGGTCCCTGTCATGGGCCTTGCTGAGATTGCGCGACCGCTGACGGACGACGGACGGGCGGGCTTGGCGGCGTTGCTCGAAGAGCCGCGGGCGGCGGTGGTCGCCCTGGACTTCGACGGCACGCTGGCACCGATCGTGTCCGACCCGAGCCGTGCCCGGGCGCACCCGGGCGCGGCGGACGCCCTGCGCGGCCTGGTGCCGCACGTCGGGGCGGTCGTGGTGGTGACCGGGCGCCCGGCCGGGCTGGCGGTGGAGTACGGGGGCTTCGCCGAGGTCGGCGGGGTGGTGGTGCTCGGGCACTACGGCGCGGAGCGGTGGGAGGCCGGTGAGCTGACCGCGCCGCCGGTGCACCCCGGGGTGGCCGCGGTCCGGGCGGCGCTGCCGGACGTCCTGGCGGCGGCCGGGGCGCCGGACGGGACGTGGGTGGAGGACAAGGGCCGGTCGCTGGCCGTGCACACCCGGCGGACGGCCGAGCCCGCCGTCGCGTTCGAGCGGCTGGTGGAACCGGTCGGCGCACTGGCGGCCGAGCACGGCCTGGTGGTGGAGCCCGGTCGGCTGGTCCTTGAGCTGCGACCGCCGGGGGTGGACAAGGGGGCGGCACTGGAGGGCTTCCTGCGCGAGCGCGGCGCCCGGTCCGTGCTGTACGCGGGGGACGACCTGGGGGACGTCGCGGCCTTCGCGGCCGTGGAGAAGCTGCGCGGGGAGGGCCTGGCCGGCGTGACGGTCTGCAGCGGCGCGGTGGGGGACGCGCCGGTGCGGGAACTCGCCGACCGGGCGGACCTGGTGGTCCCGGGCCCGGCCGGCGTGGTGGAACTGCTGGCGGCACTGGGGGAGGAGCTCAGCGCAGGGCGTTGAGCTGGTCGAGGAACCACTGCTGGGGCGGGAGCGCGGTCGCGGCGGCCACGAGCCGCTTGGTGCGGTCGGCGCGCTCGCCGGCCGGCATGGTGAGCCCGGCGTGCAGGGCCTCGGCGGTGGCGACGACGTCGTACGGGTTGACGGTGAGCGCGTCCTCGCCGAGCTCGGCGTGGGCACCGGCCTCGCGGGACAGGACGAGGGCGCAGCCGTCGTCGGAGACCACCGGGACCTCCTTGGCGACCAGGTTCATGCCGTCCCGGATCGGGTTGACCAGGGCGACGTCGGCCATCCGGTACGCGGCCAGCGAGCGCGGGAAGTCGTCGTCGACGTGCAGGATCACCGGCTGCCAGCCGGGGGTGGCGAACTCCTCGTTGATCTCCTCGGCCAGCGCCTGCACCCGGGCCGTGTAGGCGCGGTACTCGGCGAGGTCGGTGCGGGACGGGTAGGCGAAGGCGATGTGGACCACCCGGTCGCGCCACTCGGGACGGGTGCGCAGCAGGTGCCGGTACGCCTGGAAGCCGCGGACGATGTTCTTGCTCAGCTCGGTGCGGTCGACCCGGACGACGGTCCGGCGGTCGCCGACGGCGGCGCGCAGGGTGGCGAGGCGGTCGTCGACGTCCGGGCGGTGGGCGCGCTCGCGCAGGAAGCCGGCGTCGGCGCCGAGACCGTGCACGCCGAGGTGGGTGGTGCGGCCCTCGTGGGTGACGGTGAGGGCGTCGCGGTCGACGGCGGCGCCGAGGACGGCTTCGCAGCAGTCGGCGAACGCGAGCGCCCAGCGCCGGGTGAGGAACCCGGCCCGGTCGGCGCCGAGGATGCCGGTCAGGACGGTCTCGGCGATGTCGTCGGGCAGCAGCCGGAAGTACTCGGGCGGGGCCCAGGGGGTGTGCGAGAAGTGGCCGATCCGCAGGTCGGGGCGGGCGGCGCGGAGCAGCGCCGGGGTCAGCGAGAGGTGGTAGTCCTGGACCAGGACGGCGGCGCCGGGTGCGGCCTCTGCGGCGAGGGCCCCGGCGAAGGCGGCGTTGTACGCGGTGTAGGCCTGCCACTCGGTGCGGAAGCCGGCGTCGAAGGCGGGCGCGGTCGGGGTGTCGTACAGCAGGTGGTGGATGAACCAGAGCGTCGAGTTGGCGACGCCGTTGTAGGCCCGGGCGAAGGTCTCCGGGTCTATGTCCAGCATCCGGACGGCCTGCCCGCCGACGTCGTGGCCGGCCCGGTCGAGGCGTCCGTCGGGGGCCTCCCGGGAGGCCCTGCGGTCGGCGTCGGAGAGGGCGGCGCAGACCCAGACGGCGTCCGGGTCGTCGATGGCGGAGAGCCCTGAGACCAGGCCGCCGCCGCCTCTGCGGAGGGTCAGCGTGCCGTCGTCCGCGGTGCCGAAGGACACCGGTCCCCGGTTGGACGCCACCAGGACGGGGGCAGTGCCGGTCGAATTCGAACGTTCGGTCGTGAGATCGCCCATGGTTGGTTGGTTGCCGGGGGTCCCGGGTCGCAAACCCCTCAGCGCCGGGTGGCGTATTCGGGGACGGTGTGCATCGGCGGGCGCTCGGTGGCGGTGACCGGGTGGGTGTGGGCCGTGAAGGCGCGGGTCTCCGGGTCGCGGGTGAACTGGGTGAGCAGCGGGTGGACCAGGTCGGCGGCGGCCTTGAGCCGGTGGGTGCGGTCGAGCCGCTCCAGGGCGGTGCGGTAGATGGTGGCGGCCATCCGGCCGAGCGCCTGGCCGTCCTGGTGCCGGTGGTGGCGGACGCCGACGTCCACCTGGGCGAGCGCGTCCAGCCCGGCCGTCTCCAGGGCGTCGACGAGCAGGCCGAGTTCGACGCCGTAGCCGGTCGGGAAGGGCAGGCGTTCGAGCAGGGAACGGCGGGCCGCGTACTCGCCGCCGAGCGGCTGGACGAAACCGGCGAGTTCCGGCCAGTGCAGGTTGAGCAGGGGGCGGGCGACCAGTTCGGTGACCCGGCCGCCGCCGGCCGGGACGACCGCCCCGTCGGTCTCCAGCGGGCGGTCGTACATGGCCTTGACCAGGTGGATGTCCGGGTCGGTGAGCAGCGGGCCGACGATGCCGGAGACCAGGGCGGGATCGAACGCGCGCAGGTCGGCGTCGACGAAGCAGACGATCTCACCGCGGGTGACCAGCAGCGATCGCCAGAGCACCTCGCCCTTGCCGGGGGCGGCGGGCAGCCGCGGGAGGATCGTGTCGCGGTGGACGACGGTGGCACCGGCCTCGGCGGCGACCGCGGCGGTGGCGTCGGCCGAGCCGGAGTCGACCACGACCAGTTCGTCGACCAGCGGCAGCCGTTCCACCAGCTCGCGGCGGATGGTGCGGACGATGTCGCCGACCGTGGCCTCCTCGTCCAGGGCGGGGAGGACGACGCTGACCGTGCCGGCCGGGCCCAGTGCGCGCTTGGCCGCCAGCAGGACGTCCACCGGGCGGTCGGCCGCGCTCCACGAGCGTCGGCGCAGCCAGGACGCCGTCTCGGGGAGGAGCGCGGGGATCGGTTCGGCGGGCACTGTTCTCTCCTCGGCGAGGTGGGATGGGACGGGTCATCTCGCGTGGCGGACGATCCCGTTCGGGGTTGACGCCTTCGGATACAGTCTTCGTACAGCGGTCGCACCTTCGCACGCCGGGGTCTCCGCTGAGCATGACCACAACTTCACAGAGCTCATCCAGAGGGACTGAGGGAACGGCCCGTTGACGTCCCGGCAACCTTCTCGCGCGGCTGTTGTCAACAGCGCCGGCGGGACAGGTGCCAATTCCGGCCTGTGGCGCGCCCGCGTCACGGGGAAGATGAGGAGAGAGGCCTCCGCCATCATGGCTATCGACACCGCCGCACCCGTCACCGTTGACCTCGGCCCCGCCGCCGCGCTGTCCTGTCGCGAGTGCGGCACCCGGTTCCCGCTCGGCCCCAGCTTCGCCTGCGTGGAGTGTTTCGGCCCGCTGGAGATCGCCTACGAGTTCGGCAGCGAGGGCGCGGAGGAACTGCGCAAGCGCATCGAGGCCGGTCCGGCGTCGATCTGGCGGTACGCTCCGCTGCTGCCGGTGCCGGCCGACGTCGCCTCCAAGCCGAACCTGAACCCGGGGTGGACCCCGCTGGTGAAGGCCGACAACCTGGGCCGCGAGCTCGGGTTCACCGCCCAGCT
Organism: Streptomyces sp. BE303; assembly: GCF_036290945.1. Classification (NCBI taxonomy): domain Bacteria; kingdom Bacillati; phylum Actinomycetota; class Actinomycetes; order Kitasatosporales; family Streptomycetaceae; genus Streptomyces; species Streptomyces sp. BE303. The sequence goes on from NZ_JAQYWZ010000422.1 coordinate 7,088, forward strand.
GCACATCAAGGACGACTCGGGCAACCCGACCCACTCCTTCAAGGACCGCGTGGTGGCCTGTGCCATCGAGGCCGCGCGGGCCTTCGGCTACACCACGCTGTCCTGCTCGTCGACCGGCAACCTGGCCGGTGCGGTGGGCGCGGCCGCGGCCCGGGCCGGCTTCAAGTCCTGCGTGTTCATCCCGCACGACCTGGAGCAGGGCAAGGTCGTGATGGCCGGGGTGTACGGCGGCGAGCTGGTCGGCATCGAGGGCAACTACGACGACGTGAACCGCTTCTGCTCGGAGCTGATCGGTGACCCGGCCGGCGAGGGCTGGGGCTTCGTCAACGTCAACCTGCGGCCGTACTACGGCGAGGGCTCCAAGACGCTGGCGTACGAGATCTGCGAGCAGCTGGGCTGGCGGCTGCCGGAGCAGATCGTGATCCCGATCGCCTCGGGGTCGCAGCTGACCAAGATCGACAAGGGGCTGCAGGAGCTGATCAGGCTCGGCCTGGTCGAGGACCGGCCGTACCGGGTCTTCGGCGCCCAGGCGGCGGGCTGCTCGCCGGTGTCGGCGGCGTTCAAGGCCGGCCACGACGTGATCCGGCCGGTCAAGCCGGACACCATCGCCAAGTCGCTGGCGATCGGCAACCCGGCCGACGGCCCGTACGTGCTCGACATCGCCCGGCGTACCGGTGGCGCGGTGGAGGACGTGACGGACGAGGAGGTCGTGGCGGCGATCCGGCTGCTGGCCCGGACCGAGGGCGTCTTCGCCGAGACCGCGGGCGGGGTGACCGTCGGCGTGCTGAAGAAGCTGGTCGAGACGGGACAGCTGGACCCGTCGAAGGAGACCGTCGCGATCAACACCGGAGACGGCCTCAAGACGCTGGACGCCGTCTCGGAGGCCGGCATGACCGCTGTGATCCGGCCGACGCTGGCGTCGTTCCGCGACGCCGGCCTGGCGTCCGCCTGACCGGCCCGGACCCGTCCGGCACCGGCCCTCGCCGTCCTTCCCCGGTACACCCCCGCCCCGCAACGAGGAGAAGACCCCCATGAGCGCCAACGTCCGCATCCCGACCATCCTGCGCACCTACACCGGTGGTGCCAGCGAGGTGTCCGCCGAGGGCGCCACCCTGGGTGACGTCATCGCCGACCTGGAGAAGAACCACGCCGGGATCGCCGCGCGCATCCTCGACGACACCGGCAAGCTGCGCCGTTTCGTGAACGTCTACGTGAACGACGACGACGTGCGGTTCGCCGAGGGTCTGGCCACGGAGATCAAGGACGGCGCGAGCGTCTCGATCATTCCGGCGGTGGCGGGCGGCTGCTGAGCGCCTTTTCGCCGTTCCCGGCCGTGGGGGGGGGGGGCTTTCGCGCCCCGGCCCCCGCCACCCCGACACTTAACCCCCCCGGGTACTCAAACAACCCCCCCAACAACCCGCCCGCCCGTGCGCGGCGCCTAACCCCCCCCCCCCCACGGCCGGGAACGGCGAAAAGGCGCTCAGCAGCCGCCCGCC
>NZ_JAQYWZ010000423.1:0-960 GCF_036290945.1 Streptomyces sp. BE303
AGGAACCCGCCCTCCCGGGCGTAGAACGTCCCCGCATGCTCCGGATCCGGGTGGTACAACCCCTCCAGATCCCACCCACGATCCGTCGGGAACGCCCCGATCCCGTCCCTCCCGGACGCGACCAGATCCCAGAACTCCTCGGGCGTCCCCACACCACCCGGCAACCGCAGACCCATCCCCACGATCACCACCGGGTCGTCGCCGGCAGGCGCGACGGCTGCCGCGACGGTCGCGTCCGACACGAAGGTGCCCGGAGCGAAACGTCCCAGCACGAAGGCGGCGAGCCGCTCGGCGTCCGGGTAGTCGAAGACCAGCGTCGCGGGAAGCACCAGCCCGGTCGCGGCCTGCAACCGGTTCCGCAGCTCGACGGCCGTCAGCGAGTCGAAGCCCAGCTCCTTGAACGCCCGCGACGCCTCGACCGCCCCGGCCGACGCATGGCCGAGCACCACGGCCACCTCGGCCCGCACCAGGTCCAGCACCGCCCGGTGCCGCTCCACCGCCGACAGGCCGGCGAGCCGTGCGGCCAGACCGGTCTCCTCCGGCACGGGACCTCCCGTCATGGCGGGGGCCAGCCTGGCGAACAGCGGCCGCTCGCGAACGGCAGTGAACAGCGGCAGGAAGTCCGCCCAGCGGACGTCCGCGACGGTGACGGCCGCCTCGCCCGAGCCGACGGCCGATGCCAGCGCGGCCAGCGCCCGGGCGGGATCCATCGGGCTCAGACCCCGGCGGCGCAACTGCGTGGCCGTCTCGTCGTCCGCCGCCATGCCGACCCGGGCCCACGGACCCCACGCGACGGCGGTACCCGGCAGGCCCTGCGCGCGACGCCGCGCCACCAGCGCGTCCAGCGCCGCGTTCGCCGCCCCGTACGCCGCCTGCTCCCCGCTGCCCCAGACACCCGAGATCGACGAGAACACCACGAACGCGTCGAGATCCGTACCGACCAACGCGTCCAGGTGCAAC
>NZ_JAQYWZ010000424.1:0-362 GCF_036290945.1 Streptomyces sp. BE303
GGCCAAGTCGATGAACCGACAGTTCCAGAAGGTCGACTTCGTCGAGCAGCCGGAGGCCTCGATGGCGGGAGGCCGGCGCCCGGCCGCGCGCCGGCCCGCGGCGCCAGGCGGGGGGCCGGCGTCGGCGGCTCGCGGCCGCGGGGGACCCGGACGCCTACCCGGACGCTGGTGAGCCCTGGCAGCCGCTGTAGGTCTACGACAACCACGGCTTCCCGCTGGGCCGGATCCGCGCGCTCCCCCAGGCCCTCTCCGACAACGGCCACGAGTCCCCCTACGGCGAGTGGATCGCCGGCTGGGAGAAGAGCGGCCGCAAGGAGCGCGAGATCACCACCCGGGTCCGCTGCGACGACTGGTTCGAGACC
>NZ_JAQYWZ010000425.1:0-315 GCF_036290945.1 Streptomyces sp. BE303
GGCCAAGAAAACCGGGCAGTGAAACCCCAACAAGATCAAGTTGTGGGGGCTGGATAACCCACAGAACCACATCCCGATGTTTCATATCCAGCCGCGGGTGATTGAAAGTGTATTAAACATCACGCAAAAGTTGCGCGCCCGCCCCCCCCCCCCCCCCCCAAAACAAACCCCCCACCCCCCCCCCCACCCCCCACCCCCCCCCCCACCCCCCCAACCCAAAACCAACACCCCCCCCCCCCCCCAGCCCACAAACACCCCCCCCCCCCCCAACAACCCCAAAAACACCCCACAACAAACAACCAATACCACCACCCA
>NZ_JAQYWZ010000426.1:0-364 GCF_036290945.1 Streptomyces sp. BE303
CGAGCTGGGCTGGCACGTGGCCCCGACCGCGAACCAGCACGACGCCATCGCCGCCATCGAGCTCGCCCTCGCCGAAGCCGAACGGCTCGCCGGAGCCCAGCTGGTCGACCTGGCCCGGCGCGCGACCGACGGCACCGTGATGCCGCTGGTCACGTTCGTCACCGACAAAGGCGGAACGTTCCGCTCGTTCCGCTTCGAGGCGTTCATCGCCACCCGCCCCGAGCTGCGGCACGTACGCACCAGGGTCCGTACCCCGCGCCAGAACGGCTCACGCGAGCGGGGCTTCGGCTCGCTGAAGTACGAGAAGCTGTTCTTGGAGGAGATACCCGACGCCCTCGACCTGGTCCGCCATGCCGAGGACTAC
>NZ_JAQYWZ010000427.1:0-209 GCF_036290945.1 Streptomyces sp. BE303
CGTCGTGCCGTCGATCGCGCAGACCAGCAGCCCCCGCCACCACGCCCCGGTGGTGCCGATTCCGGCGGCCGGGCCGCGTAGCAGGTCGAACAGCCAGCGCATCGGCTCGGCCCCCACCCGCCTGCGGGCCTGGGCGAACGCACCGCCGGTCGGGTCGGCGACCGGCAGGCCGTCCAGTCCGGCGGTCAGCCGCTGCCACACCTGCCGCC